>CAYQAC010000047.1:27008-33119 GCA_964415255.1 uncultured Polyangiaceae bacterium | reverse complement strand
CTGGGCACCCGGTGCCACGCACGCCGGGCTACAGCGTGAGCTCCACCGACAGCGGGAGGTGGTCGCTGGCCAGCGCCGTCGGCCCCTCCGTGTGTATCCGGGCGGAACCAGGCTGGTAGTGAGCGCGAGCCTTCGGGCTCAGCAGCGCAAAATCGATGCGGTTCGTGTGCACGCCAGAGCGGTAGGTCGGCACCAGGGCGCCGCCCAGCTCTTGCTCCGCGGCGATGGGGTCCCACCAGTGCTCTGAGGCGCACAGCGGGGCGAGGCTCACGTCGCTCGGCGGCGCGTTGAAGTCGCCGAGCAGCACGCAGGGCTCGTGCAGGTGCTGCTGCATCACGTGGGCTGCGGCGCGGGCTTCAGCGCTGCGGATGGCACCTGCGGTGTGGCGCATCCAGGCGTAGCTGCGGAGCGACTTGAGGTGGGCCACGAAGACGCTCGCGAAGCCCCCATCCGCTCCCTCGAGCGAGACGCGCAGTAAATCCCTCTGGAAATGCAGCGGGCTGAGCTGACCTTGGTGCGCCGCTTCACGATTCGGGTGATCCAGCAGGGGCTGACCGTCAGGGCAACTGAGCACTACGTCGCGGTGCGACGCCACGTCGATGGGGCGCCGACTGAGCACCGCGAGGTGGATCCCGAGCCGCGCGTTGGTGGGGCAGAAGTGCGCGTGAGGGTAGGGCGCCGTGAGCAAGGACTGGAGCTCGGCCAGGGCCTCCGGGCTGCCGACCTCTTGCAGCGCCAAGACGTCCGCTTGAAGAAGGTCGATGATCTCCGCCACGGCGCGCCAAGATCGGCGAGACTTGGGGTGCCGCCCGCCGCGTCCAGCGAGGCACAAGAGGCGCACGTTGTAGGTTGCGAGGCGCATCCGGCGTGATCAAGGGCGCGCTTCGCCGCTGGGTCAAGCGCTGGCTCATCACGCGGCGTTTGGGCCTCAAGCCTTGGGTTCGCCCACGGAGCAGGCGTCAACAGCGCTCGCGTGCTTATTTTTTTGGGGGTTGGCTTGCATCGGGGCGGCGCCCTCCGTCGCTCGCTGATGCGTCCGTGCGGCGCTTGGTGTGGGGCGCGCCTCGTGGCACAAGGGGCGCCATGACCACCCACTATGAGCTGCGAGACGGCGTCGCCGTGATCCGCCTGGATGATGGTAAGGCAAACGCACTAGGTCAGGCGCGCGTCGCGGCGCTCCAGGCGCACCTCGATCGCGCTGAGCAGGAGGCGAACGCGGTGCTCATCATGGGGCGTGAGGGGATGTTCTCCGCCGGGTTCGACTTGAAGGAGATGATGGCGGGCATCGAGAGTACCCGCGCGCTGGTGAAGGCGGGCGGCGAGCTGATGCTGAGGATCTTCATGTCGCCGCTCCCGGTGGTGGCGGCGTGCACGGGGCATGCGATGGCGGGCGGGGTGATCTTGCTCACCGCCTGCGACCTTCGGATTGGCGCGGAGGGGAGCTTCAAGATCGGGCTCAATGAGGTCTCATTGGGGATGACGCCGCCCATGTACTTGGTGGGGCTAGCCAAGCACCGGCTGAGCCCCAAGTGGTACCCGCGCATCGTCTCTCAGAGTGAAATAGTCAGCCCGGCTGACGCCGTGGAGGCGGGCTGCCTCGACCTCACGGCGCCTGCGGGGGAGCTTGAGGAGCAGGCGCTCGGCGCCGCGCGGCGGCTGGGGGCGTTGCCGCGCAAGGCCTTCGTGGAGGCCAAGCGCCGTGAGCGGGGCGCGTTGGCTCAGGCGCTCCGCGAGGGCCTGGAGGAAGATTTGAAGACCGTCGTCATCGAGCGCTGAGAGGATTGCCGTGAGGGAACGTGCTCGCGGCTCACTTCGCGGCTGATTTGGCTCGCGGCTGATTTTGGGGGCGCCGCGCGCGCCCATCGGAGGACCATGGCTGATCCTGACGTGACTGAAGCCCAGCATGAGCTTGGAGGCGCTGGGGCGCCTGAAGCGCTTGAAGCGCCTGAAGCGCTTGGAGGCGACGCGGTCAGTATAACTGACGAAAGCGCCGCGCTGGAGGCGGTGATGCGCCGGCGCCGCTCGGTGCGCGGCTTCTTGGAGCGCCCGGTCCCGGCGAGCACGCTGCGCGCCATCTTCGAGCTGGCCCAGACGGCGCCGTCTAACTGCAACGTGCAGCCGTGGCGGGTGTACCTGGCCTCGGGGAGCACGCGCGAGCGCGTGCGCGCGGCGCTGCTCGGGGTGGTGGGCGGCGCGGGGGGAGCCGTGGAGCCACCGCGGCCTGATTTTGACCTCGGCGCCAGCTTCCAAGGGGAGTACCGACGCCATCAGGTGGAGTGCGCCGTGGCGCTGTACCGCGAGATCGGGGTGGAGCGTGGCGACGCTGAGGGGCGCCTCAAGGCGTTTCAGCGAAACTACGCCCTGTTCGACGCGCCGCACGTCGCCTTCATCGGGATGGATAAGTCGTTTGGCCCCTCCGTGGTGGTAGACGTGGGGATCTACCTGGGCCAGCTGATGCTGCTCTTGACCGCGCACGGCATCGCCTGCTGCCCCATGGGCAGCCTACGGAACTACCCGGATGTGGTCCGCGCTGAGCTGGGCGTCCCCGAGGAGATCGGCCTCTTGGTGGGGCTCTGTTTCGGCTATGAAGACCCGGCGGTCCCCGCCAACCGCGCCCGCACCACCCGCGCGCCGGTCACGGACAACGTGCGCTTCTTTGAGTGAGACCATTCGACTGTTCATGCGAGTGAGACCATTCGACTGTTTAACTGACTAAATGAACCTGCCTAGGGTCCTCTGTCACGTGAGCCGGGCTGCGCCGCTCACGCCTCCCAAGTGATCCCCACGAACCCTGAAGTGATCTCATGCCCAAGAAGGTGCCCAAGAAGCCAGGCCCGGCGCTCATCAACCCGCTCAGCGTGATGCGCAAGCAGTCGGGCACCCCCGCGGTGGATCACCCGACGGAGTTCATCCACGGCGGTCAGCCGTGGGACACCTCGCGCACGCGTCAGCGCTCCGAGGCGCGCGGGAAGGAGGCGGCGCTGAAGGAGCTGGCGCTCGCCCTCATCCAGTTGTCGTCGCCGCGCCTCACCCGGCTGAAGCTGCCCGAGGAGCTCGACTCCGCGGTGCGCGTCGCCAAGACCATCCCGCCGTCTAAGGCCTGGCAGCGGCAGATCAAGCTGCTCGGGCGGCTGCTCGCCGAGGTGGATCACGAGAGCATCCAGCGGGACGTCGCCGACCCCACGCGTCGTCCCAAAGAAGTCAGTCATGCTGATAAATTTGCGACTGAGTGGCTCGCGCGGCTCACGGCCGAGGGGGATGAGGCGCTCACGGCGCTGTGCACCGCGCACCCCGAGGCACCGCGCCAAGAGCTGCGTCAGGCGCTGCGAGCACTGCCTACCCGTCGCGCGGCCGCCGAGCGCAGCTTGCGTCAGCTGCTGGCGCCGCTGGCGCCGCCCGCTCCAGAGTCCTCTGAGGACGCTGACGAGGTCTGAGGCTTTGGTGGAGCGCGCCTCACGTCAGCTGCTCGCGCCGCGCGCTCTTGAGGCAGCTGAGGGCGCTGACGAGGCCTGAGGCTTTGGTGGAGCGCGCCTCGCGTCAGCTGCTCGCGCCGTCCGCTCTTGAGGCAGCTGAGGGCGCTGACGAGGCCTGAGAGTTCTGATAGGCTGGTGGCAGTATGAGGGCTGTTTTATGGGGCGTTGCCCTGCTCGGCGTGACCGCGTTGCTCTTGCCGGGTTGCCCTGGGGAGCTTGAAGATCCTGAGCGCTTCACCGCAGTGTGCGATCCACCGAGTCAGCTGTTCATCAAGACCTGCGGCAGCTCCGCTTGCCACGACGCGCGGGACCCTGAGGCGGGGCTCGACCTGGTGTCACCGGGCGTCGCCTCGCGCTTGATCGACCGGCCCGCCAGCTGCGCCGACACCAACCCGGAGGACCCAGAGGCCTGCGTGTGCGTCGGGCGGCTGCTAGTGGACTCCGCCTACCCCGCCCAGAGCTACCTGCTGGAGAAGGTGAGCCACGACGCGCCGGAGTGCGACGAGCGCATGCCAGTGGCGGGTAAGCTGCGCGAGGGCGAGATGGAGTGCGTGCGCCGGTGGATCGAGCAGATCACGGGGCACGACACCGCTTTGTGAGGCACAGCTTGGCTGCCTAGCCAGCGTGGCTAGTTATTTTAACTGACGGTCAGCTTAGGTGTCGAACGCCGCGGGTGAGGGCGCTTGGCGGCTGCGAGCTTGAGCGGCGCTGAGGCTCAGGCGCCTGGCGGGCGGCGGATCACGAGCAAGCGTTGCTCTTGCATGTCGTGCATCGCGTAGGCGATGCCTTCGCGCCCAAAGCCGCTGTCCTTCACGCCGCCGTAAGGCATGTGATCCACGCGCCACGACGGCACGTCGCCGATGACCACGCCGCCCACCTCAAGCACCTCGAAGGCGCGCTGGGCTCGGTAAAGATCACGGGTGAACACCCCCGCCTGTAGCCCGAAGTCGCTGTCGTTGACCTCAGCCAGCGCCGCCTCAAAGTCACTGAAGGGGCTGAGCAGCGCGACGGGGCCAAACGCCTCCTCGCGGTAGAGCTTGGCGCTCCGCGAGACGCCCTCAAGCAGGGTCGCCGGCAGCATGGCGCCAGCGCGCGGGCCGCCGGTGAGGCGCGTGGCGCCGCTCGCCAGCGCGTCCTCTACCCACGCCTCGAGGCGCGCCGCCTCGCGCTCGGAGATCATCGGGCCAATGAAGGTGCGCTCAAGCTTCGGATCGCCCATGGGCAGCGCCGCCGCGGCGCGCACGAGGCGCGCCTTGAGCTCTGAGTAGATCGCCTCGTGGATCAAGATGCGCTGCACGCCGATGCAGCTCTGCCCTGATTGATAGAAGGCGCCGATGATCAGGCGCTCGGTCACGTCATCTAAGTCGGTGTCGTGGTCGACGACGCAAGCGGCGTTGCCTCCCAGCTCGAGCACCACGCGCTTCTTGCCAGCCTGCGCCTTCAGCGCCCAGCCGACGGCGGGTGAGCCGGTGAACGACAGGAGCTTGAAGCGCGGATCGGTGGTGAGCGCCGCGGCGCCATCGCGCGGGCAGGGCAAGATGCTGAAGGCACCTTCGGGCAGCGCGGTCTCCGCCAGCACCTCACCGATGAGCAGCGCGCCGAGCGGGGTGTGGCTGGCGGGCTTGAGGACAAAGGGGCAGCCCACCGCGAGCGCCGGCGCGATTTTGTGCGCCGCGAGGTTCAGCGGGAAGTTGAAGGGGCTGATGAAGCTGCACGGCCCGATGGGCACGCGGCGCACCATCCCGGTGTAGCCGCGCGCGCGCGCGCTGATGCCTAGCTCGAGGACCTCACCGTGGATCCGCACCGACTCTTCTGCCGCGTAGCGGAAGGTGTCGATCAGGCGCGTCACCTCGCCGCGCGCGTCGCGGATCGGCTTGCCCGCCTCCACGCACAGCGCGTGCGCGAGCTCCGCCGCGCGCTCCTCGAAGCGCCTTACGCAGTGGCTGAGGATGGCTTGGCGCTCATAGGCCTCCAGGCGCCGCATCGGCTCCGCCGCTGAGTGCGCGGCGCTGATGGCGCGCTCAATGATCTCCGGGCTGGCGAGCGGCACCCGCGCCACCTCCTGCCCTGAGTATTTGTCCGTCACCGGGAGATCGAGGTTCGGTCGCTCTGCGCGGCCACCCACGTAGAGCGGCCACTCACGCTGGATGCTTGGCACGCTGGTCTCTGACATGGCCAGAATGAAGCACACCTTGAGCGCCGTTGGGGGCCTTTGCCTCCTCAAGGGGCTGCGCCTCGCGGCGCGCTAGGGGCCTGGCTTCGGGTGTGAGAAGCGCGCTATAGGCGCGCGATGACGACGGTAGTCTACACGGACGGCGCGTGCAGCGGGAACCCAGGGCCAGGTGGCTGGGCGTGGGCGACCTCGCGGGAGCACTTCGCGAGCGGCCCGGAGCGCCACACCACCAATCAGCGGATGGAAATCCGCGCGGCGCTTGAGGCCGTGAAGGGGAACCCAGGGCCGCTCGAGGTCGTCAGTGACTCGACCTATGTGGTCAACTGCTTCAAAGATCGCTGGTGGGTGGGCTGGCTCAAGCGTGGCTGGCTGAACAGCCAGAAGAAGCCGGTCGCTAACCGCGACTTGTGGGAGCCGTTCATCACGCTGGTGCGCGAGCGGGGTGACGTCACCTTCCGGTGGGTG
>CAYQAC010000047.1:25979-26998 GCA_964415255.1 uncultured Polyangiaceae bacterium | reverse complement strand
GTGGGTGAAGGGCCACAGCGGCCACCCCATGAACGACCTGGTGGATGAGCTCGCGGTGGAGGCTGGGCGCGAGCAGGCCAGCAGGCAGTCTCCCTGACGTGATGTGGCCGCCGCCCGCCCCGCGTGGCGGCGCGCCGTACACCTTGTGATTGGCAATGCGACTCAATCGCTTTGAAGTGCGGAAAGCGCCTCGGCGGCGCATGAAGCCAACCCAGAGTCGCGCGGCTGAAGCCCAACCCCCCGCCCCCGATCCTGAGCATCCGAGCGCTTGGAGCTGCTGAGCGGCTTTGTGTTACTGCGCCGTGTCATGTAGTTCGCTTGACGGCGGCGAGTAGCGTATGTTGGGTAGACGTCGACATACGCCCGCGTTACGCAAATCTTGAAATGTGGCGGGATGCCGCGCGCTAGATTGTCGCGTAGTCAGCAGGCACGCGGCGTGCACAGGATGACGTCCCGAAAGGAGTGAACGGATGAATTTAGAGCGCTTGGTTTGGTGTGGTGAGGTGGCGGTTGGGCTGACGATGGGGTGCGGCAAGAAGGAGACTGCCCCGGCCCCCGCTGCGGAGCCGTCGGCCACCACTGCGTCGGCCTCCGGTGCGTCGGCGAGCGGGGACGCGTCTGCGGCGCGGAAGTACTTCAAGCAGAAGTGCGTCGTGTGCCACGGTGAAGAGGGGGGTGGCGATGGCCCGGGCGCCGCGGCGCTGACCCCCAAGCCGCGCGCGTTCTCCGACAAAGAGTGGCAAAAGAGCGTGGATGACGCCTACCTGAAGAAGATCATCGTGGGCGGCGGCTCCGCCGTGGGCAAGAGCAACATCATGCCCGGCAACCCCGATCTGGAGGATGCAGACAAGGCTGAGGTCGTCACCGAGCTGGTGAAGTTGGTGCGCAGCTACGGCGAGTGACCTCTTGGCGGGGCGGCGATCCATCGCCGCTTCGAGATGGTAACGGCTACCGCCCGTGTGTTACCGCAGGGTAACGGGGGGCCAGGCGGTGGTCGCCGAGGGGGACTAGGGGGGAGG
>CAYQAC010000047.1:14612-25969 GCA_964415255.1 uncultured Polyangiaceae bacterium | reverse complement strand
CAGGAGGGGCCAAAGGGGGACCAAGAGGGGGCGCCAGGGGGCTGGAATTCGCGCAAGTTCTGCGGCAGGCAGGGCGAGGGGAGGCACGTTGTGCTGGCAGGCGCGGCCTTCAGGCTGATGGCGCTGCAAAACGCTGCGTGGTTCGGGGATTCGACGTCATGGCGCGCCGCGTGCAAAGCGCTCGGCGTGATTGGAGGGCCTATGAGGATGCACCGATTCGCCATGTTTCCACTGTTGCTCGCTGCGGCTTGTGCCCAGCCTGCACCGACACCACCCCCGGAGGGTGAGAAGTCTGTTTTCTTAGAGGACACAGGCGGCTCAGCCAAGGGGGACCTAGGGCCACCGCAGGGTGAGCCCATCAACGCCGTGCTGACGCACGCACCGGAGGTTCCACCACCGATCGATCGCAAGACCCCCGCGAAGGTGATCGTGGACCTCGAGGTCAAGGAGGTTGAGCTGCCGATCGCGGAGGGCGTCAACTACATGTTCTGGACCTTCGGCGGGCGGGTGCCGGGGCAGTTCATCCGCGTTCGCCAAGGTGACACCGTCGAGTTTCACCTGAAGAACCACCCCGACAGCAAGATGCCTCACAACATCGACCTGCACGCGGTGACCGGGCCAGGTGGCGGCGCAGCGAGCTCCTTCACAGCGCCGGGGCACAAGTCGCAGTTCACCTTCAAGGCACTGAACCGCGGCCTCTACGTGTACCACTGCGCGGTGGCGCCCGTGGGTATGCACGTCGCCAACGGGATGTACGGCCTCATCTTGGTGGAGCCACCCGAGGGCCTGCCCAAGGTGGACCGCGAGATGTACGTGATGCAGGGCGACTTCTACACCGTGGGCAAGTACCGCGAGAAGGGCCTGCAGCCGTTCGACATGCAGAAGGCCATCGACGAGAACGCGACCTACGTCGTGTTCAATGGTTCGGAGGGCGCCCTAGTCGGCGACAACGCGCTGAAGGCCAAGGTGGGCGAGACGGTGCGCATGTACATCGGCAACGGTGGCCCGAACCTCATCAGCAGCTTCCACGTGATCGGGGAGATCTTCGACAAGGTCTACCCAGAGGGTGGCAGCCGCTTCCAAGAGAACGTGCAGACCACGCTCGTCCCCGCGGGCGGGGCGGCTTGGGCTGAGTTCAAGGTGGAGGTGCCTGGCACCTACGTGCTGGTGGACCACTCGCTGTTCCGGGCGTTCAACAAGGGCGCGCTTGGGATGCTGAAGGTGGATGGCCCGGAGGATAAGGCGATCTACTCCGGCAAGGAGGTCGACGAGATCTACCTGGGCGACAAGGTGAGCGACTCGGCGGCGGTCGGCGTCGCGGCCAAGTCACGTAAGGCAGGTGAGCTGACCTTGGAGGAGCAGGTCGCTGCTGGCAAGGTGCTCTACCAAGGGACTTGCTCTGCCTGCCATCGTGACAATGGTGAGGGTGTGCCCGGCGCCTTCCCTCCCCTTGCCAAGGCTGACTACCTCGCGAAGCTGAGCCCAGAGCAGCTGATCATCGCGATCTTGAACGGCTTGGAGGGCGAGATCACGGTGAACGGCACGGCGTATAACTCGGTGATGCCACCTCAGAGCCACTTGGCTGACGAGGACATCGCCAACATCCTAACCTACGTCCTCAACTCCTGGGGCAACGCGGGCGGCAAGATCTCTGTGGAACAGGTGAAGGCGATCCGCGCCAAGACCCCGCGCCCGCCAGGCGCAGGACACTGAATCGCTGCGGAAGCGGCTAGCTGGAGGTGCCCATGACGACGCTGATCTGGGTGACTGTTTATGCGCTCGCGTTGGGCGCCCACGTCGGCTCCACGCCGGAGCTCGGCTGGCTCCTCCCCTCCGAGGTGGACCGGGTGACGATCCCAGCCGGCCGCTTCCGCACCTTCTACCCACCGAGCGCGACCGAGACGGACGTGCCCATCTCGAGCTTCCGTCTCGATCGCTACCCGGTGACGAACCAAGAGTACCTGCGGTTCGTCAAGTTGAACCCGCGCTACAGCCGCGACCGCGTCTCACGGCTGTTCGCTGACTCGCAGTACCTGAGCCATTGGGCTGAGGCAGGTAGGCTGGGGGAAGACGCAGGGCCGCGTGAGCCTGTCACCAACGTGAGCTGGTTCACCGCGAAGGCCTACTGCGAGTGGCAGGGCGGGCGGCTCCCGACCGAGTACGAGTGGGAGTATGCCGCGGCGGCGGATGAGCGCTCAGCGGAGGCGCGCACGCGGCTCACGCCGCGCATCCTCAAGTGGTACTCCGCGCGCAGCTCGCGCCCAGGGCCAGTGGGGCAAGACAGGCCTAACTGGTACGGCGTGCACGACCAGCACCGGCTCGTTTGGGAGTGGGTGCTCGACTTCAACTCGAACCTGGTGAGCGGAGACAGCCGCGAGCGGCAGTCTGGCGACATGGAGCGCTTCTGTGGCGCGGGCGCGCTCTCCGCGAGCGACGTGAACGACTACGCGAGCTTCATGCGCATCGCCTTCCGCGGTTCGCTCGAAGCGCGCTACACGACTCGTAACTTGGGTTTCCGGTGCGCAGACGATGGGAGGTGATCCGATGAGGTGGCTCTTCACAAGCGCGTTCGTTCTCTCGGCGTTGGTGGCCTGCAAGGCTCAAGACGGCGAGGGTCAGGCGCCGGCGAGCGAGTCTGCTCCGGTGGCCGCACAAGTCCCAGCTCAGGTCCCTCAGGGCGCCGAAGCGGCGGCTCACGAGACGCTCGGCGCGAGCCAGGGCAGCGTGGACGCCTCACTCTACGATCTGGAGCTGAAGCTCACCGACCAGCAGGGCAAGGCGATCACGCTCGATGAATTCCGCGGGCACCCGGTGGTGATCAGCATGTTCTATGCGACCTGCCCCTTCGCCTGCCCCACCTTGATCCGCGACATCCAGCGCTTCGAGCGCTCTTTGGATGAAGCCTCACGCGCGAAGCTGCGGGTGCTGCTGGTCAGCATCGACCCAGAGCGCGACACGCCTAAGGTCTTGATGGAGCTCGCTGAGCGCCATCAGCTCGATTCGGAGCGTTACCGGCTCGCCACGGCGGCTGACAGCGACGTGCGGGCGCTCGCAGCGGCGCTGGGCTTCAAGTACCGACAGCTTGAGGGCGGTGCGTTCAACCACTCCTCGCTCATCACCTTACTCGACTCGCGCGGCTTCCCCCAGGCGCGCGTCGATGGGTTGAATCAGCCCCTTGAGGCGCTCACCGCGCGCTTGAAGGCGATGCCATGAGCCACGGGATGGGGGAGGGTGACTGACGAGCTAAGTCCAAGCGGGGGCGGCCAGGCGGCTCATGGTGTCGTCAGTGGGCCTGATGATGGGCCGTCGGCTGATGGGCGCGCGGATGAGCAGGAGGGGGTGGGGGCGCCGCGCGGTCCAGCGCGCGCGCCAGCCGGGCTCTTGTCGCAGCTCTACGAGCTCACCCCAGACGCCATCTTCGTGGTGGGCTCTGACGGGCGCATCCTGTCGATGAACCCGCGTGCCTCGGCCCTGTTTGGCTACGGCATCAGGGAGCTGCTGGGGCGCACCATCGAGGTGTTGGTCCCGGAGGATCTACGCGCGCGCCACGCGAGCATTCGCGCCGCTTACCTGCGCGAGCCGCACGAGCGGCGGATGGGCACCGGCTTCGATGTGTGGGCGGAGCGTAAGGACGGCCAGCGCTTCCCGGTGGAGATCGCGCTGTTGCCGCTCACCAGCGCGGCGGAGGTGCGGGTGCTGGCGCTGGTGCGCGACGTCTCTGAGCGCCACACGGTCCACGTCGCGAACGAGGAGCAGCAAGCAGAGCTTGAGCAGCGCGTGGAAGATCGCACCGCGGAGCTGACCCAAGCCAACCTGCGCTTGCAGGCTGAGGTGCGCGAGCGCGAGCGCGCCGAGCAGGAGCTGCGCTCGGAGCAGCAGCGGACGCTGCATGCCGAGCGGATGTCCTCCATTGGGCTCCTCTCGTCAGGGCTCGCACATGAGATCAACAACCCGCTCTCGGGCCTGCTCGGTTGCATCAAGGCGCTCCGTGAGGGCCAGCTCTCTCCGGCGCGCCAGCGCCAGTACCTCGACACCATCGACGATGGCCTGAACCGCATCGCGGGGACGGTGCGCGGGCTGCTCGACTACGCGCGCCAGCGCACGCCGGCGCCGGAGCCGGTTGAGCTCGCTGACGTGGTGGGGGCTACGCTCAGGCTGGTGGAGCCCCTCGCCACCAAGCGTCAGGTGGAGCTCGTGTTCATGGACCCTTCACCGCCAGGTTGTGTGTTCGCGGATCGCGCGCAGCTGATGCAGGCGATCCTCAACGTGCTGATGAACGCGGTGCAGGCGACGGACAGGGCGGGCGTGGTGCGGCTCGAGGTGCAGCGCGCGGGGAGCCGCTTGGGGCTTCGGGTGAGCGACACGGGGCCTGGCTTCGCTGAAGAGCACCTGCACCGCGCTTGCGATCCGTTCTTCACCACCAAGCCGGAGGGGGAAGGCACGGGCCTCGGCTTGGCGGTGACTCAAGGCATCATCCACGCGCACGGGGGTGAGCTGGAGGTCCGGAACCAGGCTACAGGGGGAGCTGAGATCACGATGTGGCTTGGAGCCTGCTGTCCATGAGCAAGCCGCCGATGATGGGGGTACCGCGGAACGAGCTGTCATCAAGTCAGCCACCCCGCGAGTCTCTGAGCGACTCAAGCTCCCATCAGCTGACGACGCGCGCGCCGCCAGAGCCGAAGCAGCCGACGCCACCTTTGACCATCTTGCTCGCTGATGACGAGCCTAGCATCCGCCTCAGCGTCAGCGACGCGCTGGCCGCGGCGGGGCACCGAGTGATCGTGGTGGAAGATGGCGCCCTGGCGTTGGAGCAGCTCGCGCGCAGCGAGATCGAGCTGGTCATCACGGACATCCGCATGCCGCGCGCCTCGGGCCTCGAGGTGTTTCATGCGGTGCTTGAGCATTACCCCACGGTGGAGGTGATCTTGATGACCGCCTACGGGAAGATCCCCGACGCGGTCGCGGCCTTGAAGGCGGGGGCGTCAGATTACCTGACGAAGCCGTTCGACATGGACGAGCTGATGGTGCGCGTTGGGCGCATCGCCGCGCGCCGGGCGGTGGAGGCGGAGCTGCGCGCGGCGCGCCAGGAGGGCGCGAACTCGCGGCTGATCGTGGGGCAGTCGCTGGGGATGCGGCGGCTGCGTGAGCGCGTCACCACCCTCGCGGATAGTAACGCCAACGTACTTATTCTGGGGGAGAGTGGCACGGGGAAGGAGCTCGTGGCGCGCAGCCTGCACGAGCAGTCGCCGCGGCGAGATCGGCCGCTCGTGGTGGTGAACTGCGGCGCCTTCCCTGACGCCTTGCTTGAGGCGGAGCTGTTTGGGCACGAGCGTGGCGCCTTCACCGGCGCCTCCCGCCAGCGTGGAGGGCGCTTCAAGTTGGCGGACGGTGGCACCCTGTTCTTAGACGAGATCGCCGAGATGTCCCCCCCGGCGCAGGCCAAGCTCTTACGCGTGCTGCAAGACGGCAGCTTCGAGCCGCTCGGGAGCAGCGCGACGGTGCACGTCGACGTCCGCGTCATCTCCGCTACCCACCGCGACTTGAAGCGTCGCATCGCCACGGGTGAGTTCCGTGAAGATCTCTACTACCGGCTTCGGGTGCTCGACGTCGCGATCCCACCGCTGCGTGAGCGGCCCGGCGACTTGCCGCTCTTGATTGAGCATTTCTTGGGGCGCCATGGGCAGCCAGGCGGGACCTTCTCGGCGCGCGCTTGGGCGGCGATCATGGCCTACCCATTCCCAGGCAACGTCCGGGAGCTGGAGCACCTCGTTGAACATGGCGTGGTGCTAGCGCGCGGCGCTGAGATCCAGCTCTCGCACCTCCCTCAGGATGTGCAGGCGGTGTTCGGCGACGACGAGGGCGGTGAGCCCGTGCGGGTGCTGGCCCAGGCGCTGCGCGAGTTTGAGCGTCAGTACTTGCTGCGCGCGCTCGCGGTGACGTCCGGTCGCCGCGCGCGGGCTGCGGAGCTGCTTGGGATCTCCCGTAAGAACCTGTGGGAGAAGCTCCGGGCGCACGGCATCAGCGACTCCGAGCTTGAGGAGTGAGCGTGGGCTGGGGGTGACTAGGGCGTCTGGCGGCAAACCGACCTGCGCTAGGTGGTCTGGTGAGCGAACAAAAAGGTGAGCGCCACCCACCGGGACTGGTGGGTGGCGCTCGGGGAGCATCAGGGGTGGGGTGGGGGGTGCGGTAGGGCCCCTGACGTCCCGTAGGGTGTGGATTGGGCTGGACGACTGACTGTCAGCTGGCTGACTTCTTCTCGCGCTTGTCGCCCTTCTTGCGGTCGCTCTTCTTCTTGTCGCCGCGCTTCTTATCGCCCTTCTTGCGGTCGCCCTTCTTCTTGTCGCCCTTCTTGGCCTTCCACTCGGCGCGCTTGGCCTCAAGCTCGGCCTTGGTGACGGCGCCATCCTTGTTGGCGTCTGCGGCGCTCAGGCGCTCCCAGAGCCGCTCGGGGACCTCCTTTTTGGTCAGCTTGCCGTCCTTGTTGGCGTCGAAGCGCTCGAACAGCTTGGCCATGTGGTCGCCACGGTGGCCTCTCTTCTCGCCGTCTCCTTTGGCGAAGGCGACGCTCGTGAGGGTGAGCGAGGCGCCGATGATCCAGGTGGTGAGGATGCGGGTCTTGCGGGTCATCTAGTGTCCTTTCTTGAGCTCCTGCGCTCAGATGGGGGACAACTGCCGCTCGGCGGGGCGCTGTTAATGCTGCGCGGCGCACTCCGGGGCCAAGGAGGCTGACCCTGGCGGACGAGCCTTGTTTGGCGCCTCACGGCGCGGTGCCAAACCCCCAAAAATCCTGGGAGATCATGCGGAGACTGGTTCGTATTGTGACAGACCCGCGCGGCGCCCTGACGCCTGCTCAAGGCGCCAGGACACCTGGCTCACCTCAACCCGGGCGCTACGGATCTGCGCAGCAGCGGAACCCGATGTTCGGGAGGATCGCCTTCTCGCCAGCGCGCGGCGAGAGCTCGATGTCGCAGCTCAGCCCGAGCGATGGGGAGAGGTAGGACCCGCCGTGCAGCTGGTAGATGTCCTGGGGCGGGACCTCGTTCGTCGAGCCGGTGCGGGTGGACGTCCACTCGGCGGCGTTGCCGGAGAGATCGTAGAGGTCGCTCTCGCTCTTGCACTCGAGCAGGGAGCCGGTGGGGAGCAGGACGCTGTCCACCGGGCCGCCTGGGACAGCGTCGTGGTCGCCGCCATTGCAGGTGTCCGGCTCGTAGCTCATCCCATATGGGAATGTGCGGCCGCCCTCAGCGCAGGCCTGCCGCAGCTCAGCGGCGGTGCACAGCCTGAACTTGGGGCCGCGCGCCTCGCAGGCGGCCTTGGCGCGCGACCATGAGGCGGACGTCCATGGCAGCACGTCGGGTGCGGTGCAGGCCACGTGCTCGTTGAGGCCGGCGGCGGAGCTGGTGGCGTCAGGGCGAGAGGCCTCGAAGCGGTCCACCAAGAAGCTCGGGCTCGCCGCGCTGGGGAAGGGCTGCATGTCGAAGACGACGCCTTCATCCACCAGGCCGTCGCAGTCATCGTCGAGGCCGTTGCACAGCTCGGCGCTAGGCGGCGAGGGATCAGGGAGCACGGATAGATCGCAGAACGTGGCGCCGTCGTCCGTCGGGTCGCAGGCGACCTCACCGCTGTCGCGGCACACGCCGACACCGCCATCGTCGCAGGGCTTGCCTAGATCTTGGAACGTCTCGTCGACGTGGCCATCGCAGTTGCCGTCGATGCCGTCGCAGCGTGACTCAATGGAGCGCACGAAGCCTTGGTCTGTTTCTACGTCGGTGCTGTAGTCGCAGGACCAGCCGAGCGCGCCGAGGCAGAGCGCTTGAGTGCCTTCGCACGGGGTGCCTGGCGTGGTGTTGCAGAGGCCGGGCGGGGGGGTGAGGTCAACATCCTCGAGATCGACGAAGCCATCGCAGTCATTGTCGATGCCGTCGCAGATCTCTGGGCCAATGACGGGCACGGCGCAGGCGTATTCGCAGCCGTTCTGTGGGTCGCCGTCAAGATCGTAGAACTGTGGCGCGCAGCTCTCCACCTCGCACCTCCCAGCCTCGCAGGTGGCGAAGGCGCCGGGCAGCTCGCACTTGTTGCCGCACGCGCCGCAGTTCTCAAGGTCGGTCTCGAGATCGGCGTCGCACGAAGCGTCGGGGGTGCCGCCGCCGCTGCCCCCAGGGATGAAGCCACCGCTGCCGCCGAAGGGCGCGCCGCCCACACCTCCGGCGCCCCCCTGACCACCACTGGCTGAGCCGCAGTTGGAGAAGCAGAAGGCGTCCACGACGCAGCTTGGCAGGAGCAACCCTGCGCTGAGCAGGGCGACGCCTGAGAGGAGCCCACGCGCGGCCATCACTTGGCCTCCTGCTGGCTCGCGCCGCTGCGCGTCGCTTCGCGTGGCCTGAGCCGCCGCCGCCCCCTGAGGCCAAACCAGCCGAGCACGCTGAGCAATAGCCAGGTGCCCTGACTGCTTGAGGTGGGGCTCACCGCGCAGCCACCGCCGCCCGTGGGGAGACCGTACACCCCTGAATCGCCCGAGGTGCCGCCGGAGGCCCCGCCGCTGCCGCCGAAGCCAGCGCTGCCACCGACGCCAGCGCTGCCGCCGACGCCACCGCTGCCAGCGGCACCCGCAGCGCCGCCTGAGCCGGCGTTCCCTGAGCCTGAGCTGCCACCTGAGCCGCTGGTGCCGCCGGTGCCCTGCATCACGCACAGGCCGTTCGTGCACACCTGGCCCTCAGGGCACTCGACGTTCGCGCAGCCGAGCGGGAAGCAGAAGCCGGAGCGGCACTCGAAGCCGCCGGGGCACTTGAACTCGCCCGAGGCACATGGCCCCACACATTGACCTTCAATGCACTGGGTCACGCCCGGGCAGGGCGCGTCGTTGTCCGCCACGCCATCACAGTCGTCGTCCAGGCCGTTACAGATCTCCGCTTGCGGCTTGATGGCGCCAGTGCACATGGGGTTGCCGTTGACGCAGGTGAGGCGCCCCGGCTGACACGGGGCTTGGTCATTGGGAGCGACCAAGGGCTCACACTCGCCGCCGATGTTCGGGTCGTTCTGGGAGACGTCAGGCTCCTCGTCGATGCTGCGGTCGCAGTCATCATCCCTGCCGTTACAGATCTCCGGCTGGGGCACGCAACCATCACAGGTGAGCCCTTCGTCCACCAGGCCATCGCAGTCATCGTCGAGGCCGTTACACACCTCCGCCGTGGGCGCGGCGCCGGGGCTGGTGATGACGCACTCCGTGCCGCTGCCGTCTGCGGTGCACATGTAGACGCCGGTGCCGCGGCACAGCCCGACCCCGCCGTCGTCACACACGAGGCCCTTGTTGGGGAAGTCCTCGTCGATGAGCCCGTCGCAGTCGTCGTCGAGATCGTTACACGACTCGAAGCGCTGACTTGAGGCGATGATGGTGGCGATCGCGTTGGCGAGGCCATCTTCGTCGTTCGCGAAGAACGCGGCGTCCGGCTGACCCGTGAAGTCGCCGGCGTTGGTGCCGCCCGCGGTGGCGATGGCGTTGAGCTGCGCGCGCTCAGTCGTCGAGACGCTGAAGCCGATGACGTAAGTCTTGACCTCATGCCCTGGGATCGCGCCGCGGAGCGCGGCGGCGGCGGCCACGGGATCCCCCTGGCAGCTCTCCGCGCCGTCCGTGAGCAAGATGGTGGCGTAGGTGCGGCAGTCTTTCGCGCTGTCGCAGGTGACCACCGGGGTGAGGAAGTCTTGCGTCGCGGCGAGCGCGCCCGCGAGCGGGGTGGGGCCGGTGGCCCGGAGCTCGCAATCGCCACCCTGACAATGCCTGCCCGGGACGATATCCGAGCGGAAATCGGACTCGGCGCCGTCGAGCCACCGGAGGTAGTCGTTCAGCGGGGTGTCGAAGCCGACCAGGTACTGCGCGCCGCGGCTTGGCGGGCCACAGGAGCCAGCGTAGTTGATACAAGCAGCTGACGGCGTGGCCCAGCCGATGTTGATGTCCGTGGTGCGCCCAGGGTTGGGGAAGGTGTAGCCGGCGCTGGGGTACAGCGCGCCGAGCACACAGCGGTTGTCGGGGTAATGGCTGGGGTACGCCGGGCCGACGTTGTCAGTGGGGTCGTCATAAGAGCAGCAGCTCATGGCGCACTCGAAGTTCGAGGCGGTCTGGCAGCTGCGGTTGACGCCGACGTCTTGGTAGTAGCGGGCGAGCGCGTAGTCGCTCTCAGGGAACGCAGCCAGCACCTTCGCCACCGCGCGCTTGGCGATGTAGAGCCGAGAGTCTTGGCCAGGGCTGCCCGGCGCGTTGGTGTCCACGCCGGGGAAATCGGCCGAGCCATCACCGAACGTCGGGTTGCCGTTGATGTCGAGCAGCATCGACCCAGAGGAGTCCAGGATCAGCGCGAAGCGAGGCCGCGCGTCGCTGGCCGTGACGGTGCAGGTGGCAGGATCTGCGGGGCAGGACTGCGGTTGGCCGCCGACGCAGCTTGGCACCAGGGTGCCGCCGCAATTGAGCTGCGGCAGGCCGTCGTCCACGAGGCCGTTGAAGTCGTTGTCCTTGCCGTCGCAGATCTCGCCGACGTAAGCGCTGTCGAGCTGGAGCTCGCCGGCGCCGCCGCCCGCCTCGCCGGCGCAGATGTGGCAGATGCCGCCGTGGCCGCCGCGCACGTCGAAGATGGCGTGCGGGTGGATCGCCGCGGTGCGGCTCTGCACGTTGATGATGCCGCCGCCGCCGCCGCCGGCGCAGTCGTCGCAAGTGCCTGAGTTCTGGGTGCCCAGGCACTCACCCTCGTCATCGGCGACGTCGTAGGGGGTGCACTGCAAAGCGGCGTTCGCGCACACGTTGCCCAAATCTCCACCGAGGTTTCGGCAGGTCTGGCCGGGGAAGCTGCAGTCAGCGTTGGAGGAGCAGGGGGTGCAGTTACAGGGGCCGCAGAGGTTGTAGCTGGCGCCGCTGGCAGGGTCCGTGTGGGTGGTGCAGGTCTGTCCCGCTTGGCAGACGTCCCGCGTCCCTGGATTCGAGCAAGGCAGGCACTTGGGCTGCGAGTCGCCGCCGCGTCCGCCGTGAGCGCTGACCCGCGCCGACTGCGCGACGTTCACGGTGTCGCCGATCAAGAGCACCACGCCGCCGGCGCCCGCGCCCGCGGAGTCGTTGCCACTTGAGCAGCCTCGCTGACCATCTGAGGTGACCCGCCCTGCGATGTCGAGCAGGCCGCTCTGCCCGGCGTTGGCCGCGAACAGCACGATGCGCCCGCCGCCGCTGCCAGCGCGCCGCGCGGCGTCCCAGCCGTCCAAGCAGCCCTTGTCGCCGCCAGCGGCCCCGAACTCAGCGTCTAAAATGTGGTGGTAGAACGCCTGCCCCGCGACGTCCGGGAGGCCGTTGCCCGCGCCAGTCGTCATGTTCAGCGGGG
>CAYQAC010000047.1:0-14602 GCA_964415255.1 uncultured Polyangiaceae bacterium | reverse complement strand
CGACTGGCGCGGGCAACGGCCTCCCGGACGTCGCGGGGCAGGCGTCATGTTCAGCGGGGTTGGGTCGACGCCGCGGCAGGTCGCGAAGCCCGGCTCGCTGGTGTTCACGCAGGCGGTGCCGGCGGCGTTCAGCGCACCGCAGGCCTCCTCGAACTCCTGCGGGAACTCGCAGGCCGTGGCGGAGCCGAACACGAAGCAGTCCTTGGTGCCGCGCCCGCCGCGCCCGAAGTGGCCGCCTCCGCCGCCCGAGTCGAGCACCGCGCAGCCGCCGCGCCCACCCGCCAGGGGAGCGCCGACGGGGCCATCGCCGTTGCCGCACAGCACGTCCTGATACCCCGCGCCCTTCGCGGTGATGCGCGAGCGTGCATCTACCCGTATGGAAAAAGCATTCGTCGGATCGCGCCCGGTCGCGCGCAGCACCAGGTTGCCGGTGCTGGCGCGGTCGCTGCCGTTGAAGGCGATCACGTTCAGCGCGCCGCCGCCGCGGATGTCGATGTAGTCAAACTCGTGGTTCCCGCCGTAGCGACAGGCGCGCCCACCGAGCTCGACGGTGCCTCCTGGGCAGCTGGTGTTCGCCGGTGTCGTGCCGTCGATGATGAGCGGGGCGGCGGACGTCTCAGCGCTGAAGAGCCAGGTCAAGAGCAGGGCGGCGCTGAGCAGCGGGAGAGAAGCAAGACGGATCATGAGGCAGCTCCAAGGGCGAGCGGACCGCTCGCTTGACCCACTAGGCTACGCAGGTGAGCTTCGCCCGTCTAGGGCGACCAACGGTTTACGGCTTGTCGTCCTCAAATCAGCAACGAGCGTGTTTTGAGGTGAGCGGCGACTCACCAAACGCCCCCAAAAAAAGTACCCAGGCTGTCCTGAGCGCTCCAAGTGCTGCGCGGCGCTCAGCGCCTCAGGGTGGGATCAGGGTGAGGTGGGCAGCCACACGCGCAGCCCCTCACCGTCGTCCGTGGTCGCCTCGATGAGATCCCCACCCCCAAAGCAGAGCTGGCGAGCGCCAAGCTCCGCGCCCCACCAGCGCTGCGTGGCGCACCACGCGGCGGGCGTCTCCGCTGTGCTCGGCTGAAGCAGCATGGGGGCCACCTCAAGCGACTGGAACCAGCCTGGGGCGGGCGGTGTGAGCTCCACGTTGAGGGCGGTGGGCAGCGCGGGCAACACCAGCTCATGCTCACTCACCAGGGCAGGGGATCCTGGCTCAGGCAGGCGCTCGAGCCGGAACAGGCCGCGCGCATCGGCGCCCCAGGCGCCTTGCAGCGGGCTCTCGGGGAGCGATGGGTCGCACTCGATGTGGCTGAGGATCGCGTTAACGCGTCGCTCCACGGAGGTCACCGTGCAGCTAACTCGCGTCAGCGTGCCGTTTTTGGGGGGGTTTGGCACCTCGCCGGGTGGCCCCGCAGCCACGTCAGGCGCCGCCCCGGCGCTGCCCGCAGGTGGGCTGGCACTGGACAGCGCACCTGACGGCGCCGCGCCCGGCGCAGTAGGCAGCAGCTCTGACTGGGTGCCTCCGGTGTCAGGTAGCTCCTCTGACCGCGTGTCGCCGGGCGCGGCTGTAGGCAGCGCACCTGACTGAGGGTCCTCAGCGGCGGAGATGGTCAGTGGCCCTGGCTCCTCGCCAGGCGCTGCCTCGTCTGGTGTGGCGCCCGGCTGATCCGCCTCGCCGGCTGAGTGCGCTGGAGCGAGGTCGCTCGGCGCCGCGGTGGCCTGAGGCGCCAGCTCGAAGTGCCAGGTGTGCCCTTCTTCGAACAGCTTGGCGTAGGGGGCGGCCGCCGTGAGGAAGTGCCAGTTAGCGAGGGCAGCTGACGTCTCGCTGGGGCTCGGCGCGAGGGGGATGGTGGGGCGGCTGCAGCCGCTCGACAGCGCCGCGAGGCAGCTCAGCAGGCCACCGAGCGCTCCCCACGACGGTGAGGCGCGCCGTGGCCTCCCTGGTGGTTGCAAGGCGCGGTGCATGCCACCAAGCTAGATCGCCGCTCGGGGCGCCGCTCGCCCTTTGTGTGCGGCCCGGCGCTCAAGCGGCTCGCCGCGCGCGGTGACAGCCCCTTGGGCCGGGGGCCTTGGCGAGCCCAAGCGCGGCAGCTAAGGGCTTTGCTGAGCTCAGCCACCTGAGGCGGGAGGCCGGGAATACCGAGGAGCGGCGCTCAAGCGCGGGCTGGGGGTGCGCCGCTGGCGGTGCGACGCTGGCGGCGGTTCTACTACGCGTCCCCGGCGGCTATAGTCTCGCGCCGTGACAACCACGCGGCGAGGGTTCTTGGGGTGGGCTACCGGTGCAGCTTGCGCGGGGGTGCTCGGGGGTGGGCAGGTGGGCTGCGCCAGCGGCGCCGGGCCGCGCTGGCTCCGGTCAGGCTCGCGCTGGCAAGACGCCTCGGGCAGCAACCTGGGCGCGCTCCCCCGCTACCGCGCGGAGCCACAGAGCCTCGGGGACCTGTGCGAGATCGTGAAGGCGGCGGAGGCCGAGTCGCTCACCGTGCGCATGACCGGCTCAGGGCACTCTTACTCCGACGTGGCCTTCAGCTCGGGCTACCTGATGAGCCCTGAGGGGCTCACCCGCCGCCTGCCGGTGCCGCGCGAGCAGCTGAAGGACGCCGCGCGCGCCGCGAAGCTTTACCGTACGGAATCTGGCGCCACCATTCGTCAGCTGAACGCCGATCTCGACTGTGACGGCCTCGCGTTTCAGAACCTCGGCGGGTACGACGCGCAGACGCTCGCCGGCGCGGCGATGACCGGGACCCACGGCTCGGGGCTGAAGTATGGGCCCATCCCGTCGCAGATCGTGTCGCTCCAAGTGGTGGTCGCGGGGGGCGAGGTGCTCCAACTCGAGCCGAGCGAGGGCATCACGGACCCGGCGCGCTTCCCGGGCTACGTGGAGTCTGACGGCCAGCGCGTCCCCGCGCGCCTTGTGCAGGACGACGGCGCCTTCAACGCGGCCTGCGTCAGCATGGGCGCCCTCGGCGTGGTGTACGCCGTCACGCTCGCGGTGACGGGCTCGTTCTGGCTGAAGGAGACGCCGCTCGTGACCACGTGGGGCGCCCTGAGCGAAGGCGGTGGCTTCATCGATCGGTTGCTCCGCGGCGCGCCGCTCGTGGCCTCAGGCCCTGAGCCAGAATACTACGAGGTCTCGCTGAACCCGTACCCACCCGAGCGCGGCGCCAGCGCGGCGGCGCATCAGGTGTTGCTCCAGCAGCGCTACAAGCTCGAGCGCGAGCCGTGGCGCACCACGGCTGATAAAAAGCGCGGACGGATCGGCGTGGAGCTGGACAGCCTGGTCACCGCTGGCTCAGGGCATGGCGCGGTGGTCGCTGAGCTGGTGAACCGCCTGCCGAATGAGGCCCCAGGCTTCATCACGGAGGCTATCAACAGCCGAGCTGACCAAAGCTACATCGCGAAGAGCTATGAGGTCTTCAACATCGGGCCCATGAACCACATGCGCGTGTTCGGGGTGGAGCTCTCGTTTCACCTGCGGGACACCCGCCGCGTCGCGGAGCGGTTCTTTCAGCTCGCTCAAGAGCACGCCGATCAGGGGATGGTGCACACCACGCCGTGCACGCTGCGCTTCGTGAAACGGTCGCCAGCGAACCTGGCGATGATGCACGGCAGGGACACCTGCACGCTGGAGATCGGCTCAGTGCTCGGGGTGAGCCGCGCCCGAGAGATGCTGCTCCACTATGAGCAGGTGTTCATGCATGAGCTTGGTGCGCGGCCTCACTGGGGCCTCGACATGAAGGCCATCCGCAGCGTGCGTCAGCTGAAGGCGCTGTGGGGTGGGGAGAACGTGGAGAAGTGGCTCGGGGTGTACCAGGAGCTGAACCGAAGCGGCGTGTTCAATGGGCCGCTGACTGACCGCCTTGGGATCTCGATCCAGAGCTGAGCCGGCTTCGCCCAGAGCACTCGCGCGTGGCAAAAGGTCAGTTCACCAGTCTAATCCAGGGCTGAGCGCGGGGCGCTCGCGCGTGGCTAAAAGTCAGTTCACCAGTCTAATCCAGGGCTGAGCGCGGGGCGCTCCACCCCACCGCGCAGGGTGGCGACGGGGTAGCTGCAATAGAGGCTCGACCACAGCGCCGCGGGGCGGTGGTTGCCGCTCTGCTTCACGCCGCCGAACGGCAGCCGGCTCGAGGCGCCGGGCGTCGGCGCGTTGTGGTTGATGCAGCCGTACTCTAAGTGGCCGCGAGCCCACTCGAAGGCGCTCGCGTCACTCGTGAACACGCTGGCGGCCAGTCCATAGGGGAGGGCGTTGGCGAGGGCGACGCCGTGCTCCAGATCGTCGATGGGCAGCAGGGCGAGGTCGGGGCCGAACAGCTCCTCGGTGAGGTAGGGCAGCGCACCATCGAACTCTTCCACGCGGTGGAGCGTGGCCGGCGCATACGCGGCGCCGCTCGGCGCTTCGCTGGTCGCCACCTGATGGATGCCAGCGCGGTGCGCTGCGGCGAGCTGCTGCTCCAGCAAGGCGCGCGCGCCCGCGGTGGCGAGGGGGCCCATGAACACGTCTTCTAGCGGATCGCCCACGCGGATCCCCGGGAGCATTTGGGTGAGCCGCGTTTGCACGGCCTCGATCAGCGAGCGCTCGACGAAGCATAGGGCGGTGCCCGAGCAGCGCTGCCCAGCGGTGATGTAGGCGCCCCAGGCGACGTCGTGCAGCGCCTTGTCGAAGGGCGCGTCGGCCAGCACGAGCGCTGGGTTCTTCCCGCCCATCTCCAAGGCCAACAGCTTGCCCGGCTGGGTGAGCGTCGCTCGTTGGATCGCGAGCCCGGCGCGGTAGCTGCCCGTGAACAGCACGCCCTGCACGTCCGAGTGCGCCGCGAGCGCCGCGCCCACCTCGGCGCCGCCCTGAACGAGGTTGAGCACGCCCGGCGGCAGCCCCGCCGCGTGCAGCGCCTCGACGTAGAGCTCCCCCACGAAGGGCGCGATCTCGCTCGGCTTGAGCACCACCGTGTTGCCCATCAACAGCGCTGGGATCACATGCCCGTTCATCAGGTGCAGTGGGAAGTTGAAGGGGCCGAGCACCGCCAGCACGCCGTGCGGCGCTGGGGCGTAGCTTGAGCCGTCCTCAAGCCTCACCTCCTGCACCAGCGTCAGCCCCTCCTCCGCGCTGATCTGGATCTTGGCGATGGCCGCCCTCACCTCCGTGCGGGCCTCCCACAGCGGCTTGCCCACCTCACGGCTGATGCGCTGGGCCAGCTCCTCGCCGCGCAGCGTGAGCTCAGCCGCCACGCGGCCCATGGCGTCGACGCGTGTGGCGAGCGTTGTCTCACGCCAGCTGCGGCGCGCGGCGCTCGCCGCCGCGACGGCGCGCTCAACCGCTTGCAGGCTCACGGCCACTCGCCCCACCGGTTCGCCGCTGTGAGGATCCAGGCTGATGAGCTCTGCGTCGACGTCCTGCGGGGGCAGGAAGTCGCCGCCGATGTAGCTTCCGCGAGATGTCAGGGTCTGGCTACGCACGATGGGCCTCCAAGCGACCCGCGGTACATACCAGCTTCAGCGCGGCGCGCTGCTAGCCCCGCGAGCCGTGGGGGACGTCCTCAAATCAGCAACGAGAGCGGCACGAAGGAAGCAGCGCCGATCAGAGGACCAGGGAAACCGGGCCCTCGCCCCGCATGGGGCCGGAGAACCGGCGCCGCCTCGGATCGCGCAGAGCGCCAGATCCTCGCGCCGTCAGCTCATGGAGAGGAGCGTTGATTGTGCTTGGAATCCGCCGGTAGGCTGGCTACCGTTTCGTATTTGAATGGTGGTTCGGTCTGTCCAGCTGAGTGTGGCGGAGACCCAGCTGATGGCGTTGGCTCAGGCTCAGGTGCGTGGCGTCAGCCCTTCGAGCCCGCCTGCGGTGGCCTCCTCGTTCTTGATGGTGGGTGAGCTGCTGGCGCAGCGCTACCAGGTGGAGGAGCACATCAGTCACGGCGGCATGGGGGTCGTGTTCCGTGGACGGGACCTGCAGGCAGATGGGCCGGTCGCGATCAAGGTGCTCCGCGCGGATCGCCATCACGAGCAGCTGCTCGCCCGATTCCGTCATGAGTACTACCTGATGGCGACGCTCTCGCACCCACGCTTCGTGCAGGTGCGTGATCTGGTGATGACGCGGGCGGGGCTGCCCTGCCTCGTGATGGAGTACCTGCCAGGCGCCGATCTCGACCGCTCCTTGCCCTTGTCGCTCTCGGAGGGGGTCGAGGTGCTCGACCAGCTGTGTGAGGCGCTCGCCTTCCTGCACTCGCGGCGCTACGTGCATCACGACCTCAAGTCGAACAACGTGCGCGTTGAACGTGACGCGGATGGCAAGATCCAGGCGCGCCTCATCGACTTCGGGATCATGGAGTCGGTGGGCAGCGTGCGCCGCGAGCTGGCTGGGACGCCTGCCTACCTACCTCCTGAGGTGCTGTACGGCGCCCCCGCCGATCCTCGCCTGGATCTCTACTCGCTGGGCGTGCTCGCCTTCGAGGTGCTCGCTGGCTACATCCCGTTCGATATTCGCGACGCCGAGAGCTTCATTCAAGCGAAGCAGGTCAGTGCACCTGACGTCAAGCGGCTGCTCCACGAGCTGCCGGAGCCGCTCGCGGAGCTGATCGCCGATCTGATGAGCCCCGACCCCGCCGCGAGGCCGCACGACGCGCAGGTGGTGCGGCGGCGGCTCCGCGTGTTCTCGCCGCACCTGGGCGCGGCGACGGCGCTGGCGGCGCCACCCTACCTCACGCCGTCGCGGCTGTTCGGGCGTGACGCGGAGCTCGAGTCGCTGCTCCGCGCCTGGGAGGAGAGCGCGGCGTCGCCGCGGCTGTGCGGGGTGCGCGCGCCGGGTGGCCTCGGCAAGAGCGCGCTCTTGCGCGAGCTGGCGTTGCAGGTGCGGCTCCGCGGTGGGGTGGCGGAGCTGTTCAGCGTGGATCCGGGGGCCGGCGCGTTCAGCGCCTTGCGCCCGCTCTTGCGCTCCCTGTGGCGGGCGGATGGCGGCGACGTGCCGGAGCTTCGCGCGCTGGCGCCGCAGGTGATGCGGGTGTTGCCCGAGCTGGGCAGCTTGAATGACGATCTGCGCCCCGCGGCGCCGCACCCAGACCCGGCGGAGGACAGGCGGCAGCTCTACCGCGCGGTGTGTGAGTGGGTGGGGCGGCTCAAGGGTGAGCGCCCGCTGGCGGTGCTCGTCGACGACGCTCACCTGGCTGACGGCGCGAGCCTCGAGGCGCTGCGCGCGCTGCACGTGGAGCCCTCGCTCGGCGGGCTCTACATCGTGGTCGCGGCGGCGGAGGACGCAGGTCAGCGCGAGGTAGCGCTCGGGAGGCTGCTCGCTGGGGCGGAGGTCGAGCTTCGGCTCACGCCGCTCTGTCAGCGCTCGGTCGCCGAGCTGCTCACCAGCCTGTTCGGCACCGTCGAGCCTTACCCGAAGCTCACGAGCGACCTCACCCAAGGCGCGCGCGGCAACCCGGCGCTCGTCTTGGAGATCTTGCGCGAGCTGGTCCAGCGCCAGGTGATTCAGTACGCTGACGAGCGTTGGCACCTGCCGCGGGTGCTCGGTGACTTCCCGGTGCCGGCGAGCCTCGCGGAGGCGCTCGACGCGCGCCTCGAGACGCTGGACGCCGACGCCCGGCAGGTGATGGGGGTGCTCGTCATCGGGCGGCGGCGGCTCCCGTTCGCGACCATCGTGAGCGCTTCGGGGTTATCGGAGCCGCGGGTGTTCAGGGCGCTGAACCAGCTGCGCGACGCGGACCTCATCAGCCCCAGCGCCGATGGTTACGATCTCGTGCCGGGGCTGTCGCGGGCGCGGCTCGAGGAGCGGCTCCCGGAGCCAGAGCGGCGCGCGCTGCACGCCGCGCTCGGCCGCATCTTGGAGCGCGACTACGGCGCCGAGGCACCGGCGCACGCGGCGGAGCTCGCCGATCATTTCCTGGTTGGCGGGGCGTACTTCAAGGCGCGGCGCTACCTCGACATCGCCGGGCGCGAGCTGTACGAGGCCCAGGCCCTGCTCGACGCGCGGCCGCTGCTCGAGCAGCTCGAGCGCCTGTTGATCGCCGAAGGCGCGGAGGAGGAGCCCTACGCGAGCGAGGCGTACCAGCAGCTGCTCGCCACCCGTCAGCGCCTGGCGCGCCTGGGCGTCGCCGCCGACTCCAACCTCGGCTGCGCCATGCTCGAGCTCGAGCGGCGGATGTTCCTCCCCGAGGTGCGGGCGCTGCGCTCGAGGGCGCCGATGGGCAGCCGCGTCCTCGAGCTCACTCGGGTGCTCACGCGCGGGTTGAGGCACCGGCGCGCGCCGCTCCACACGCTGCAAGCGCGCCTGTTCGGCTACTTCAGCGCCACCACCTATCACTCGGTGCTGCTCGCGATGAAGGGCGAGTTCGGGCAGTCGGCGGACGTGGCGCACACCCTGCTCCCGTTCATCCTCACGCCGAACGACATCTCGCGCGGCGCCTACGCGATCTGCCGCTCGATCGTGCTGACCCATCAAGGCCTGGTGAAGCGCGCCGAGCATTTCGGGCGCCTGGCCCTGAAGCTCTACGACGAGGCCGACGCGCGCGGCGACACCCAGCTGAACGCGGCGGACTACGAGGCAGGGCGCGCCGGGGTCCACACGCTGATGGCGCTGCTCTTCGCGGAGCGGGGCGCGCCTCAGGCTACCGAGTGGCTCGATCGCTTCCAGCGCTACACCGCCTCGCAGGAGGTCGACCGCGCCTGGCTCGTCCCCAACCTGCTCTTGGTACGTCTCCAGTACCATCTCCACCGCGGGGAGGTGACGCGCGTCCGTGAGGTGGAGGTCGAGTACAAGGCGGCGCACGCCCGGGCGGGCGGCTTCAACGCCCACATCGAGCTGAAGATCTTGGTGAGCCTCGCGCGCGCGGCGCTCGCGGCGCGTGACGTGGTGGCGGCGGAGGCGCTGTGCGGTGAGATCTTGCGCTACCCCGAGGAGGAGGCTTCGGCGCGTGCCTGGGGCAGCGTGGTGCTCGGCGAGGCCTGGCGTCAGCAGCGCCTGTTCGAGCGCGCGCGGCGCTCGCTCGATCAGGCGCTCGCGCTCGCGGTGCGCCCGAGCTCCCGCGCTTACAAGCTCGAGATGCGAGCGCGCAACGCGCGCGCGGCGCTCGCGCTCGACGTGGGCGACCTGGTCGGGGCGCAGCTGGAGGCGTCAGCTGCGCTGTCGATCGCCTGCGATCCAGAGACGCGCTCCGAGTACGAGGAGCTGTGGGCGCGCCGCGTGCTCGTCTTCACCCACCACGAGGCGGGGCGTGAGGAGGAGGCGCGGCGTGAGCTCGCGGCGCTGGCCGCGCTGACGCGCGTGGCGAACAACCCCTTGTTCGAGGCGGTGTACCAGCGGCTGATAGGCGAAGGGATCGGGGTGCAGGGCGCGCTGAGCGGGGAGCACCGCGCCCAAGCCGAGCGGCTGTTCGAGCGCCTCGGTTACACGCCGGACACGCTGGGTGGCTCACGCCGCGGCATCACCGGTGAGGGCGCTTGGTGGAGCCAGGTCACGGTGCAGGGGGTCGCGCCGCGCGATCCGGAGACGCAGCATGAGGTGGCTCACGTCGCGCCTCAGGGGGAAGAGGGCGAATGAGCACGACGGGAGTCTGTCAGTTCGGCTCACGGGTGTCGGAGAAGACGTGCATGGGAGCGCGTGAGTCCTTGGGGCTGACCGCGCCTGAGGTTCGGGAGAAAAGCAGGATGAAGAAGACGCACTGGTCCTTGGTGTTGGCGCTCGGGGTGATGAGCCCCGGCCTTGTGAGCTGTGGGCCGCCGTGCCCCACCGCCTCGGTGCAGAGCGAGCGCGAGTGGGAGCGCGCGCTCGATCAGATGAAGATCCTCCCGCTCGACGCCAAGGGCGCCATCACCATCAAGCGCGACGTCCACTCGGTGGTGGTCGACGCGGGCCCGCGTGAGTTCGCGCACGCGTTTCAAGCGGTGATGATGGACACCAGCCGCCACTTCGGGCTCATCCAAGTGCGCCGCAAGGCGAGCAACGAGGGCCGCCCGTTTCAGGTGGGGGAGCGCTTCCAGGGGCACTACAGCATCGAGCTGGCGGCTGAGCAGTGGGATCCTTTTTGGCAGAAGGTATTCGACGACCTGTATCAGCACGCGTGGGTCCGGCGCGTCACCTGCGCCATCGAGAACGGCGCCACCAGCGACTATGGCGTCATCTCGCTCATCGAGCTCGATCCGCCGCCCGGCTCGCCCTACCGCATGCGCTACGACTACCTGGGGGGTAGCCAAGGCGGCTCACCCATCGCCGGCAGCTCCACCTTCACCATCGAGTCGGTGGTGGATGTCCACGAGCTCCAGCGCTACGGCGTGAGCCAGGCCGCGCGCATCACGCAGGTGTTTGAGTATCAGGAGCAGAGCGAGCCCTTCGCCTTCTTCTTCTCGGTGGGCGGGCTGAAGCTCCACAACCAGGTCGTGTTCAGCCAGGCGCGGCAAGCCGCCGAGCTGATCGGCGCGAAGATCCTCGAGAGCGACATCCCCAAGGCCTATCAAGAGGGGATCTAGAGACTCAGCGGCTTCGGGTTTGGGGGGTTGGTTCCGCTGCTCGTATCCGCGCGGTAACACAGTCGCCGCGCGGCGCTGGCGCGCGTAGGTAGCGAAGCGTCCTGACGGAGGCGCTTGGAGCGCGTGTGGCTCACCCTTGGGTCACGTCCCAACGCGGTGCCGTCTAACCCCCCAAAAACCCAAAAACCACCGAGCCGCACGCGTCAGGAGACGGTGCGGCTCGATGTCAGTCAGCCTGACTAAGCTTTAGATCGCGCTCAGGCCATGCTGCAGCTCAGGTGCCGGGCGGCCAGAGCTTGGCGACGAGCTCGGAGAGCTTCTTCACGGTGTTCGGCTTCATGCCGGTGCTCGAGTGTGGCCAGGCGAAGCCGCGAGCCTCCACCCGGTTGCAGGAGAACGACACCAGGAGCTCGTTGTTCCCCATGGCGCTGGAGAAGGCGAGGCCCATCTCCGCGTACATGCAGTTGGCCTGACTGCTGTCGAAGCTCTTCTCGCTGCCGAACAGGTCACCCAGGTCTTCCTTCAGATCCTCGTCGATGACCGGCGTCTGGCTGAGGATGCGGAAGTTCGGCGCAGCGAGCGGGAAGCGCGGGGCGTCTGGCGCCGCCTGGAGTGGAGCGCCGGAGGTGCCGCCGAGCAAGCCTGGCGGCAAGAGGCCCGGGGGGATGAGCTGCTGGAGGCCTTGCGCGCCCGCCTGGACCCACTGCTGGATCTCCGGGGGTAGCCCGGGGATGCCGCCTGCTTGCGGCGCTTGCGCGGCGGGCGGCTCGTAGTTCTGCAAGCGGAAGGCGGTGACCTGCGAGGTCTTCAGGGTGTCGAAGGGGGCGGCTGGCTTACCGGCGCAGCCCGTCGCGGCGGCCACGCCTCCGACGACGAGCGCCACCTTCAAGGTGCCGAGCAGGCCACGCAGGGGGGCGCCAAGGGGAGTGGGTGAGGTGGGTTGTGTCGTCATGGATATCCTTAAAGCGATTTCACGTCATGCCAGCGGCGTGCAGGCGGCGCCCTTCGTGCTGAGGTGCTAGAGCGACGCCAAAGCGTGAAGACTGTTGTTGTCTCAGGTGGTACTGGCTTCGTTGGTAAGAGCCTTGTAGCAAGGCTCGTCGCACGAGGCGACGTCGTTCGTGTCTTGACTCGCAATAGGACGCCGCCCGCGCCCACAGATTCAGTGAGCTGGGTCACTTGGGATCCAGCGGCTCCTGGGGATTGGTTTCAGGCGATCGACGGCAGCGACGCCGTGATCCACCTGGCGGGTGAGCCCGCGGTGGGCGTGCGCTGGACTGAGACGGTGAAGCGGCGGCTGCTGGAGAGCCGGGTGGTGCCGGCAGGCCTCTTGGTGGACGCCATTGAGGCGGCCTCACGGCCGCCTAGCGCGCTGATCAGCGCGTCGGGCGTCAGCTACTACGGCGACACGGCTGAGCGCTGTGACGAACAAAGCCCGCCGGGGCCGCCAGGGGCGGATTTCCTCACGGAGGTGACGTTAGCCTGGGAGGCCGCGGCGATGCGCGCGGAGCCGCTCGGTGCGCGGGTGGTGTGTGCTCGCCTGGGGATCGTGCTGGGGCCTGGGGGCGGCGCGCTCAGCGTGATGACGAAGCCGTTTCAATGGTTCGTCGGTGGGCCGCTCGGCAGCGGCGAGCAGTGGGTCTCTTGGATCCACCTGGAGGACGCGGTCAGCATCTTGCTCGCGTGCCTGGATGACGCGACGCTGAGTGGCCCCGTCAACGTGACGGCACCAGGCCCAGTCCCACAACGCGAGCTTGCGAAGGCGCTCGGCCGCGCCCTTCAGCGCCCAAGCGCGCTCAAGGTGCCCTCGTTCGCGCTCAGGTTGCGGCTGGGTCAGGGCGCGACACCCATCCTCACGGGGCAGCCTGTGATCCCCCGCGTGATGCAGGAGCACGGCTACACGTGGCAGCACCCGACGCTTGAAGGTGCGCTGAGCGCGGCGCTGAATAGGTGAGGGCGGGTTTGAAACCCGCCCCTACACGCTCGCGTTGAGCGCGGCGCTGAATAGGTGAGGGCGGGTTGGAACCCGCCCCCATCTAACTCAGAGCTCCCAGGTGTAGGTCGCGTTGGCGGGGCGGTTGTCGCCGGGCTGCAGCGCCAAGCCCTCAAGCGACGCCACCACGCACTGGCTCACAGCCTCAGGCGCGGTGGTGCGGCTGGGCTCCACCGCGGCGTTCGAGATGAGCCCTGTGCTCTCCTCGACGCGGAAGGTCACCGTGACCGTGCCAGCCGCGGCTGGATCTGCGCGGCGGATGTTCGCCCAGCAGTCAGAGACCGACTGCGACTTCGTCTCCAGCAGCGCCCGCACGTCGTCAGCGTAGATGCCGTCACTGCGCGCCGCGCAACCAGTCGCTGAAGCGATGAACAACGCGAAAAGACCAATTCGAACCGCTCGTGTCATGCTCTCCCTCTCTAGCTCGCATCTCCAGCTCAGGGCCAGAGGCCCCGTGACCTTCATGGCTCACCCCTAAGCTGTCAACCGGTCTCTCACGCCCAGCGCTGCTCGGCGCCTCCCCGCTGGTGTTCAAGGCCACCCACTGAGCCCCCGCTGCTCCCCTGGGTGGTGAGCTTTGAGCCTTGTTTTTTTGGGGTTGGGTCACGCTGCGCGGCACCTCACCCACCATCCAGTTGCCTAGGCCGACGGGCCGGGCGTCATCACCTGTGGAGTCTCCACCTCGCCAGGTTCCGCTGACAGTGGATGAGAAGTCGCGCCTCGGCGCTCAAGCGACGTGCGTTCGTCCACACGTGAGCTGTCCACCACCTGCACCCTGGCCCCTGAGTGTGGGCCCTCTTCAGCTTGCCGCGCCAGCAGCTGCGCGCGCTCCCAGGCGCGCTCACCCGTGATCAAGCGCGCGCCGCGCTTGTAGGTGAAGTAGCTCCAGGTCCACTGGAAGAGCACGATCAGCCGCCGTCGCGAGCCGACGAGGTACAGCACGTGGATGAAGAGCCAGGCGACCCACGCGATGAACCCCGTCATGCGCAGGCGCCCGCTCTCAGCCACCGCGCGTGAGCGCCCGATGGTCGCCATCATGCCTTTATCCACGTACTTAAAGGCGGGCGTCTCTTTACCGGCGAGGCGCCGCGTGATGTAGCGCGCCGCGTAGCGCCCTTGCTGCATCGCGACCGGCGCGACGCCGGGCAAGGCGCGCTCGCTGCCTTCGGGGACGAAGTGCGCCATGTCGCCGATCACCAGCACCTCAGGGTGATCTTTCACGGTGCAGTTCGACCCCACTTGGAGCCTCCCGCCCGGCCCTGTCTCGGCGCCGACGCGCGCCGCCAGCCCCCGCGCGCACACGCCCGCGCTCCACACCACGGTGCTGCTGCGCAGCCACTCTTCGCCGAGCCGCACCCCGTGCTCGGTGATCTCCGTCACGCGCTCACCGAGCCGAAGCTCGACGCCCAGGTCCTTGAGCTGGCGCGCGGCGCGCTCCGCGGAGGGCTCGCTCATCCCAGGCAGCAAGCGCGAGGTCGCCTCCACCAGCACGACCCGCGGCGACTGACCGGCGATCTCCCGAAAGTCAGCTGCCAGTACGACTCGGCCGAACTCCGCCAGCCCACCGGCGAGCTCGACGCCCGTGGGCCCGCCGCCGATCACCACGAAGGTGAGCAAGCGTCGGCGCGCGTCAGGATCGGCTTCGCGCTCAGCGGCCTCGAAGCTCAGCAGCACGCGGCGCCTGATCTCCACGGCGTCGTCGATCGACTTTAGGCCGAGCGCGTGGCGCGCCCAGGCGCTGTTGCCGAAGAAGTTGGTCTTCGCGCCGGCCGCGATGACGAGGTAGTCGTAGCTGAGGGTGTCGCCTTGATCGAGGTGGACCTCCCGCGACCCTAGGCTCACGCGGGCGACCTCGGCGAGCAGCACGCGGCAGTTGTGCTGGTGCTTCAGCACCCCGCGGATCGGCGCGGCGATGTCGGCCGGCGAGAGGCCGGACATCGCGACTTGGTAGAGCAGCGGCTGAAACAGGTGGTGGTTTGAGCGGTCGAGCAGGGTGACGCGGACGGGCGCGTCAGCGAGGCGCCTGGCGGCCTCTAAGCCGCCGAAGCCGCCGCCGATCACCACCACGTGGGGGAGCTCTTTAGCCTGGGTCATGGATTTTTCCTGAGGAAAACTCAGCGCAGCGTCTTCTGGCTCTGCGCCCGCAGCCGGGAGGTCCCGGCGCTGCCCAAG
>CAYQAC010000046.1:16442-33192 GCA_964415255.1 uncultured Polyangiaceae bacterium | reverse complement strand
TGACACACCCCCGATGCCGCCAACTCCGCCGCTACCAGCCGTGCCCCCCTGCCCCGCCGTACCGCCCGCCCCACCAGTTGCTCCGGCCCCAGCCGTGCCACCAGTGCCGCCTGCACCTGCTGTATCGACGCAGGCGTTGTTAGTGCACTCTTGTGCGGTGAGGCACTCGTCCTTGCTCTGGCAACCGTTGCGGCAGAGTAAGTCGCTACCACATTGCATCGTGCCTAGGCACTCTGTACCACCAGCGCAGCTACTCTCATCCGGCAGCAAGCACACGCCTTGTCCGCTGTCTTCTTTCACGCAGCGCTGCCCCGTTGGGCAATCTCGCGACTCTTCACACTGCTGATGACAGCGCTTGAACGCACACATGAGCGGATTACGACAGTCGCTATTGATCAGGCAACCCTCGGCTAAGCCCAGCGGCTAAGCCAGCGGCTTTGACCACGTCCCCATCGTCGTTGCCGCAGCCTCCGATGCCCGCAGCAATACCGACACACACTAGCCCAGTCCGCATGCCCCACAATACGTTACGCCTCAACATCTTCGCTCCTGTACTCTAGTCAGATCGCCGCCCATACAGGTACGCAAGCTGCCCCTTCCGGCTCAAGAACAAAATGCTCCCTGGGCGCTCCCTCGCCTGACCCCGGTTTTTGTGCGCTCTTCTTGAGAACTGGGGCCACCATTGAGGGGGGTTCGGCTGCCTCTGGAAGGCCAAACGAGCCCGACCTGGGGGGGTACCGCGTAGCGGCCCAGGGTGCCCCCACACCCGAGCGCCGCGAGCGGTGCGGCGATTGATGGCCGTCTAGGAAGGCGCGCTCGCGAGCAGCTCCATGGTGATGCCTCGCGCGCCCAAGGCGCGCTCCAGCGCCATGAGCTGTGATCGCGTTAGGTGCTGGCCGGTGACTCGAAACCCTCGGCCATCAGTGTCACGCACTTGAATGACGCCTGCCGTGAAATAGGATGATCTGCCGTCGCTGCTGCGACGTGACTCGCGCCAGCGGCGCACGGTAGCCAGCCGCGCGATGGGGATTGAGGTCAACACCACGTAGGCGCCGAAGAGCCGTGTCCTCTTGGTGTAGTACACGCCCTCGGTGGTGAGCAGCAGCCTCCAACCGTAACCCAGGAACAACGCGACGAGGAGGGCGGCCGCGGCGCTGACGATCACGGCGACGACCGTGCCCTCGGTCGACCCGTACGCGAAGAACCAGAGGGCAGCGACGAGAACCCCCGAGGCCCCGACGACGATGAATCGCCCCCGGCGATCGTCCACTGTGGCGGCCACTTCGCCTTGCACCTGCTCGGGCTCAATGTCGAACATCATGAGCGATTTATCCAGCCCTCAAGAGCGCGTCAAAGCGCTGAGCGGCGCGGGCAGAGAGCCCCCAACCTCACCGCGCCCCCCGTAACCTCCCCGGGCTCTCAATATCACTCGCCTCACAGTCTGCCGGCGCCATCCTGGGGTTGCAGCGGGAAGGAGTGCCGCCAGGGATGCTCACCACGTAGTCTGTTCCGCTGACGGGTGCGGGGTAGTCGGTGCTGATGATCTGGGCGCCGCTGGCGAGCGCGGCTTCTAGCTGCGCTGTGCTGCCCGCTTCGCTGACGAGGAGGCCGGAGTCGGCCCGGGTGCGCACAATGTAGCCGGTGTCCACCGCCGCGCGGATCGCTTCGCTGCGCTGGAGCGGATCATTCAAGATGACGAAGGCGGCGTAAGGATCGCCCGGCGACGCCTCCGCGAACATCAGGCGCCCGGCGAGGCTTGTGTGCTCCCGCGTGTACGCCGCGCGAAACGGCCCGCTGTCATTCAGGAAGAACACGATTTTCCCGCGCGCCTCACCTAAGCTTGGCCAGCCTCTGCCGCGCACCGCTTGGTCCAAGGTCTCGTCACTGCCTCGCACATCGTCAGGGGTGATGACGCGCTCGCGCGGCCAGGCCTTCAGCACCTCCGCCTCGAAGTCCTCGAAGAAGGCCTCACCGAGCCACGAGGGGAAGCGCCCCTTCGGCTCAATTTGAACGAACAGCGGGTGGTGCCCTGGGTTCCGCTGAGACCACGCCCACAGCTCCTTGAGGCAATCCCCGAAGCGCCGGCAGTGCGTGCCCTCATCCGCGATCAAGATGTGGAACACCTCGAACTCACCCGTGGCCTCGCTGTAGTTCACGTCGAGCTCCAGCGCGCGCACGCCCTGCTCCGCGAGCTGCACCGTGAGCGGCTCGAAGCTGTACGCCAGCTCCGCCACGGGCGGCGGCTCCTGCGCCACGTGGTAGCTGTTGTGCGTCCCCTTGCTCTGCAGCTGGTTCATGCGGAGCTCGCCATCCCGCGGGTACGGCGACACCGTCGGGCCCTCACCGTCGCCGCAGCCGAGCGCGCTGAGCGCCACCCCACAAGCAAGCAGCGCCCTCAAGGAGGCACCACGCGGCGCAAGCGTCGTTCGCATCGCGCGAGTATGTCACAGCACACCCGCCAAGTGACCTCCAAGCGGCTCGCAGCGCGGTGCCAAACCCCCGCCCCTACCCTTCACAGAACAGCCAAAGCCCTGACGCCGCGATCAGCGCCTCACGCCGCCTGCAGCCAGCTACGCCGACAGCACACTCAAGAGCTCCGCGTGGATCCGCCCGTTGGTCGCCAGCACGTGACCCTGCTCGAGCTTCACGGGGCCACCGGACAGCGCCGTGAGCTCACCGCCCGCGGCGCGGTGCACCGCCGCCGCCGCTGCTAAATCCCACACGCAAACGCGCCGCTCCCAGTATCCGTCGTAGGTGCCGTCTGCCACGAAGCACAGGTCGAGCGCCGCCGAGCCGCAGCGCCGCACCGCGCGCGCCCGGCGCTTCACCCGCTCAAAGCTCTCGAAGTTGTTGTCCGGCGCCCGCTCCCTATCCGGCGGGAAGCCCGTCGCGATCAGCGCCTGCCCCAGCTCCTGTGTCCTGCTCACTCGCGCCGGCTCACCGCTCCGCAGCGCCGGCCCGCCCAGGTAGCCGCGCCAGTCCGCGCTCAAGGTCGGCGCCGCCACCGCGCCCGCGAGCGGCGCGCCGCCCTGCATCAGCCCGATGCTCACGCACCAGATGGGGTGACCGTGCGCGAAATTCGTGGTGCCGTCGATCGGATCGCACACCCAAGTGGGGCCCGCGTAGTCAGCCAGACTGTCCTCTGGCTGACTCGCAGGGCCGCCCGCTGCCTCGTCAGCCACACTGCCCATCAGCCCGCCCTCCTCGCCCAGCACCGGGAACGGCGCGCGGGCGCGGAGCCGCTCCACAATCAGCGCCTCGCTCCGGAGGTCCCACTCGGTGACTAAATCCTTCGGGTGCTTCAGCCGCACATCAGGCCGCGAGCGCCACCCGGTGAGCACCAGCGCCGCCGCCTCACGCGCCACCTCCGCCGCCACCCGGCTCAGCTCCTCCAGCTCCGCCGTAGACAGACCGCTCATTTCAGGCTCCACATGACGCGCCCGTCGTAGCACGAGCGCACACCGCAGCGTCCGCTCCCCGCATTGCCCAGCACCGCAGCGGCCCTGCGACGCAGCGTCCGCTCCCCGTATTGCCCAGCACCGCAGCGGCCCTGCGACGCAGCGTCCGCTCACCGCAGCGTCCGCGCACTCAACGCCTCCGCTCACCCCGTGGAGCACACGGAGGGTTACCGAGCGCCGCAAAATCAGGGAGACTCGGCGCCCATGGCAGGCCGCGTCATCTCACCCCGCTCACGCTTCACGCAAAGCCCCCGCCTCACTGCGCGCGCCGCGTGGCGTCCCCTCATCGTCGGCGCGCTGGGCTGCGCCGCGCTGTTCGTCAGCGCCTGTGACGATCCACCCGCCGCCGTCGGCCCCACCGCGAGCGCCGCGCCGGAGCCCGTGCTCACCGCGGTGCCGAAGCCTGAGGGCCCACCGGAGCTCAGCATCGACGACCTGGGCCCCAAGGTGGGGTGGACGCGGGTGCTGCTAGAGAAGAAGGAGGGCCCCGCGGAGCTCACCAAGGAGCTCACCGAGGTGAAGGAGCACCTGAGCGGCAAGGACGTGGCGCTCAAGGTGGACCGCAAGGCCAAGCTCGACTGGGTGATGGCCGTGTTCGCTGAGCTGGAGAAGCAGGGCGTCAGCACCATCCGCGTCACCACGGAGAGCCGCACGGAGTTCCCGAAGGAGCTCAAGTTCACCCCGCAGGGTAAGCGCAAGGACGCCAAGGAGTGCAGCCTGGTCGCCACCATCCTGGAAGATCGCGGCACTGCCGTGTGGAAACTCTCGGGCGGCGCCGCCATCAAGCGCCGCAAGGGCTTCGCCGGGCCAGACTTGACCACCACCGGGGAGACCATTGAGCAGCGCAAAGCCACCTGCCCGGACGCACCGGATCTATTCCTCACCGCCTCCGAGGGCATCGAGTGGGGTTTGGTGTACGATCTTGGCGCCTCCACCAGCGTGCTCAAGAAGGCCAGCTTCGACGGCTTCGTCTTGCTCCTGGAGCGCCCCGTCGCAGGCCGCAAGGTGGACCTCTAACCAGCCCGCCGGACCTGACCCAAGGGTTTTTTGGGGGGGTTGGGGGTCACCGCGCGGCGCCGCGCGCGCCGGAGCTGACCCCACGGGCGCATTCAAGAAACAACGCGGCCACGCCTTACGCGCTGCGCTATAGTCGCGCCCGTGACTTTCCGGACCCTCCTCCTCGGCCACCACGACGAAGAACACACCAAGCCCCGCATCACGGAGGCGCTCGATCGAATGGATCACACGACGCGCCTCTTGATGGTGCAGGCGGCCACGCCCGCCGATCAGAAGGCGCTGTGGGATTTGTACGAGGGCGACGAAGCAGACGCGGAGCACTTCGCCCCGAGCAGCCTGGACCCGTTGGTGGAGGTGATCCACCACGGCAAGAACACGCTGCCCGCGCACAACTTCTTCCAGAAGCGGTTCTGCCGCGCGGATGATGAGTCCGGTGAGCTGTGGGGCTACAACCACCAGAGCCTGTCCTGGATCACCGGCCCCGGCTACTACGTGGCCCACGAGGTAGACAGGGAAGCTGATAAAGAGGCGCCGAGCGCCTACGTCATCAACTACACGCGCATCCCGCCGCGCAAGCCGGAGGGCTGGCCTGAGATCATCCCGAACCAAGCTAAGCTTGGGCGCTTCGTGTACGCCGGCATGAAGGACTACATGCGCAAGATCAGCGAGCATGTGTCGGTGGGCCGCGCCTATAAAGGCAAGGTGACTGACAACTTCTTCATGCTGTGCCGTGAAGACAAAGAGGGCTGAGCTGTCAGGCCCCTGAGCGCGCAGCAGCTCTTGCGCGCTCAGAAGCCTAGCGCGGCGCAGCCACCCAGCGCCTCACGGCGCGGGCGCCTCACTGACCAGCCCCTGCACGGCCGCGATGAAGCCGGGGAAATCTGCTGGGTCCCCCGCCTGACGCACCTGAGGCGCGCGGCGCAGGCGCACGGCGACCAACGCGTCCTGTGGCAGCACCACCAGGTACTGCCCCAAGCTCCCGGCAGCGTAGCTGCCCACCTGGGGCCCAAAGGCATAGGCTGCCTCCGGGAGCCCGGCGCGCCACACGTCGGCGCGCCACGCGCGCTCCTCCACCCCATCGGGCTTGAAGGCCAACAGCGCCGCGCGCAGCGCCTCCACCGACGGGAAGCGCTTCTCCACCACGGCCTCGCCCTGCGAGACCAGCACGCTCGACGCCCCCGCGCGCTGCCACGCCGTGAGCGTCGCTCGCGTGAGCCACACCTCCGTCCACTCGGGCACCGCCCACCACAGCCACGCGGCGCGCTTGTGCGGCGGCTGCGGGTGGCTGAGCGAGGTCAAGGCGCGCGTGACGAGCGCCTCCGAGATCAAGCGCTCACCCGCTTCAGACAGCTCTCCTGACTTACCCGGCGCGCGGCCCAAGCCGAGCACCAGCTGCCCCAAGCGCAGCAGGCCATCCGCGTTCATGTGGAGCCCCGCCAGCCCGTGCGCGTTGTTCGCGCGATCGAGGCTCCACCACCAGCGCGTGATCCCGAGCGGCTTGAACAGCTGCGCCGCCACGTAACGATCTGCCCGCTGCCCCGCGGCCTTCGCCACCACCCCAGCGAGCAAGTTACTCGCGCTGTTGCCGTAAACGAAGCGCTCCCCAGGGCGCGCCGTGAGCTCCGAGTCGAGCGCGAAGCGCACGAAGTCGTGCTGCTGGTAGATCGCCGAAGTGGCGGGCGGCTCCTTCAACCCGCTCGTGTGAGTGAGCAAGTGCGAGATGAGCACCGCGCCCTTGTCGCCCGCTCGCCACTCGGGGAAGTGCTCCGACACCGGCTCCTCGAGCGTGAGGCGCCCCGTCTCCACCAGCCGCAGCGCCGCCAAGGCGAGCACGCTCTTCGTGATGGACATCGTCTGGATCGGCGCGCCACCCGCGTCGATCGCCGCCAGCTGTTCACCACCTTGCCAGATCACCAGCTGATCGGTGCCGAGCGCGCGCGCGCTGGTGACCAGCGCTTGGAGCCGCGCGCGGTCGACCGGCCGCGGGGCGCGCGGCCGAGCGCTGGCGCCTGCGGCAGCATCTGGTCGCCCCGCGTCGCCTGACCCAGCGTCGGCAGCCGGCGGCGCAGGCTGAGGGGGCGCGGCGCTGAGCGCCGGGCTGCGCTGAGGCTCCTCCGGTGGCGCTACCGCCTGGCAACCACTGAGCGCCCAGGCTCCGAGCACGAGCCAGGGGAGGCGCGTCTTCGCGCGTCGCTTCATCCTGGCTCGGTGAAGCACGCGCGGCGCGGCGCCGCAAGCGGTGCGCCGTTTGCCTGAGCAGGCCCGTCGGTGTAGCACCCGCCGCCATGGCTGGCTCCGCTCCTGTGCTCATCGTGCTCGCCGCGGTCGCGGTGGGGCTCATGGTGCCTGCTCAAGCGGGCATCAACGCCGAGCTTCGCCGCCACCTCGGCAGCCCGATCGTCGTCTCAGCGATAAGCTTCGTGATCGGGCTGGTGCTGCTGATCGGCGCCAGCGCGGCCACGCGCGCGGAGGTGCCCTCCTGGGCCAAGCTCGCGAGCGCGCCTTGGTGGGCGTACCTCGGCGGCACCATGGGCGCGGCCTTCGTGCTCACCGGCGTGATCGCGGCACCGCGGCTCGGCGCCGCGCTGCTAGTCGCCAGCATGGTCGCGGGCCAGCTAATAGGCAGCGTGGTGATCGATCACTTCGGCTGGCTCGGCTTCATGGAGCGCCCCATCTCCCTCGGGCGCGTCGCCGGCGTGCTGCTGCTCGCGGGCGGCGTGTTCTTGCTCCAGCGCAGCTGAGTTCGTAGCGCGACGCGCGAGCCGCGCTTGACCTGACCGCGGGCCCGTAACAGCCTCACGGTCCGGCGCGCTAAAGCGCCCTCAAACTGGGTGGGCGAGCTTGAAGCTCGCCCCAACGTGGCCGAAGGACTCCATTGGCAGCCAAGAAGAAAGCTCAGAGGAGGGCGCCCAGCGCCCGCAGCTCAGACGACGAGCGCGACGACGAGCGCGATGACGAGCGTGACGACGAGTCGGTGGAGAGCGGCGAGCCGAGCGACGACGGCGACGACGAGCTGGGCGAGCCCAGCGACTCAGACGACGAGCTGGGGGACGCCGCGGCGGAGGCCGCGGACGACGACGAGGATGAGCCAGTAGACGACCGCGCCCTCGCGCGCGTCGCGCGGCCGCGCAAGTCGCAGGAGACAGCGCTCAGCACCCTCGACCCGCTCGCGGTCTACATGCGCGAGGTGCAGCGCCACCCCGTGCTCAGCGCGGATGATCAGCGCGAGCTGGCGGTGAAATACACCCAGACGGGTGATCTGGAGGCCGCCGCCAAGCTGGTCACCACCAACCTGCGCCTAGTAGTCAAGCTGGCTTACGAATACCGGCGCGCCTACCGCAACATGATGGACCTCATCCAAGAGGGGAACATCGGGCTGATGCAGGCGGTGAAGCGCTACGACCCTTACCGCGGCGTCAAGCTCTCGAGCTACGCCGCGTGGTGGATCCGCGCCTACATGCTGAGGTTCATCCTCAACAACTGGCGGCTCGTCAAAATCGGCACCACCCAGGCGCAGCGCAAGCTCTTCTTCAACCTGAACAAAGAGAAGCAGCGCCTGACCGCGATGGGCATTGAGCCCACGCACGAGGAGCTCGCCAAGAGCCTCGACGTCGATCAGAAAGACGTGGTGATGATGGAGCGCCGCCTCGCGCGCGGCGACGCCTCCTTGGACGCCCCGGTGGGCGATTCGGACGGCCGCCAGACGAGCCGCTTGGATCTGATGCCGAGCGACCGCCAAGGCCCTGACTCCATGACGGAGAGCGCCGAGCTGTCCGATCTGGTGCGGCAGCACCTCACGCGCTTCCGCGAGACGCTCGAGGGCAAGGAGGCCATCATCTTCGACCTTCGCACCGTGGCGGAAGATCCGCTCACCTTGCAGGAGCTAGGCACCGAGTTCGGCGTCTCCCGCGAGCGCGTGCGGCAGCTGGAGGCGCGCATGATAGGCCGGCTCCGCGGCTACCTCCGGGAGCAGCTCGGCGACGCCGTCGAGGTCGATGCCTGAAGGCGAGCGCGGCGACGCGGAGCCACAGCCGGGCGAGCATTCGTCAAGTGAACTGACGGACGAGCGCGCCGAGCAGCAACTCGGCGCCGACGACGCCGCGCGGCGCACCAAGCATTCGTCAGGTAAGCTGTTCGTCGTAGGGACCCCGATTGGGAACCTGGAGGACTTGAGCCCGCGCGCCGCTCGGGTGCTGCGTGAGGTGGCCGTCGTCGCCGCGGAGGACACGCGACACACGCGCGGGCTCCTGAGCCACCTGGGGATCCACAAGAAGCCGCTCGTCAGCATCGAGAGCCATCAGCCAGAGGCGCGCCTGCGCGGCTTGGTGGAGCGGATGGTGAACGGCGAGGCGCTGGCGGTGGTGACGGACGCCGGCATGCCCGGCGTGAGCGATCCGGGGGGTCAGCTGGTGCGCCTCGCGCGCCAGGCAGGGGTGCCAGTGGAGAGCGTGCCAGGGCCGAGCGCGGTGACCACGGCGGTGGCTTGCTCCGGGCTCGTGGAGGGGCCGTTTCGCTTCGTCGGCTTCTTGCCGCGCAAAGGCGCCGCGCGGCGGGCTGCGCTGCGGCGCGTGTTCGAGACAGAGGAACCTGTGGTGCTCTTCGAGGCGCCGAGCCGCGCGACGGCCACGCTCACGGAGCTGGCGAGCGAGCAGCCAGCGCGGCGCGGGAGCGTCGGGCGGGAGCTCACCAAGCTGCACGAGGAGTTCGTGGACGGCACCCTCGCGGAGCTCGCCCAGCGCGAGTCGTGGCGAGGGGAGCTCACGCTGGTCCTGGGGGCCTACCCCAGGGCCGCCTCGCCCGTCATGGGCGAGGCGACCGACGCGCTGATCGAGGAGCGCCTGGCGCAAGGCGCGCGCGCCAAGGAGCTCGCGAGCGAGATCGCGGAGCTGACTGGCGGCTCGCGGCGCGACCTCTACCAGCGCATCTTGGAGCTCCGCCTGCGCCGCTGAGGGCACCCGAAGCCGTGGGGTGGGCGCCGCCTAACCCCCAAAACCCGATCGAACAGCGGCCCCAGGGACTTCTACGTCAGCGTCACGGACGACTGGGCGGGCGGCCACAGGGGGCCGCCCCTACGAGTCGATGTCACTGATGGGCGGGAGCCCCACCGAGTCGTTCGTTAGGCTGACCGTCTTTGAGACTGACTAATCGACCGTCAGCACCAGCGCTGTGACTAGGGACCGCCCCGAGGCCTGAGCGCAGTCCACCTTCAGGTTCAAGGCGCCGGGCGCGGGCGCTTGGTAGCCGAGCATCGCGATCGCGCCTGGGTCCGCGTCGCGCTCCACCACGCGCCCTGCGGAGTCGAGCAGCGCGATGTTGATGTCGCGGCTGTCTTGGTCGCCCGAGCTCAAGATGATGTGGGTGCCGGCGAAGCGGATGTTGGAGATGTCCATGGAACCGCCAGGTGGCATCACCATGCCGTAGAGCGCCCAGTCCCCCTCCGCGTGGAAACGCAGGCTGCTCCCGATGCCGCGCTCAATGACCCCCTTGGAGACGTGGGCGGCGCGCTCGATGGTGCCGTGCACCGAGCTGCGGAAGCGGTCCGCTGGGATGGTGACGCCGCCGTCGCGCAGGGCTGCGATGGTGATGAAGGTGGCCTGCGCGTCGTCCATCGCCACCACGCTCAGCTGGTGCATGCCGCTCACGGTGGGCGTGAACGCCACCACGGCCTCACCATCTTGGGTGGGCACGGTGCGGATGGGGCTGTTCGATGGATCGCGCACCACGTAGCCGATGGACGTGGAGCGCGCGCTCGACGCGACGAAGGCGTACTGCACGCCCGCCTGCAAGTGACGGCGGGTGTGCACGGCCTCCCCCGGCAGCAGGAAGGCGCCGAGCAGCACCACGTTCTCACCCTCGTAGCCGAGCGAGCTGCTGTCCACGATGCGCTGCGCGCCCGCGAGGACCTGGTCGAGGGTGTCCGACATGTTCTTGCCCGGCATCCACTCCGCCGCTGACGAGGGGCCGCTCGCTGGATCGGCCGGCGGCGTCACCGGCTTCGAGGGGGTGTCCTCACTCCCGAGCCGCGACAAGAGCGAGTCGACCTCGGCCACCGCCTTGTCGCTGAGGCGCGGCGCATCATCCGGCTCCGCGACGCTAGGCTTTGGCTCCGGCGCAGACGGCGCGGTGGGCGCTTGCGACGACCCCCCACACCCCGCCCACGCGATGGACAACCCAAGCACCCCGACCCACCAAGACCGCCCCACTGATTCGCGCATGGCCTCTCTCCGAGAAAAAAGCTGACAGAGGGAAAGGATCTTCCAAACGCCAGCTCGGATCAATCTTTTCCCGCACGCCCCCAATGTCGCAGCCATTTGGCGAGGATTGGGTGAGGCGACGCCCGGCGCCTGCAGGAGGCGGGCGGGAGTGATTGCGCGGCCCGGCTCTCCACACTAAAGACGATGCCCCGTGTTCGACGCGCTCAAAAAGGGATTCAAGGAAGCTCAGAACCGCCTCGCCGGGCTGGCTGAGCTAAACGAAAAGAACATCCAGGCCGCCTTGCAGGAGGTGCGCCGGTCGCTGCTCGAGGCGGACGTCGAGCTGGGGGTGGTGAAGCGCTTCCTTGCCCGCGTGGAGGAGAAGGCGCTCGGCAGCACCGTGGCCGTGCGGGTGAAGCACAAGGGCCAGAGCCAGAACGTCTCCGCGGGCGATCAGTTCATCAAGATTTGCCACGACGAGCTGGTGGCGATGATGGACTTTGAGGGCGAGCGTGTCCGCTACGCCCCGAGCGGCCGCACCCAGATCATGCTGGTGGGCCTCCAAGGCTCCGGCAAGACGACCAGCGCCGCCAAGCTCGCGCGCTTGCTCTCGAGCGAAGGCAAGAAGCCGCTGCTCGTCGCCGCGGACATGCAGCGCCCGGCCGCTGTGGAGCAGCTCAAGGTGCTCGGCGAGCAGATCGAGGTGCCCGTCTTCAATCTCCCCGGGGAAACGCCGCTCGCCATCTGCGCCGCGGCGCCGGAGGAGGCCAAGCGCCTGGGGCGCGACGTCATCATCTATGACACCGCCGGCCGCCTCGCCATCGACGCGGAGCTGATGCAGGAGCTCAGCGCCATCAAGCAGGCGGTGAGCCCAGAGAACACCTTCCTGGTCATCGACGCGATGATCGGCCAAGACGCCGTGAAGACGGCGGGCAGCTTCAACGAGCAGCTGAAGCTCTCGGGCGTGATCCTGACTAAGCTGGATGGTGACGCCCGCGGCGGCGCCGCCCTCAGCGTGAAGGAGGTCACGGGCGCGCCGGTGCTGTTCGCCGGCATGGGCGAGACCACGGACAAGCTCGAGGAGTTCCGGCCGGAGGGCATGGCCGGGCGCATCCTCGGGATGGGTGACGTCGTCGGCCTGATGAAGGACTTCGAGGACGTCATCGACGCCAAGAAGGCCGAGGAGGACGCCGCTCGCATGATGAGCGGCGAGTTCACGCTCGAGGACTTCTTGAATCAGATCCGCACCATCCGTCAGATGGGCTCACTGAAAGATCTGGTCGAGAAGATGCCCGGCTTGGGCGGCATGGTGCCGCCCGGGGTGAACCTCGATGACGGCGAGCTGGTGCGCATTGAGGCGATCATCCACTCGATGACGCGCACCGAGAAGGGCGACCCCAATTTGCTCATCCGCGAGCCGGGCCGCGTGGGCCGCGTCGCGCGCGGCTCAGGTCAGCCGGAGCAGGGCGTGACGGAGCTCATCCAGAAGTTCCTGTTCATGCGCCAAATGATGGCGGGCATGGGCGGCTCTGGCCTGCTCGGTAAGATCCCCGGGATGAAGAACCTCGCCATGGCGCGCAACATGCGGCGCGCCATGAAGGGCGGCGGCATGCCTGGTGGCTTCCCCGGGATGCCCGGCGGCTTCCCTGGCATGCCGGGGATGGGGATGCCTGGCATGGGCCTCCCTGGGATGCCCGGGATGCCTGGCATGGGGATGCCTGGCATGGGCGGCGCCGAGACCACGGTGCGCAAGCTGAGCAAGTCAGAGAAGAACGCGCGCAAGGGCGTGCGCAAGCGCGAGCGCACCGCGCGTAAGAAAGGGCGGAAGTGATGAGCAGCCGGCGGATTTTTTGGGGGTTGGGCACCGCAGGGTCGGCGCGCGCTGCTGGGCTTTCGTCAGCTACGCTGCCTTCAGCGGGGTCGCCTTCAGTGGGTTCGGCTGTGAGCCTGACCAAGTCGCTGTGGCGGGGCGGTCAGGTGGCCTGTCTGCTGGGCGCCTTGGCGGTGCTGAGCGCCTGCGTGGATGCTTCAGAGGCGTGGCCGCAGGGCACACCCGGCGCTGAGAACGCCGCGATGGACGCCTTCCAGGTGAGCCAGCTGCCGCCCAGCGCGACGCCCACCTACTTCGATTTTGAGAGCAAGGTGCAGCTCATCGGGTATGAGGTGAACGCGGTGGAGCCGCGCCCCGGTGGCCGCGTGAAGATCACCTGGTACTGGCGCGCCAGCGCGCCACCGGTGGGCGACTGGAAGCTGTTCACCCACGTCATCACCCAGCACGGCCGTCAAATCGCCCAGGTGGACGCGGCGGGGCCGCTGCGGGGCGCAGGGAGCATCTCGAGCTGGCGCCGCGGCGCCATCTATCAGGACGAGCAGGAGTTCACGCTGCCGCCCGACGCGGAGCCTCCATTCGTCACCGTCGGCGTCGGCGTGTGGACGGACGTCTTCCGCCTGAGCGTCACGAGCGGCCAGCAAGACCGGATGAACCGCGCCCTGGTGGTGCGGCTCCCCACGGGGCCATGACGCAGCTCGCGCGGGGGTGCTTGCTCGCGCTGCTGCTGACGCTGCCGGCGCTCGGCTGCGTGGACCGCTCCAAGGGTGAGCGCCCGATCGACCACGAGGCGCTCGCGGCGCACGTGCTGGACGCGCCCCCCAAGGACATCGGCTCCGTCATTGGCGCTGACTTTGACGGTAAGATTGAGCTGCTCGGCGCCCGGGTGGAGCCAGCCGTCGCGCGCCCCGGCTCCACCCTCAAGCTCACCCTGTACTGGCAGGTGAAGCAGGCGCTCGGCGAAGACGGCTGGAGCCTGTTCACCCACGCACTCGACGGCTCCGGCGAGCGGATCATGAACCTCGACAACGTCGGGCCGCTGCGGCAGCTCGAGGGTGATAGTCAGGTGCTGTCACCTTCTAAGTGGCAAGCGGGGAAGGTGTACGTCGACACCCAGGAGTTCATCGTCCCGATGGGCCTGCGCACCAGCAAGCTCCAGCTCGCCGTGGGGATCTGGAAGGGTAGCGCGCGCCTCCCCATCAAGAGCGGCCCCAAGGACGCGCACAACCGCGCGCTGGTCGCGACCCTGAACACCCAAGGCATGCCTGGCGGCGTGCGCAGTGAGGTGCCGAGCCTGGAGGCGCGCGCGCTTGAGCCGGGGCAGAAGATCACCATCGACGGGGCGCTGAATGAGCCCGCGTGGGTGACGGCGGCGAGCACGGGCCCCTTCGTCGACGTGCGCAACGGAGGCCCCAACACGCGCTTCCCAGTGAACGGCAGCGTGAAGCTGCTGTGGGACAGCGAGCACCTCTACGTCGGCTTCGAGGTGAGCGACCCGAACGTCACCGGCGGCTTCGACCCGAAGCAAGCCGACCCGCACCTTTGGACCAAGGACACCGTCGAGATCATGATCGACCCGGACGGCGACGGGGACAACAAGGACTACTACGAGATCCAGATCAACCCGCAGAACCTGGTGTTCGACTCGCAGTTCGACGCCTACAACCTGCCCAAGGTGGAGCCGAACGGGCCGTTCGGGCATCAGGACTGGTCAGCGAAACTGACAAGCGCTGTCACCATCCAGGGCACGTTAGACAAGCCAGGGGACAAGGACGAGGGCTACCGTGTGGAGGCGGCCATACCCTGGGCCTCCTTCACCAAAGCCAAGCGTACCCCGCCGCAGAGCGGCGACACCTGGCGCATGAACTTCTACGCCATGCAGGACAACGGCGGCGTCGCCTGGAGCCCCATCCTCGGCCAGGGCAATTTCCACAAGGCATCTCGCTTCGGCCGCGTCACCTGGCGCGGCGGCGAGCCGCCCAAGGCCCCGGAAGCGGCGCCGTCACCCAGCGCCGCGCCCAGCGCGCCGTCACCCGGCGCCGCGCCGTCAGCGCCGTAGACGGCTGTAGGGGCGCAGCATGCTGCGCCCCAACCGGACAGCGCCGCGCGGCGCCATGAACGGGCAGCGCCGGGCGGCGCTATTTCAAATCGCCCAGCTTGTGGGCGCGGATGAGCTCGCCTTGGGAGTCCACGCACTGGGTCATCTGCGCCTTGGAGGTGGCGAGCAGCTGCTCGGCGCGGGTGATGGACGCAGCCTGCAGGGTGGGGTCCGCCGCGCGCCGCGCCTCGCTGAGCGCGTCGAGGCCTGCTTGGTGTGTGGTGTACGCCAGCGCGCAGCGATCGCGCACACCGCAGGTGTCCGGCTGACTGCAGGCGGTGGCGCGCAGCGCCTCAAGCTTGGGCGCCTTGTCCTCGTTCTTGGCCTCGCGCAGCTGATCGATGGCGCGGCTCAGCACGGCCGCTTCATCACGGTGCGCTCCGCTCTCGCTGCAGCCGTGGAGCGCGGTGCCGCCCAACCCCCAAAAAACAGCCCAGCGAAGCAGCCCACGGGCTGGACGCAGCGGCACCCCGGCGCTCGCGCGCCAGGTTGTATGCGCGGTGGCTTTGTATCCGTACGGAAACAATGAGCGCCGGCTCAGTCGACGGCCTTCGGCGGCGGCCCCATCTGAACCCGCTCACCAATGTAGGCGCCGACCAAGCTGAACAGCACCCCCAGCGCGCTCATGAGCACGTACATGAACGGCGGCATCGTCTTCACGGTTTGGCTGCCGAACAGCAGGAAGGCGGTGGGCATCGCCACCAAGAACGCCGCCACCACGGGCTCAATGAACGTCTTGCCGGGGGAGATGAGCCCCACCAGCACGCCCGCGATGAACCACACCGGCACCGCCATCATCATCCCCGCAGAGCCCTCAAAATCCACCGCGGAGATCACCATCGGCAGGCCGAGGATGAGCGCGGCGGTGAGCACCGCGGTGATGACGAGCGAGACGCCGAACCACACCAAGCTGAAGCCATCTTGCTGGTAGCGGCGCTCGAGCTCCTCCTCACGTGAGAGGGTCCGCTTTTGCTCCTCCACCTTCGCGCCGCACGACACGCAGCGGTTGTTGGGCAGCGGGACCGCGTTCTTGAAGCCGCAAGAGGAGCAGATGAGTTGCTTGGGTTGAGCCATGGTGCCTCGGGCGCCGCCGGCCGGCGCCATGAATTAGGAGGGCGCGAACCTGAACAGCGCGCCCTGAGCGAAGGGTAGCCGAGAGCTCAGCCCTAGCCAACTGCGGCGCGGGGCAGCTCCGGCGCCCCCTTCACCGGGCGCCACAGCCGATACAAGCCGAAGCCGTTGAAGGCCGCGAACGCGAAGCACAGCGCGGTCAGCACCAGCGCCCAGCGGGTGCTCGACGGCGACGCCCCGTCGATCAAGAGCCAGGCGCCCTCGGGCTGGCGGCCGTGGTCCGTCACGATTTGTTCGAGCCCCGCGTGGCCGATCCCCGCTGCCTTGAGCGGCACCAAGCGCCCCACGAAGGACGTTGGGGGCAGGAAGTAAGGCGTGTCCACATCTTCTGGCACCCGCACCTCCACCCACAAGTTCGGGTTTTGCTCCACCTGCACCAGCCGGTACGAATCAGCGCTCAGCGGGCGCATGTAGCGCAGCCCACGCGCGCTCAGCGTGCCCTCACCCTGGACGTAGGTGTTGGCCCAGCGCGGCTCGGGCGTGAAGCGCTCAAGCGCGCCGAGCGACGCTGGCTCTTGTGAGCCCATGGCGTATTGAGCGTGGCCCACGAGCAGCGCAGCCATCCCCAAGCTGGCGAGCAAGGTGACGCTCATCACGAGCAAGGTCAGCCGGCGATAGGGCCGCCGCGGCGGGGGCAACGCCTCTAGATCGGGATCGCGCGCAGCCTGAAGGGAGGGCATCGCGTCGGCGCCCTCCCTGTCAGCAGGGGGGCGGTGGAGGTCAGGGTCAGAGGACATGCAGGGGCTAGACGGGGGGAGCTTGCCGCATTGAGAGGCCCTCCGACAACGCTCACCACGCTGGGGTTCCCCAGTGCACCTGCGCGCCTGAGCACCCCATGAGGCGGGGCGGCGAATTTCACCTCGAAATCCCCACCGCTTTCAGGCACACCCCCCCTCCATGGCCGAAGAGGTGTTGATCGTCGGCGGGGGCCTCTTGGGTTTGTGCGCGGCCTTCACGCTGGCAGAGGCTGGCGCGCGCGTCACCGTGCTGGAGCGCGCCGTCCCTGGCGCTGAGGCCTCAAGCG
>CAYQAC010000046.1:0-16432 GCA_964415255.1 uncultured Polyangiaceae bacterium | reverse complement strand
GCGCCGCCGCCGGGATCCTCGGCGCCCACGTGGAGCACCACGAGTCCCCCGCGATGGCGAAGCTCGCGCTGCTCAGCCTCGAGCGCTACCCGGCGCTCGCTCAGACCTTGGCGGCGCGCACCGGGATCGACATCGAGCTTAGGCTGCGCGGGAGCCTGCGCGCGACGTACGCCGAGGATGACGTCCCCGCGCTACGCAAGGAGGCGCGCGCGGCGACGCGCGCTGGGCGTGACGTCAGGCTCCGAAGCGCACGTCAGCTCCGCGTCGACGAGCCAGGCTTGTCGCCGAGCGTCCAGGGCGCGCTCATGTACCCTGCTGATGGCCGCGTGGCGCCGCGCCGACTGGTGCGCGCCCTGCGCCTCGCGGCGCAGAGCGCCGGCGTGCGGCTTCGCACCGGGGCCCACGTGCAGGGCGTGGAGGTGGCGCGCGAGCGGGCGATGGGCGTACGCCTGACCGACGGCGAGCTCATCAGCGCGGGCTGGGTGGTGATCGCGGCGGGCGCCTGGACGCCGCTCATCGCGGGGCTCCCCATCGCGCGCCAGAGCATCATCCCGGCGCGCGGGCAGATCATCCAGCTGTTGTGCGCTACGCCCCCGCTTCAGCGCGTGGTGTTTGGGCCTGACTGCTACTTGGTGCCGCGCGACGACGGGCGCGTGCTGGTCGGCTCCACGCTGGAGTTCGTGGGCTACGAGAAGCGCGTCACGGCGAGCGCGGTGGCGTCGCTGCTCAGCGCCGCGGTCAAGCTGGTGCCGGCGCTGGGCGCCGCCGAGCTGGTCGCGCACTGGTCTAATTTTCGTCCCTACACTCAAGACCACGCGCCGCTCATCGGCCAGGGGCCCATTGAGCGCCTGGTGTTCGCGAGCGGCCACTACAGAAACGGCATCTTGCTCGCACCCATCACCGCTGAGCTAGTCAAGAGCAGCGTGCTCGGCGGCCCTCCACCCCTTCACCTCAGCCCCTTCGCCCCGACCCGCGAGAGCCTCAGCGCGTTGCCGCACGGCAATAACCCGGAGCCACCATGAGCCTCACCTACAAGCAGAGCGGCGTCGACATCGACGCCGCTGAAGATCTGGTCGCCCGCATCAAGCCCCTGGCCGCGGCGACGCGCATCCCCGAAGTGGTCGACGACGTGGGCGGCTTCGCCGGCCTCGTGCGCCTGCCCAGCGACATCGCCGATCCGTTATTAGTCAGCGGGACTGATGGCGTGGGCACCAAGCTCAAGCTGACCTTCGCCACGCAAAACCACGACACCATTGGCCAAGACTTGGTGGCCATGTGCGTGAACGACGTCATCACCACCGGCGCGCGCCCGCTCTACTTCCTCGACTACTTCGGCTGCGGCAAGCTGGAGGTCGACGTCGCTGAGCGCGTGGTCGCCGGCGTCGCCGACGGCTGTAAAATCGCGGGCTGCGCGCTCATCGGCGGGGAGACAGCCGAGCTGCCGGGGATGTACCAAGACGGCGAGTACGATCTCGCGGGCTTCGCGGTGGGGGTGGTCTCCGCCTCCAAGGTGCTCGGCCCGCGCCGCGTCCAAAACGGCGACGCCCTGATCGCCATCGCCTCGTCAGGCCTCCATTCTAATGGCTACTCGCTGGCGCGGCGCGTCCTTGAGGGCGCGCGTGGCCTCGCGCTCTCCGAGCTGGTGCCGTCGCTCGGCGTCACGCTAGGCGAGGCCCTGCTCACGCCGACTCGCATCTACGCCCAGGCCACGCGCGCCTTGGGCGAGCAGCTGGACGCTGAGCTCCACGCCCTGTGCCACGTCACCGGCGGCGGCCTCGTCGGGAACCTGCCGCGCGTGCTCCCGCGCGGCGCCATCGCCGAGGTGAGGCTCGATCATGAGCGGCACCCCCTGTTCGAGCTGATCGCCAGCGGGGGCCCGGTGGAAGAAGAGGAGATGCGCCGCACCTTCAACCTTGGCATCGGGATGGTCGCCGTGGTGGCGGCGAGCGCCGTAAAGCAGGCGATCTCCACGCTGAGCGAGGCAGGCGAGCGCGCCTGGCTGCTCGGCGCCGTGCGCATCGAGGGGGAGGAGCCCGCGCGCGTGGAGGTGGCATGACGCTCCGACTCGGGGTGCTCGTCTCGGGCCGTGGCTCGAACCTGCAAGCCATCCTCGACGCGATCACAGCGGGGCAGCTCGACGCGCGGGTGGAGCTGGTGCTCTCGAACCGCGCCTCCGCGCCGGCGCTTGAGCGCGCGGCGCGCGCCGGGGTGAAGACGCAGGTCATCGAGCACCGTCAGTTCCCCGATCGAGGGGCGTTCGACGCAGCCTTGATCGCCGCGCTCGAGGGCGCGGGGGCAGAGTGGGTGGTGCTGGCGGGCTTCATGCGCCTGCTCACGCCAAGCTTCATCGAGGCCTTCGCCGGGCGCATCGTCAACGTGCACCCGTCGCTGCTCCCAGCCTTCCCTGGCCTCGACGCGCAGGCGCAGGCGCTGGCTTACGGCGTGAAGCTGACGGGCTGCACGGTGCACTTCGTGGACGCGGGGATGGACACCGGCGCCATCATCGGGCAACGCGCGCTGACTGTCAGGGAAGATGACGATGTGGAGCGGCTCTCGGCGCGGCTGCTCACGGAGGAGCACGCGCTCTTAGTGGAGTGCCTGCGCCTGATCGCCGCGGGGCGCGTGAAGCTCCAAGAGGTGAGCGCGCTGGGGCGCGCCACGAGCCCCCAGCTGCGCCCACGGGTCGAGGTGACGTGACTCCGACGCGCTACTACGACGTGGTGGTCCTCGGCCGCACCATCGGCTGCCTGGCCGCAGCGGCGCTGCTCGCGCGCCGCGACTTCCGCGTGCTGCTCCTCGGTCACGGCGCGCGCCCGGCGGACTACAACTTCGAGCACTATCAGCTCAAGCGGCGCACCTTCACCCTACTATCAGGCAACTCTCCTGTCTGGCTCCGGGTGCTGCAAGAGCTCGCGCAGGCGACCACCTTCCGGCGCCACACGCGGCAGCTCGACCCGATGTACGCGGTGCTGAGCCCGAGCCGGCGCCTGGAGGTGCCGCCCGAAGCGGAGCTCTTCTCGCGCGAAATTGAGCGAGAGTTCCCCGAGGTGCGGCAGCTGGTGGACGAACTCTACGCGAACTTCGCGAGCATCAACACCACCCTCGACAGCGCCTTCGAGCGCGACGTCGCGTGGCCACCAGGCACCTTCTGGGAGCGCTTGGAGACGGCGCGCGTCAGCCGCGAGCTACCGCTCACGGGCGGCGAGACGACACAGGCCTTGCTCGGCAAGTTCCCCGCGAGCCACCCTTACCGCGACATCACGACGATCCCAGCTGGCTTCGCCACCGATCTGGCGGTGCCAGGTGAGCAGCTACCGCCCCTCGCCTTAGCGCGGCTGTGCGGCGCTTGGACGCGCGGCGTGCAGGCGCTCGCGGGCGGTGAGGCTGAGCTCGAGGGCTTCTTCTTGGAGCGCATCCGCGCTCATGGAGGCGAGACACGCCTGGGCCAGCGCGCGAGCCAAATCGTGATCACGCAAGGCCGCGTCGTCGGCGTGCTGGAGGACGGCGAAGATGAGCCGGTCGGTACAAGCTCCGTGGTGTGCGATCTATCAGGCGAGGCGGTCGCCGAGCTGACCGGTGGTGAGGGCATCACGGCGCGCGCCCAGCGCGAGTGGCCGCGGCTGTCGGTGAACGCCGGGCGCTTCGTCGTGAGCTTGGTGGCGCCGAGCCACGCGCTGCCCGAGCCGCTGCCCGCGGAGTCGTTCTTCCTCCCCGACGAGGGCGGCACCTTGAGCCCCCGGCGCCCCGTGCTGCACGTCCAACGCGGGCCACGGTTCACCCCAGACGGCCATGGGCGCGAGCCGCTCGAGGTGCTCACCGCGGAGATGCTGCTGCCGAGCCGCGGCAGTTTGACGCTGCTTGAGGCGCGCGAGGCGGTGCTCTCCACCTTGAAGGCTCACCTGCCCTTCATCGAGCAGCAGGCGCACGTGATCGACTCGCCCCACGATGGCCTGCCCTTGTGGGAGCACCGGAGCGGGCCGCACGGGCGACGGCGCCACGAGATCGACCGCATTCACTTGCCGAGCGGCGCTGGCCCTGAGCCCATGGAGTGGCAGTGGTCGGTCGACACCCCAGGGTACCTTGAGCTCGCGGGCGAGCCGTTTCGGGGGCCAATCCCTGGCACCTATTTGGTCGGGCGCACCGTGTTGCCCGCGCTAGGCCAAGAGGGCTCGCTCTTGGCAGCCTGGGGCGCGGCGCGCGCCATCACCCGCAAGGACCGCACCCGTCAAAAAATGAGGCGGCAGATGTGGAGCAAAATCGAGACATGAGCGAAGGTCTCGTCAGTTAGGGCGAGTCAGGGTAGATAGTCGAGCGTGACCATGCTCCGCCTCCGCAGTCTGTTCCTGGCGCTGCTCTCCCTAGTCGCGCTCCTCGGCACAACGCTCGCCCCTGGGGCTGCCCAAGCGCAGGCCAAGCCCAAGCAGAAGATCCAGGTGCTGACCATCTACAGTAACTCAGCCTACACGCAGGCTGAGGCGCTCAGCATCGCGCTGAAGCGCGTGGTAGACAGGTCGCGTGACTGGTCGCTCGGTAAGGGGGACTTCTCACTCGAGGTGCTGACGGCGGCGCTCGCCTGTGATGAGGTGCCCGACGCGGCCTGCCTCCAGAAGATCGCCAAGCAGATCGACTCCGAGCGCTTCGTGTGGGGCCAGGTCGAGAAGCAGGGCTCACAGATCAGCGGCACGATCTACTTTGAGTCCCCTGAGGGCCGTGAACAGACCGCCGTCTCTTACTCAGAGAACCTGACTGATGCCTCGGACGAGGCGCTGCTCCAGGTAGCGCAGAGCGCCTTCCTCGAAATCACTGGGGCCGCGCCGGGCAAGCTGAAGATCAGCGCCGAGCACGCTCAGACGGTGATCGTGGATGATGAGGCGGCGAGGAAGCTGACGAACGGCAGCCTTGAGTTCGATCTGCCAGGCGGCGAGCACCAGCTCACCTTCTCCGCGCCGGGGTACGCCTCGGAGACGCGCACCATCCAAGTGGTGGCGGGGCAGCTGGTGGAGGTGAGGCTCTCGCTGCGCCAGGCAGCTGGCGGTGGTGTGGATGGCTCCCTCGGCGCAGACACCGGGGCTGGCATGAGCACCCGCAAAGTGATCGGCATCGGCACCATGGGGGTCGGGGCGGTCTTGCTCGCGGGCTCGGTGTACTCGGCGCTGCAGGTCAACGGCGTGAACAACGACGAAAGCTTCGGTCGCTACCGCTCGTCGGTCGCGCAGGGCGAGGACGTGTGTGAGCTCGCCAAGGCAGGCCGCCGCTACCCCAGCGCTCCCGATCCTTCCGGCATCGCGGATCAGTGCTCCAAGGCGAGCACCTTCCAGACGCTGCAGTGGGTGTTCGCTGGCGCGGGCGTGGTCGCAGGTGGCGTCGGCGCCTACCTGTTCTTTGGCGCTGAGGACGAGCCAGCCACCGCGCGCCGCAAGCCACGGCTCGACACTCGCGTGGGCAGCGGCGGCGGCTACATGAGCCTCTCGCTCCCCTTCTGAGCGCCTGCGCGGCGTCTCCTGAGCTGCTGTGCGCGTCATTGGCGGTAAGCTGCGTGGGCGCCCGCTGCGCTCACCTGCTGGCCACACCACCCGCCCCACCGCGGCGCGAGTGCGTGAGGCGCTGTTCAGCATCTTGGGTGATCTCAACGGCTGCGCCGTGCTCGACGCCTGCGCCGGCACCGGCGCCTTAGGCATCGAGGCGCTCTCCCGCGGCGCGCGTCACGTGACCTTCCTCGACGCCGATCGGAGCGCGCTGACCGCCATCGCGAGCAACCTCAAGGCGCTCGGGCTCATGGAGGTGAGCACCTTGCTCCCCATCAAGCTCGAGCGCGCGAGCACCGCGCTGCGCTCAAGCGCTCCGTTCGATCTCGTGCTCTGCGATCCGCCCTGGCCCCACGCCGACCCCATCGCCGCCGAGCTGGTCCGGGTGCTCTCACACGATCTGCTCGCCCCCGGCGCCCGCGTGGTGATCGGCCACCGCGCGGAGCTGCCCGTCCGCTGCGAGAGCGCCACGCTGGTCTTGAGTGAGCGACGGCGCTGGGGCGACTCAGGGCTCAGCTTCTACGAGTGGCTCGGCGAGTAGCGCTGTGCAAGAAAACCCACGCGCGGCGCGCCAAGCGGATCGGCGCTTGAACGTAATTTTACCAAGTAGCTGAAATCATTGAGGTTCCTGCCCTCGTCTGGAGGGCTAGCGGACGCTCGCGTCAGGGTTTTGCGTTGGGTTTCTGCGAGCGGCCTTGTAGGCTCTGCGCCCCCTGCGGCGAACGCGCACAGGGTCGTGCGAGGAGTGACCATGGCTGAATCCGTCCCCCCACCCCCTCCAACCAAGTCCGGCGGATCGTTCATTGCGGTCGCGCTGCTGATGTTGGTGGCGGCTGGCGGCTTGATCTACTGGAAGATGTCGGGCGACAAGGAAGAGGCACCCAAGCCGCCTCCCCCCGCGCCGGTAGCCCAGGCGCCCGCGCCCAGGATAGAGGTCGCCATCCCGCCGCCGCCCCCGGTGGACGCCGGCACGGACGCGGAGGCGAAGGTCGCGACCAAGACGCCGGTCAAGGGCGGTGGTGGCGGCGGCGCTTGCGCGGGTGAGTGCAAGGGCTCGGTCACACCCGCGCTGAGCTCAGCGCTCGGCGGCCGCGCGGCGAGCGCTCGGCGCTGCTACGAGCGCATGCTGCGCACGGACTCCACCCTCTCCGGGAGCGTCACGGCGCAGGTCCGTGTGGGGCCCCAGGGGCAGGTGTGCGGGGTAAGCATCTCCAAAGATTTCGGGGGCGTTGGGGCCTCGTGCGTGGCTCCCGCGCTGCGCGCCGGGAACCTCCCGCCGCCGAACGGTGGCTGCGTAGACGTCGCGGTGCCCGTCACCTTCAAGCCGAGCGGTTGACAGTCATGGTAAAAGTGGTGTTCCGTGCTCAGGAGGTCTTGAAGATGAGTCGTACCCTGAAGACGCCCGTGAAGACGCTAAGAGGGGGCTTGCCCAGCGCGGTCGCGCTGCTGCTCGGCGCGCTGGCCGTCACGTCGGGTTGCTCCGACGACGGGGTCACCGCGAAGTGCTCGGAGGCAGATCTGTACCGCCTGCGCTACGACGACGAAGACGAGGCGCGGTCGCGCGAGATCTTGGCGAGCGACGCCGGCGCAGAGGGCCTCCGCGCGTTAGTCCCAGAAGCTGACCAGGACCGCGCCGAGCTCCAGAAGCTCGCCGACGAGAACTGCGTGACCGCCCCGGGCGAGACCAGCACCGGCAACTGAGCCCAGGTGCCCCGCCACCGTCACCGCGCCGGCTCGCCCGTCAGGTGACTTGACCGTTTCGTCAGCTGACTTGCCAAACCCCCAAAAAGAAGGCCCCGTGAGCAGCCAGGAGGGCGCGGGTCCCACGCTTGACCTGCCCGCTGAGCCCGCTGCCTCGTCAGCTGATATGACGGGTGCGACGGGCGTCACGGAGGCAGCTGCTTCGTCAGCTGACATGCCGGGTGCACCAGGCGTCACGGAGCCCGCGGCTTCGTCAGCTGACATGCCTGACACCTCCGGCGCCCCAGGTGCCGCTGTTCGGCCGCGCCGCGAGCGCGCTCATGGGGTGCTGCTCACGGTGGCCTACGACGGGCGGCCGTTCCACGGCGCAGCCCGCCAGCAGGCGCTGCGCACGATCGCGGGTGAGCTCGACGGCGCCGTCCAGGCGATGGATCCGCGCGCCAGCCTCGTGCGGATTTGCAGCCGCACGGATCGCGGCGTCCACGCGCGCGCGCAGCTGGCTAGTTTCGATACGGATAAAGACATCGGCTCACGTGGCTGGCTGCTCGGGCTCTCGGAGCACCTGCCCGATGAGCTCGCGGTGGTGCAGGTCGCCAAGGTGGACGCGGGGCTTCACCCGAGCCACGTGGCGAAGCGGAAGCGCTATGAGTACCTGCTGCTCACCTCCCAGGCGCGGGACCCCTTCTTAGAGGGCCGCGCTTGGCGCCACCACGCGCGGCTCGACCTCGCGGCGATGCAGGCGGAGGCAGAGAGCCTGCTAGGGGAGCACGATTTTGCCGCGTTCCGCGGGGCGCGGGACGAGCGGACGGAGACGGTGCGCAACATCCTTCGCGCCGAGCTCAAGGCCAGCCTGGAAGATCCGCGGCTGCTCCGCTTCGTGATCGAGGGGGACCGCTTCATGTACAACATGGTGCGGATCATTATGGGGACGCTGGTGGACGTCGGGCGGGGGCAGCTCGCGCCGGGCGCCGTGCAGCGGGCGCTCGCCAGCAAGAGCCGCGACGACCTCGGGATGACCGCCCCGCCTGATGGGCTGTACCTGTGCGAGGTTGAGCTCACGGTCACGCCGCGTGAGGTCTGGCCACCGCGCGGCTGACCCCCGCGCTCCTCGGCGAGCTGCGCGCCTGAACACGACGCGCAAAGCCTGCGCGCCACGCAACGAGGTGAGCGCGAAAGGCGCGCCGCACCCAGCCGCTGCTGGTCAATCCAATCGCGCCCTGCGGTGCCGTGCCGCCAAGGGCCATTGATTGACTGAGTTGGTTGTCACCGCTAGTTTCCCCGCGACGTGCGCTGGCTGGGTGAGGTACGTGGCCTCGCCCAGTGGGGCGCTCAGCGCGCGGTGGATTCGCGCACCGCTGAGACGTCGCGAGGAGCTTCGTTCGACATGAGCCTGAAGGACAAAGTGATGCGGCAGGGTAAGAGGGTCGCCTCCAACCCCGCCATGATGCGCTTCATCTCCGATGATCGGGTGATGAAGGCCGCAGAGGGCGTGATGGACGCGCGGGGCCGCTTCGCCGCCGCGTGGGACATCTTGAAGAACGGGCACGCGCTCCCCAACGTGGACCCCGCGCTGGACGAGCTGCCGAGCGAGAGCAAGCCACAGACGAACGGGCACCGGAACGGTCACAAGAACGGCAGCGCGCGAGCGAGCGGCGGCGAGCTGGTGAAGGGCTCCTCCGATCTCGGTGAGTCGATGAAGGAGCGGGCGAGCCTCGCGAGCATCGGCGGCCGCGACGTGTTCGAGAAGGCCTACAAGTTCACGGCGGCGGACAACGCCCGCAAGATGGGGATGTACCCCTTCTTCCGCGCGCTGGATTTCAACGACGGGCCCGAGGCGGAGATCGACGGCAGCCGCGTCGTGATGTTCGGCTCGAACAACTACCTGGGCCTGACGACGCACCCCAAGGTGCGTGAGGCGGCGCGCGCGGCGATCGATCGCTTCGGCACCAGCATGACGGGCTCGCGCCTGGTGAACGGCTCCATGAAGCTCCACGAGGAGTTCGAGGAGAAGCTGGCGGCCTGGTTCGGCACTGAGGCCGCGCTGGTGTTCACCACCGGCTACCAGGTGAACATCGCGACTTTGTCAGCTCTCCTGAGCAACAAGAGCAGCGTGGCGGTGATCGATCGCAACGTGCACGCCTCGCTCTACGACGGCGTGCGGCTCGGGCAGGCAGCGGGCGCGCGCATGGTGCGCTACCGCCACAACGACGCCGCGTCGCTAGACAACCACCTGAGCAAGCTCGGCGACGCCGAGGGCGCCTTGGTGGTGACGGACGGCGTGTTCAGCGCCGAGGGGGAGATCGCGCACCTCGATCAGATCGTGCCGATCGTGAAGAAGCACGGCGCGCGGCTGTTCGTCGACGACGCCCACGCGCTCGGGGTGATTGGCCCAGGGGGGCGCGGCACCGCGGCCCATTTTGGCCTGATGGATCAGGTGGATTTGGTCGGCGGCACCTTCTCCAAGTCACTCGCCAGCATCGGCGGCTGGCTGGTGGGGGAGCGCAAGGTGCTCGACTACGTGCGCCACTTCGCGCCCTCGTTCATGTTCGCCGCCAGCGCGGCGCCGCCCAGCGTGGCGGCGGCGATGGCCGCCTTCGACGTGATGCAGGAGGAGCCGTGGCGCATCGACAAGCTGCGCGAGAACTTCACCTACATGAAGACCGAGCTCGAGAAGATGGGCTTTGAGCTCGGCAAGACCGAGACCGCGGTGATCCCGATCTACATCCGCCAAGATCTGCGCACGCTGATGATGTGGCGCGATCTATTGGAGGAGCACCAGATCTACACCAACCCCTTCATCTCCCCCGGGGTGCCCCCGAAGCACGCCATGCTGCGCACGAGCTACATGGCGACGCACGAGCGACACCACTTGGATCGCGGCCTTGAGGCCTTCCGCAGCGTCGGGAAGAAGTACGGCGTCATCCCCTAGGACGACCCACGGTTCACCGTTTGTCGTCCTATAATGCGTAGCGCGCGGGGCGTTGACATGAGCGCTGGCCGGGTGTTGATTGCGCGCGGCATGCCAGTCGAAATTCGTGAGATCCCCATTGGGGGCAAGCTGGGCGACTTCCTCTCGGTGGTGGACTCCATCTACCAAGACGACCCTCAGTACGTGCGGCCGCTCAACATGGAGATCAAAGACCGGCTCAGCCGCAAGAACCCGTTCTTCGAGCACGGGGAGGCGGCGATCTTCACGGCTTACCGCGGCGGCACCTGCGTGGGTCGCTGCACGGCGTCGATCGATCGAGAGCACCTGGCGCGCTACCAAGACGACACCGGCTTCTTCGGCTTCATCGACACTGTGAACGACGCGGAGGTGGCCACCGCGCTGCTAGACAGCGCGCGGCGCTGGCTCGGCGATCGCGGCATGAAGCGGATCCGTGGGCCGCTCAGCTTGGGTATCAACGAGGAAATTGGCTGCCTGGTGGAGGGCTTCGACACCCCGCCTATGGTCATGATGGCTCACCACCGGCCGTATCAAGGCGAGCTGATCGAGGAGGCTGGCTTTCAGAAGGTGAAGGACCTCTACGCCTGGCGCTACGAGGTGGGCAAGGTGTCGAAGCGCGCCACCAAGGCGCGCGCCGACATCGAGGCCATGCCCGAGGTGCGCACCCGCACCGTGGACATGAAGAACCTGGAGGGTGACATCCGCACCCTGATGGACATCTACAACGACGCCTGGAGCGACAACTGGGGCTTCGTCCCCCTCACGGAGGGTGAGTTGTCGAAGATGGCGGCGGACATGAAGCTCATCGTCATGCCCGATCTCGCGCTCATCACCGAGATCGACGGGGAGCCTTCAGCGGTGGCGCTGGCGCTCCCCAACATCAACCACATGATCGGCGATCTTCACGGCTCCCTGCTCCCGACGGGCGCGCTGAAGCTGCTCTACCGCCTCAAGCTGCGCGGCCCCAAGCAGGCGCGGCTCATCATCCTGGGGATCCGTAAGAAGTATCGCCACGTGCGGAAGTACGCCGCGCTGAGCACCTACCTCTACGTGAAGATGAACGAGGCCGCGGCCAAGCGCGGCATCGAGTGGGGCGAGCTCAGTTGGACGCTCGAGGACAACGCGCCAGTCAACGTGGGGATCAAGTTCATGGGTGGGAAGGTCTACAAGCGCTACCGCATGTATGAGCGCAGCATCTGAGGTGTCATGAAGGTTCTCCTCACGGGTGGTTCTGGGTTCCTCGGCTCGCACATCGCTGAGCAGCTCTCAAAACAAGGGCACCGTGTTCACGCGCTGGTGCGCAAGACGAGCAACACGAAGCTGCTTGAGGGGCTCTCCGGCGTCACCCTGGTGGAGGGCGCCGTCAGCGACGTGGAGAGCCTGGAGCGCGCAGCGGGCGAGGTGGACGCGGTGATTCACTCCGCGGGGCTCGTGAAGGCGCGGCACCCGGAGGAGTTTCATCGTACGAACTGCGGCGGCACGGTGAACGTGCTGAACGCCGCCTTGAAGCACAAGGACCGCATCCAGCGCTTCGTGCTCGTCTCCAGCCTCGCCGCGGTGGGCCCGAGTGAGGACGGCTCACCCGTGGACCCAGACAACGCGCCAGGCCCGGTGACGCACTACGGGCGGAGCAAGCTGGCGGCGGAGCGCGCGGTGCTGGCCCAGAAGGACGAGCTGCCCATCACCATCATCCGCCCGCCTGCCATCTATGGCCCGCGCGATCAGGAGATCCTCGCGTTCTACAAGGCGGTGAACGCCCGCGTGCTGCCCTACATGGGCACCACGGAGAACCGCCTCAGCATGGTGTTCGGCCCGGACGCCGCCGCCGCCTGCATCCTCGCGCTGACGAAGGACACGCCGAGCGGGCGCGCCTACTTCGTGGAAGATGGCCACGCTCACCGCTTCTCCGAGATGATCGAGGCAGTGGAGCAGGCCCTCGGCAAGCGCGCCTGGCTACGCTTCCCCCTGCCGCGCCCCGTGGTGGGCACCGCGGCCATCGCGAGCGAGCTCTACGGCAAGCTGAGCGGCAAGGCGGTGATGCTCACCCGCGACAAGCTGAACGAGCTGTTCGCCCCCAACTGGGTGTGCAGCGCGGAGGCCACGCGCGCCGAGCTCGGCTGGGAGCCGGAGATGAGCTTTGAGGAGGGCGCCCGCGTCACCGCGGAGTGGTACCGCAGCGCCGGCTGGCTGTGATGTACCGCCGCGGCGATGAGTTCGCGCTGCGCGGCTTCGTGGCGCCCGGCTTCGAGGCGGTGCGCGCACACCTCACGCAGTCGCTTGAACGCGGTGAGGAGCATGGAGTCAGTGTCGCTGTCTATCACCGCGGCCAGCGGGTGGTGGAGCTCTACGGCGGCGTGCGCGACATCACACGCCAGCTGCCCTACACGAAGGACACGCTGACGCTCGGCTTCTCCAGCACCAAGGGCGTGGTGGCGCTGTGCTTCTTAATCCTAAATAGTCAGGGCCTGTTTGACTACGACGCGCCCGTCGCGAGCTACTGGCCTGAGTTTGCTCAAGCCGGCAAGGAGTCCATCAGCGTGCGCACGCTGCTGAACCACCGCGCGGGCCTGGTGGGGCTGGAGGCGCCGCTCCTGCTCCAGGAGCTTGAGCGCAGCCCGGGCGCGGTGGAGGCGCGCCTCGCAGCGCAAGCACCCAGCTGGGCCCCAGGGGAGAGCCAGGGCTACCACGGCGTGACTTACGGCCTGTACGCCGGCGCGCTGTTCCGGCGCATCGCGGGGCGCTCCTTGGGGAGCTTCATTGAAGAGCAGCTCCGCGGCAGGCTCGGCGCCGAGATTTACCTCGGGCTCCCCCCAGAGCAGGAGTCGAAGGTCGCGCGCATCGTCCCCGCGACAACGTATGAGCGGCTGTTCAAGTTCATCCCTCAGGCGCTCACCGGCAGCACGGAGGGCCGCGTGATCCGCTCGGTGCTGAGCGGGGGTGACGCCGCCCGCGCCTTCCGTCACCCCGCGGAGCTGGGCCCCAAGGGCCTCGCCAATTTCAACGCGCGACGCACGCGCGCGCTCGAGCTGCCCTGGGCCGGCGCGCAAATGACGGCGGACGGCCTCGCGCGCATGTACGCCATGCTGGCGCAAGGGGGCAGCTTAGGTGGCGTGCGGCTCTTGTCGCCGGAGCACCTCTCGCCACTCTACCCGCGCCAATCCTGGTCGCCGCGCGACCGCGTTTTGCAGAAGCCGCTCGGCTGGAGCCAAGGCTTCCTCAAAGAGGAAGAGTCCACCTTCGGCGGCAGCCCGGAGGCCTTCGGCCACACCGGCGCCGGCGGCGCCCTCGGCTGGTGCGACCCACCCCGCGAGCTCGCCTTCGCCTACTTGCCGAACCGCATGGACTACCACATCCGCCCCCCCAAGACGCTCGCCCTCACCCGCGTCATCTATGAGGCCGTAGCCAAGCTGTGAGGCGCTGTGGCCCGGCGTTAAGTCAGCTAGATTGACTTCATGGGGCTGAGGCATTGGTCAGCTAAACGGACCGTATTGTGGCGCGGCATTAAGTCAGCCACATTGACTTGGTGAGGATCAGGCGTTGGTCAGCTCAAAGGAGCCGTACCTGAGCCACAGCCAGCGCATGCTTTCGTTTTTTTGGGGGTTGGACGGCACCGCGCCTGGTGTCACCCCACGCGCTAGCCCCCTGGCCCAAGCTGGGGCATCCTTCGAGCATGCGCGAGCCCAGCTTCCAGATCCCGATCATCCGCTCCGACGATCTCGATCTCGAGAGCCCCGAGGGGAGGGCCGAGTGGGACCGCCGTGTGATGGCGCTCGCGGCCCGGCGCATCGCTGAGGAGCGCGCGCGCATGGAACAGCTCGGCATCATCGATGAGCACGGGGAGCTCATCTCGCGCGAGCTGCCCCCCGACATGCTCCCAGAGTCCGACACGACCTTGGAGACGGGCTGAGCACGCGTGGCCCGGCCGCGCAGCATCAAGTCAGTTGACTTGCCCTCCTCACCTCAGCTGCCGAAGCGGTAAAACGTGGCGCCGGCCACGCTCAGGGGGGTGGGTGCGTTCTTGAGGTTTTTCCCCATGGAATCAATGGCCTCCACGTCGACGTAGAGGCCGGGGCCCCAGCCGGGGGCCTGGGCCTCGTCTTCGCCGGGGCTGGTGGCGGTGTCGGCGTAGAGGGCGCGGCGCAGGGCCTCGCTGGGGAGGCGCGGGGCGCTGTGCTGTGGCTCGGCGCCTTCGGCTGCTACCCAGCGGCTGCCTTGGCTGAGCACCGCGACGGTTCGGTAGCCTGACTCTTCCAGGCGCGCGCGGGTGCGCTTTGTCCAGGCGAACGGATCGACCTGCTCGTCGCCCTCCGCCACCTCCAGGTACACCGCGTGCCCCAGCATGAGCGGCTCACAGCCCTCCCCTGGGGGCTCCTCCGCCAGCGCCTGCTCGATCAGCTCACGGAACCCCATGAAGCGCCGAGCGAAGTCGTCAGGCTCAAGGTCATATTCGTCGTCCTCGATCTCGAAGTAGGAGAAGAAGAAGCCGTACGCGTTCTCGTCAGTGACATCCATGGCACGCCCAGAGCGACGAAGGTTTACCGTTTGTCGCTCCGCACAAGCAACGCGCGTGGCGCGTCACCGGCGGGCGGCTTCCTCGGCGGCGGCGATGGCAGCCAGCGCGGCCCGCGCCTTATTGCGCGTCTCCAGCGCCTCGAGGTGGGGCACGCTGTCCGCCACCAGGCCGGCGCCGGCCGTCACCTCGAAGCGCCCCGCGCGCGCCACCACGGTGCGGATCGCGATCGCGAAGTCCAAATCCGTGCCGCGCGTCACGTAGCCCACCGCGCCACCATAGGCGAAGCGAGGCCGCGGCTCGAACTCACGGATGAGCTGCATCGCGCGCACCTTGGGCGCGCCGCTCAGCGTGCCCGCTGGGAACGTCGCGCGCAGCACGTCGAAGGGCTGAAGCCCCTCTCGGAGCTCCCCCGTGACCTCACTGGCCAGGTGCATCACGTGGCTCAGGCGCTGCACCGCAAACTGTACAGGAACCCTGACGGTTCCGGGGGTCGCCACGCGGCCAATGTCGTTGCGCGCGAGATCGATCAACATCAGGTGCTCGGCGAGCTCCTTCGGATCGGCGCTGAGCTCGCGCGCCAGCGCCTCATCCTCCTCCGGGCTCCTCCCGCGGCGCCGGGTCCCGGCGATTGGCCGCACGGTGACGCGCCGCTCCTCGACGCGCACCAGCGTCTCTGGGCTGGCGCCGATCACCGAGACAGGCTCAGCGCCTTCGTGTGCGGGCAGCTCAAGCAGGTACATGTACGGCGCGGGCGAGAGCACGCGCAGCGCGCGGTACACATCGAGCGCGCTCGCCGCGCCCATTTCCGTGGAGAAAGTGCGCGCTGGCACCACCTGAAACACATCACCCGCGCGGATGTGCTCCTTGGCGCGCAGCACGATCCGCTCATACTCAGCGTCTGAGGTATCTACGCTGAGATGCAGCGGTAGTTGTTCTGGATCTGGGGGCGCGATGGGCCTCAGCGCCGCCTGGCGCGAAAGCACCGCCGTCACCCGCTCCAAGTCCTCAGCGTCGTGCGCCACCAGCTCGGCGGTGTGAGTGAGGTTATCGAACACCACCACGGTGCACTCCCCGAGCAAGCGCGCGAGCACCGGCGGCTCCCCGGGCCAGGGTGGCACCTTGGTCGCGTAGTGGACTATGTCATAAGGGATCAGGCCCACGTGGGCGTGCGCGAAGCGCGCCGCGACGTCCGCCACGTCCTCACCACCCGTCGGCACCTGGGCCGCGAGCGCCGCGAACGGATCACCCTCCCCCGCCCGGAGCGTGACCCGCCGCCGCGGGCGATAGCCGAGGATTGAGTAGCGGCCCCAGCGCTCACCAGGCACCACGCTCTCAAGCAAAAACGAGCCCTCCGGGCTCTCTTGGCGCAGGAGCGAGTACGCGCCAACTGGCGTGATGCCATCCACCACCCAGGACCGTCGGTAGAGCACCATGCCTGGATCCCTACACCGTTCGTGGCCCCTCGGTGAACGCAAAGTTGATCTGCTGGACGACCAGCTCCTTGAGCGGCCAGCTCAGGTGGACAGAGGTGGTGCTTCCAAGAGACCCGCCGTTAGTAGAAGAACCCCACCAGATCCTCGCCTCCGGAGCTCGCCTGGTCAATCCAGCCCTCGATGCTGAAGAAGGCCTCGTCAATCTCGCTGTCGTCTGAGGCCAGGCCATCTTCCTCGATGAGCGTCTTCGCGTGCATAAGCTTCGCCAGCGGCACCCAGCCCACGTCGCGCGCGTCCACTAGGTTTGGGTGCT
>CAYQAC010000045.1:5615-33722 GCA_964415255.1 uncultured Polyangiaceae bacterium | reverse complement strand
AGTCCAATGACTCCAGCGCGAACCAGTCAGACCCGCGGTCCGATGGATCGAAGCGGTTCAGCGCAAAACCAGCGTCTTGCGCCGACGCTGTCCCAGCGCCCATCAGAACCGTCAGTAGAACTGGCAAACTCGTTATGTGTCGAAGCTTCATACTCTTGAATCCCTAGATGTCTCCGCGCGTGGAGGTGACTCGACCTCACACGGATGATGTGAACGGCTCGTGAGCACCTGGCTCGCCTCTTGAGGCGAGCCCCGGCCCACGTCCGCGCGTGCCTTCTCGCACACCTCTTGACCCCGCGCTAGGGCAGGTCGCCACAAGGCGAGCGGTAAACCCTGACCCCGTTGTCGCCATCTGCAGCCCCGCGCTCAGCCCGAGCGGTCCAGCTGGGTAGCTGGCGGCGGCTGAGCGGGCGAGCCCAACGGCTCGGCGCGGTGGCGTGATGTAATTCCTCATGGAAAATCGTAGCGCGCTCAAGACAGCGCGGCGGGCCCTAAGCAAGTGGTGTGCCAATATGTCCCGGCGCGCTGGCCGGGGATTGCCGAAGTGTCACCGCCAGAACTGTCGGTTTGAGACGACGGTTGTGGGGTAGAGCCATCAATTTCGGTGCCAAACCCCCAAAACCCCAAACCAAGGCAGCGACAGTTGGCGCCTACAGTGGTCGCCTTCGCCCTGGGCCTCCCCGCACGGAATAGTCCGCCCACCCCGCGCGCTGAGGTGGCCCCGCTCGTTCCCCGCCTGCTTCCAACGCCTCCACAGCCTAAGCTTCGCCTATTTGACGCTCCCTGACGCCAGCTCTGGGTCACATGACCGGCCACATTGACGGCAGACTAGGCTAGGGTGCCGTCCCTTCCTTTGGAGGACGCCCGATTGAGACGCCCCCCACTTCCCTACCCCTCAGCGCAGCCAGCTAGTCGAGCGCCCCACCGCCACGTAGCGCACGCGCCCCCAGTCAAGCTGCGACATCAAGCCGCATCCCGCGCCAAGCCGCGCGGCGCCGTGAGCCTCGCGGTCGCTGCCTTGATGCTGCTCGCGCTGACGAGCGCCGCGCCGGGCTGTAAGTCCCCACCGAAATGGGAGCAAGGCAAGCGCTACTTCCACTACTCCGCGCGCGCCAAGGTCGGCACCTTCGATCCGGTCCGCAACTCGAGCAGCTACGACAACCTCGCTCAGTCGCAGGTCTACGAGACGCTGCTCGAGTACGAGTACCTGGTGCGGCCCTATCAGCTGACGCCGCTTTTGCTCAAGGAAATGCCGAAGGAGTCGGAGGACAAGCTCCGCTACCAGTTCGAGCTGAAGCCGGGCGTACGCTTCCACGACGACCCCTGCTTCTCCAAACAGAGCTGGCCCTTCCCCGAGCCGCGCCCGGAGGAGCCCGCCGGCACCGGGCGCGAGGTGGTGGCGCAGGACGTCATCTGGAGCTTGATCCGCATGACGGATCGCGCCAACTCGCCCACCGGGTGGTGGCTGTACCGCGATCGGATCCGCGGGCTGGACGACTTCAAGGCGCGGATGGACAAGCGCCCTGTCGGTGCCCCCTTCGAGTGGACGGCCCCCATCGAGGGCTTCAAGGTCACCGGCCGCTACAGCTTCGAGATCGCCCTCACCACGCCCTTCCCCCAGTTCTTGGACGTGCTGGCGATGGGCACCAGCGCCGTGGTCCCGCGCGAGTGCGCCGAGCACTACGGCCCGGAGTTCAGCTCGCACCCGGTGGGCACCGGCCCCTTCAAGCTGGAGGAGTGGGTGCGCGGCAGCTTCCTTCGTTACACCAAGAACGAGAAGTACCACCCAAGCCACTACCCTGACCGAGCCGCCCCCGAGCTCGCCGCGCGCGGGCTGCTCGCGGACCAAGGCAAGCAGCTGCCGCTGCTGGACGGCTTAGTGTTCCACGTCTTCGAGCAAGATCAGCCGATGTGGCTCAAGTTCCGCGTGGGGGATCTGGACGCCACGCAGACGCCCGCCGAGTACCACGATTTAGTCTTCAACCCTGACCATAGCCTGCGCAGCGCGCTGGCCGATGAAGGCATGGGCAGCTTCCCGCTCCCGCTGCTCGACTTCATCTACCGCGGCTTCAACATGGAAGACCCCATCGTGGGCGCGATGGGCGAGGGCTTCACCCCAGAGCAAACAGCGCGCGCCAAGAAGCTCCGGCAGGCCATCAGCGCGGCGCTAGACACCCGCGAGCTCAACCTTGCCTTCTACAACGACAACAACGTCCTCTACGACGGGCCCATCCCGCCGGGGCTGAGCGGCCACACCAGCGACCCACCCTCGCCCATGCGCGGGCTCAACCTGGAGCGCGCGAAGCGCCTCTTAGCGGAGGCCGGCTACCCCGAAGGCAAGGGCCTCCCGGTGCTGGAGCTCCACACCAGCCGCGGCTCCAACTCCGAAGAGCAGGGGGAGATGCTGATCCGCCAGCTCGGCCGCGTGGGGATCCGCATCGAGCTCCAGCTCTCGAGCTTCCCGGAGCTGCAAGACAAGCTGCAGCGCAAGAAGGCGCAGCTGTTTGGTTTAGCCTGGGGAGCTGACTACCCCGACGCTGAGAACTTCTTGCAGCTGTTCTACGGCCCAAACAAAACGCCAGGCTCGAACAAGTTCAACTACGACAACCCGGAGTATAACCGCCTCTTCGAGCAGGCGCGGGTGATGACCCCATCGCCGGAGCGCGACGTGCTCTACGCCAAGCTCCGCGACATGGTGATCGAAGACTGCCCGGCGATCGGCAGCATGGCGCGCACGCGCTCTTACGTGTGGAACCAGCGGGTGAAAAACTTCATGCCCAGCGAGGTCTACCACAGCTGGTACAAGTACATCGACGTGGAGCCGCGATGATCTGGGATTACGATCTTCTTTTTGGGGGGGTTGGGCCGGCGCCATTCGTCAGTCACCATGACGATTTGCGCTGGGAGGCGTGCGCCTGATGTTCGCCTACGTCGTCCGGCGCCTGCTCGGTGGCATCCCGATCATCCTCGGGGTGACCCTCATCACCTTCTTGCTGCTCAACGTGGTGGGCGGCGACCCAGCGCTGCAAATGGCCGGCAAGAGCGCCACGGAGGCTGACATTCAGGCGCTGCGCGCCGAGTACGGCCTAGATAAGCCGCTCTTTTACCAGTACCTAGACTACCTGAAGCAGGTCGTCACGCTCGATTTTGGGCGCAGCTTCAAGACCAAGGAGCCCGTGGCGGACATGATCAGCGCGCAGGTGGGGCCGTCACTTAGCCTGACGCTCCCGGCGCTGATCGCCACCTCCATCCTCGCGGTGTCCATCGGGCTCATCGCGGCCAGCTTCCGTCAGCGCGTGCTGGATCGCGGGCTGATGGCCCTCGCGGTGATGGGCATGAGCATCAGCTTCTTGGTCTACATCGTGGTGGGTCAGTACGCGCTCGCCTTCCAGCTGCGCGCCTTCCAAATCCACGGCTATGACAGCGACTTCGTTGGGCGCTGGCAGTACCTCATCCTGCCCATCATCGTGCTGGTGGTGGTGGGCCTCGGCTATGACACACGGTTTTATCGCTCCGTGTTGGTCGAGGAGATCACCCGCGATCACGTGACCACCGCCATCGCCAAGGGCGCGGCGCCGGTCCGCGTCCTCACGAGGCACGTGCTCCGCAACGCGCTGATCCCCATCATCACTCGCATCATGATCTCCCTGCCTTTCCTCGTCACCGGCTCGCTCTTGCTCGAGAGCTTCTTCGGCATCCCTGGGCTCGGCGCCCAGCTGCTGGACGCCATCGACTCCGCAGATTTCCCGGTGATTCGCGCCCTCACCTTGCTCATCTCGGTGCTCTTCGTGGTGACCACGGTGCTAAACGACGTGCTCTACGCGGTGGTGGATCCGCGCGTGAGGCTCGAGTGACCGCCGCCGCCCTCCCCAAGCCGCGCGGGCGCTTCGCGCAGGCGCTCGCTGACATGTGGGCCTCGCGCCCCGCAAAAAAGCTGCGTCGCGATCGCTTCGCGCTGGTGTGCCTCAGCGTGATCGCGCTCTACGCGCTGGTGGCGCTGCTGGTCGCCACCGGGCTCATTGGCTCAGATTTCGCCGACCGCATCGCCCCCAACTACACCCCACCGAACGGTGAGTCGTGGAAACACTGGCTGGGAACAGACCGCCAAGGCCGCAGCATCATCGTGCGCATGCTGTACTCCACCAAGGTCGCGTTCGGGGTGGGCTTCGTCTCCGCCTTGATCGGCGCCACCGTGGGCACCCTGATGGGCGGCGTCGCTGGGTACTACGGTAAGCGCCTCGACGCGGCGGTGGTGTGGCTCTACTCCACCATCCAGTCGATCCCCAACCTGCTCTTGCTCATCGCCCTGAGCTACGCCGTGAGCCAGTGGCTCGGTCGCGGCATCCTGGTGGTCTACGTCGCGTTCGGCGCCACCTTCTGGGTCGGCCCTTGCCGCGTGGTGCGCGGCGAGGTGCTCAAGCTGCGCGAGAGCGAGTACGTCCAGGCGGCGCGCGCCATGGGCTACAGCAGCGCGCGCATCCTACTCTTTCACATCTTGCCGAACACGATGCACCTCGTGCTCGTGTACTTCGCGCTCCTGTTCGTAGGCGCCATCAAGAGCGAGGTCATCTTGAGCTACCTCGGCCTCGGGGTGCAGGGAGAGCCGAGCTGGGGCGTGATGATCAACCAATCACGCGCCGAGCTGATCAGCGGCTACTACTGGCAAATTGGCGCGGCCACGGTGGCCATGTTCGGGCTCGTGCTCTGCTTCAACGTGTTCGCCGACGCGCTCCAAGACGCGCTGGATCCGAAGAGCCTATGAGCGAGCCCGAAAGCACGAAGCTTGAGGCTGCGTCCTCGAAGCCTGAGCCACTGCTCCGCGTGGAGCACCTGGAGACGACCTTCAGCACGGAAGACGGCCCGCTCATCGCGGTGGACGACGTGAGCTTCGACATCCTCCCCGGGGAGGTGCTCGGCGTGGTGGGGGAGTCCGGCTGCGGGAAGACGGTCACCAGCAAGAGCATCTTGCGCCTGATCCCGAACCCGCCGGGGCGCATCAGCGGTGGGCACATGTGGTTCGGCGGGCGCGATCTCGTGGCGCTGCCTGAGCGCGAGATGCGCCGCGTGCGGGGCAACGAGATCGCGATGATCTTCCAGGAGCCGATGACCGCGCTGAACCCGGTGCTCACCATCGGGGACCAGGTGGCAGAGACGCTCTACCTGCATCAGCCAGAGCTGAGCCGCGCGGCGCGACGCGAGCGCGTGATCGAGCTACTAGGTCAGGTGGGCATCCCATCGCCCGCCGTCCGGGTAGACGAGCACCCGCACCAGCTCTCCGGCGGCATGCGCCAGCGCGTGATGATCGCGATGGCGCTCGCCTGCAGCCCCAAGCTGCTCATCGCCGACGAGCCGACCACCGCGCTCGACGTCACGATCCAGGCGCAGGTGCTGCGCCTGATGCTCAGCTTACCTGAGCGTTTTGGCACGGCCATCTTACTCATCACGCATGATCTGGGCGTCATCGCCGAGGTGTGCACCCGGGTGGTGGTGATGTACGCCGGGCGCGTGGTGGAGCAGGCCGAGGTGTCCGCGCTGTTCAATCGCCCGCGGCACCCCTACACGGACGCCCTGCTCCGCTCCATCCCGAAGCGCGGCGCCAAGACGGCGGGGCGCCTCGCCACCATCGCGGGGCTGGTGCCCGATCTGCGGCACCTGCCGCCGGGGTGTCGCTTCGCGGATCGCTGCGGCTACGCCACGGACCGTTGCCGCGCGGAAGAGCCCGAGCTCACGAGGCTGAAAGACGGCAGCGAGGTGCGCTGCTTCACCCCGCTGAACACGGATCCGAGCCCTAGCGCTGAGGGCTCTGAAGGAGGCGGCGCGTGAGCCTGCTCAAAGCTCAGGGCCTGGTGAAGCACTTCCCCAAGCACGGTGGGCTGCTGAGCCGCGAGGTCGCGCGGGTGCACGCGGTGAACGGCGTGGACCTTGAGGTGGAGCGCGGTGAGAGCTTCGGCCTCGTGGGTGAGTCCGGGTGCGGTAAATCCACGCTGGGTAAGGTGCTGGTGCGGCTCTTAGACCCTACGTCAGGTAGCCTGCATTTCGATGGGCACGACATCACGCGCATGAGCTACCGCGCGCTTCGCCCCTTCAAGCGGCGCATGCAAATCGTGTTTCAAGATCCGTACGCCTCGCTCAACCCGCGCATGACGGTGGAGACGATGCTCGCGGAGGCGCTGCGCTTCCACCGCGTGGTGCCGGAGGCTCAGCTGTCCGGTCGCATCGATGATCTGCTTGAGCGCTGCGGGCTGCGCCGCGAGGTGCGGCGCAAGTACCCACACGAGTTCTCCGGAGGGCAGCGTCAGCGCCTCGGCATCGCACGGGCGCTCTCGGTGGAGCCAGATTTCGTGCTGGCTGATGAGCCCGTCTCGGCGCTGGACGTCTCAGTGCAGGCGCAGCTCCTGAACCTGATGAGCGACCTGAAGCAGGACCTGAACCTGACCTTCTTGTTCATCTCCCACGATCTGAAGGTGGTGCAGCACTTCTGCGAGCGCGTCGCGGTGATGTACCTCGGCTTCATCGTGGAGCAGCTCGACGCTGAAGACTTGAGCCGCGACTGCCGCCACCCCTACTCCCAGGCGCTGTGGGGCGCGATCCCCATCGACAACCCGAGCGAGCGCGAGGCGCGTGAGGTGCTGGAGGGGGACGTCCCCTCACCGCTCCAATTGCCCAGCGGCTGCGCCTTCGCCGGCAGGTGCCCGCTGGTGAACGAGCGCTGTAAAAAAGAGCGCCCCGAGCTGATCCAGCTCAAAGGCAACCCGCGCCACCACGTGGCCTGCCACGCCGTGGAAGAGGGGCGGGACTGAAGCTCACCAGCGCTGTCGCACCGGCGCGACGCACGTCAGCATCACTGACGGTCGCCGCGGGGCTGACACACTTCGCCGCTCACGTGGTCTGCTAAGCTGACTGCTTAGGGTTTGGGGGTTGGGGGTTGGGCACCGCACCTCACGAGCGCCCGCGGTCCCCCTGAGCGCCCCGTCAGTCCGCCTTGAGGCGCTGCTCGAGCAGCTCCGTGACGCGCTGTGGGTTGGCGCGGCCGCCCGTCGCGCGCATCACCTGACCCACGAAGGCGCCCATCAGGTTCAGGTTCCCGGCGCGGTAGCGGCTCACGTGCTCTGGGTTCTTCGCCAGCACCTGCTCCACCACGGGGATGAGCTCCTCATCCCCGCTCAGCTGCCCGCCCAGGCGCTCCACGATTTGTTCGGGGGCCTCACCGCTCTGGGCCAGCTCCGCGAACACGTCCTTCGCCAGGCGCCTAGTCAGCTTCCCTGACTCCACCAGCTGAATCAAGCTCGCGAGCTCAGCCGCGCCGAACTTGAGCTCCCCGGCCTCCACCTTGGTCAGCGCCGCCACGTCGTTCGCCAGCCAGCGCGCGGCGAGCTTCGGTGACGTGCCGAGGCCCTCAAGCTGCACCAGCAGCTTCCCGAGCCGCGGCTCCGCGCTGATGACGCGCGCCTCCTGCTCCGTCAGGCCGTGCAGCGCTTGGAGCGCCAGCGCAGGCGCATCGAGCGGCGCTGCTTTGGGAGCCTGAGCGCCCCCCTCCTTCAGTACGCTAGCCTGACCTGCAGCTTGACCCGTGCGCCGCCGCGGCGGCTCTGCCTGGGCGGCGCCGCGTGAGGCGCGCGCCCAGCTGTCCTTCAAGGGCACCGTGCGGTTCCACACCAGCTCACGCGGCTCGTCTTCGCTCGGCGCGGCGCCTGCGTCACCCCACGCCCGATCCAAGCAGAAGTAGCCGTGGCGCTCGAACTGCACCTCGCTGAGCCCTTCGCGCACCACGGCCGGCTCCAGCTGACACCCGGTGAGCGTCGTGAGGCTGTGCGGGTTGAGGTAGCTCAAGAAGTCCACGTCCTCCCCCGCGTCCGGCTCCGGCACCTGGAACAGCCGGTCATAGCAGTGGACAGTACAGCTGACGGAGTGCGCCGCGCTCACCCAGTGGATGGTCCCCTGCACCGTGAGCTGCTGCTCCTCCTCCGGCGAGGCGAGCCGCGCCTGCACCTCCACCACGTGACCGTCAGCATCCTTGACCACAGACTCACAGGTGATGACGTGGGCGTAGCGGAGCCGCACGGAGGCCCCCGGGCTCAGGCGGCGGAAGCCCTTCGGGGGCGTGAGCTCGAAGTCCTCCTGCTCGATCCACAGCTCCCGTGAGAACGGCAGCGCACGGCTCCCCGGCTTGCCGACGTCCGGCGGGAAGTAAGGCGCCGTGAGCTCCTCCACCTTCTCCGCCGGGTAATTCGTGAGCACGAGCTTGAGCGGCCGGAGCACGCACAGCGCCCGCGGGCTCTTCTGGCTCAGGTCTTCGCGCACCGCGTGCTCAAGCAGCGCGAAATCCACCAGGCTATTGTTCTTCGCGACGCCCACCCGCCGCGCAAAATTCCGGATGGCCTCTGGGGTGTAGCCGCGGCGGCGGAGCCCGGCGATGGTGGGCATGCGCGGATCGTCCCAACCGCTGACGTGCTTCTCTTGCACCAAGCGGAGCAGCTTCCGCTTGCTCATCACCGTGTAGCTGAGGCCGAGCCGCGCGAACTCTGTCTGCTCGGGCGCCGCGCCCTCGAAGCTGAGGCCCGAGCGCGCCAGGAACCAATCGTAGAGCGGGCGGTTGTTCTCGAACTCCAAGGTGCAGAGCGAGTGGGTGATGCCCTCGATGCCGTCGCTCAAGCAGTGGGCGAAGTCGTACAGCGGGTAGATGCACCAGGCGTCCCCCAGCCGGTAGTGCGCGTGGTGACGGATGCGGTAAATCAGCGGATCGCGGAGCTTCATGTTGGGCGCCGCCATGTCGATGCGCGCGCGCAGCACGTGAGCGCCGTCCGCGAACTCGCCGGCCTTCATGCGCCGGAACAGATCCAGGTTCTCCTCCACCGTGCGCCCACGGTAGGGGCTGGGGCGCCCCGGCTCGCTGATGGTGCCGCGGTACTCGCGGATGTCCGCCTCGCTCAGGCTGCACACGTAGGCGTCCCCCGAGCGGATCAGCCGCTCGGCGATCTGATACAGCCGCTCGTAGTAGTCCGAGGCAAAATAGAGGTGCTCGCCCCAATCGAAGCCGAGCCAGCGCACGTCGCGCTGGATCGACTCCACGTACTCCATGTCCTCCGCGGTGGGGTTGGTGTCATCGAAGCGCAGGTGACAGCGCCCGCCGTACTCCTCTGCCAAGCCAAAGTTCAGGCAGATGCTCTTGGAGTGCCCGATGTGGAGGTAACCGTTGGGCTCCGGGGGGAAGCGCGTGACGACGCGCCCCTGATGCTTGTGGCTCGCTAGATCGCGCTCAATGAGCTCGCGAATGAAGTCCTTGCTCTCAACGTGCGTCAGGGTGTGGGCGTCTAGCTCGCTCATATAGAGCGCCGGTTATAGCTCAGGCCGCGACGCCCGCACCTGGGGCGCCTCAGCGGAGCTCGCTCGACTTCTTACCGAGCAGGCGGCGCGCCACGATCAGCATCTGGATTTGCTGGGTGCCCTCAAAAATATCGAGGATTTTAGCGTCCCGCGCCCACTTCTCTAACAGCTCACGCTCGGAGTAACCCGCCGCGCCGCACAGCTCCACCGCCCGCAGGCAGATCTCGGTGGCGGTGCGCCCGGCCTTCGCCTTCGCCATGGAGGCTTCCATGCTGTTTGGGCGGCCGTTGTCCGCCATCCAAGCGGCGCGCAGGGTGAGCAGGCGCGAGGCCTCCCACTCCGCCTCCAAGCGGTCCAGCTCAGCCTCCGTGGCGCTGCGCCCGAAGCGCGCCCCGCGGTAGCTCTGCTTCACGCCTTCGGGCGCCAGCAGCTCACGCGTCAGCTCGAGCGCCGCCCGCGCGATGCCGATCGCCATCGCTGCCACCACCGGGCGCGTGTTGTCGAAGGTCTGCATCACGCCGGCGAAGCCACGCTGCGGATCGATCTCCGGGCTGCCCAGGATGTTCCCGAGCGGCACCCGGCAGTCAGTGAAGCTGACAGTAGCCGTGTCCGAGGCGCGGATCCCAAGCTTCTTCTCCAGGCGCACCACGTCCATCCCCGGGGTGCCCTTCTGCACCACGAAGCTCTTGATCGCGGCGCGCCCGAGGCTCGCGTCGAGCGTCGCCCACACCACCACGCTGTTGGCGCGCTCACCGGCGGTGACGAAGATCTTCTCGCCGTTCAGCACCCACTCATCGCCATCGCGGCGCGCCGTGGTGCGGATGGCGCTCGAGTCTGAGCCGGCGTTCGGCTCCGTGATCGCCATCGCCGCCCAGGCCGCGCCGAAGGCGCGCTTCTGCTCCGGCGTCGCCACCGCGGCGATCGCCGAGTTGCCGAGGCCCTGACGTGGGATGGAGAGCGCCAGCCCCACGTCGCCCCAGCACAGCTCCGCCAGGCCGAGCACGGTCGCCATGTTGGCGCCGTTCTTCACGCCCTCCCGCTCCTCTTGCTTGCGGCTCAGCTCGCCGGCGCCCGCGCCGACGCCGCCCGCTGAGTTCATGCCGTCCATCGCCGCCGCCAGGAGATCGAGCTCCTTCGGGTAGGCGTGCTCGGCCAGGTCGTATTTGCGTGAGATGGGGCGGAACACATGCTCCGCCACCTGGGAGGCCTGGGTGAGGAGCGGCTTCAGCTTCTTCGGGATCTCGAGGTTCAACATCAGATTTGCTCCTTCAGACGTACAGCGTCCCGTGGCAGAGGGAGATGGCACGCAGGTGCCGGTACCAGAGCTCCACTGGGTGCTCCTTCGTGAAGCCGTGCCCGCCGAGCAGCTGCACCCCCTGACTCCCGATCTGCATGCCCTTCTCCCCGGCTTGCAGCGCCGCCAAGTACGCTTCCCTGCGGAAATCTTCATGGCGCTCGGCGCGGCTCGCCGCGCGCTGGGTGAGCAGGCGCATGCCGTCTATCTCCAGCGCGATGTCCGCGATGGCGAAGGCCACCGACTGACGGTTGGTGATCGGCTCACCGAAGGCGATGCGCTCGTTGCAGTAAGGGATCACGTACTCCAGCACCGCGCGGCTCGCGCCCACCGCCATCGCCGCCCAACCCACCTGGGCGCGCGAGATGAGCGCATCATAGGCTTGGGGGCTGGTGTCGCCGCCCAGGCGCGCTTCGTCAGTGACACTCACCTTATCCAACTTCAGCAAGGAGAGGTCCGCCGCGCGCGCGCCCATGCAAGGATCCGCCTCAATCGTCAGCCCCTCTGCCGAACGCTCCACCAGGAACAGCGCCGGCCCCGCCTCTGTGTGCGCCGCCACCACGAGCAGCTCGGCGCTGCCCCCGAGCGGCACCAGGCGCTTCTCACCGGAGAGCAGCCAGCCCTCGCTTGAGCGCGTCGCGCGCGTGCGGAGCTTCTCAGGATCGAACCCCGCCGTGGGCTCCGTCACCGCCAGCGCGAGCGGCACGTAGCCTGCGCCCGCGAGCGGTGACAAGTAGCGCTCCTGCTGCGTCTGGGTCCCAAAATCAACCAACAGGTTGATGACTGAGAGCGGCGCGTAGAGCGCCAGCGCCACCCCCAAGTCTCCAAACGCCAGCTCCTCGAGCGCGAGGATGGAGGTGGTGGGGGAGCGCTCCGCCCCCGCGCCGCCGAGCACCTCCGGCAGCGCCATCTCGAACAGCCCGAGCTCCGCCGAGGCGTCGAGCAGCGAGCTGGGGGTGCTGCAAGCGTCGTCCGCCTCACGCGCCGCGGGGCGGATCACGTCCTCGGCGAAGCGCCGCAGCATCTCACAGGTCATCTGCTGCTCGTCGGTCAGCGTGAGATCGAACAGCGCCGGCGGCTCCTTGGGCTTCGGCAAGCGACTCGGCGCCGCCAGCTTCACCAGCGGACTGAAGCGCCGCCCCGCGTCCTGTACCGTGCGGAAACCAACGCGCGCGCCGCGCTCCACCACCTGCGTCGCGCGCTCGCGCAGCCCATATCGATCGAGCCACTCGGCGCCGCTGAGGTCACCCAGCCATTTCAAACCGCGGCCCATGGCCTGACTCGCTACCTTCTTCATGCTCCTCCGGTGAGCGCCGTTCGGTCGCTCCCAGGCCGAAGTATACACAGTGTATACTTCCGGCCCAAGGGCCAAACAGCGCTCGGCAGGGTGCGCCCAAAAGCACCCGCATCACTTCAATCGCCTACGAATCATGCGCCGGCTCACGGGCCGGTCAAGGAAACTATCGGACGCACCCGCCCACCGGCTCCCCGGCGTCACCGAGCGCGGTGCCAAACCCCCAAAACCCACTTCAAGCGCCCTCAGCTAGTTCGTGTCCCTGTCAAGTGCGCCACGAAGCCCGCCTCCAGCGCCTGCTGCGCGGCGTCGTAACCGCTCACGCGCGCGAGCAGCTGTCGCCCGCCGCCTAGCTCCCGGTCGAGGTAGCGCGCGCCTCGCTCACCCCACTCGCGAAGCGCCCAGCGTTCAAAGAAGTAAGCTACGCGATCTAGGTTTGGGGGTTGGGCACCCTCGTCCCCCGCCATAGCCACCCGCGAAGCCACGTGCTCCGACAGCTCAGCCAGGCCCTCACCGCTGACGCAGCTGGTGCGGAAGACGCTCATCTTATCCGCGTCCTCCGGGCGCGCTAGCCCGAGGCTCCCCTTGAGCGCGTAGTAGGCGCGCCGCGCGGCCTGCTTGGCGTCGCTCTTGTTCAGCACCACATGATCCGGGATCTCCATCACCCCCGCCTTGAGGAACTGGATCTCGTCGCCGCCGAGCGGCGTCATCACCAGGTAGACTGTATCCGCGAGGAAACGGATGTCGATCTCGCTCTGACCGACGCCCACCGTCTCCACGAACACGCAATCGAACAAGCCCTCGAGCAAGCGGCACACGTCGTAGCTCGCCGGGCTGAGGCCGCCGAGCGCCGTCTGCGACGCCTGCGAGCGGAAGAAGAAGCGCCGCTCGTCGCTTGAGATCCGCACCCGAGTGCGGTCACCGAGCAGCGCGCCACCGGAGAGGTGGCTCGAAGGGTCCACCGCCAGCACCGCCACGCGCCAGCTCGGCTGCGCGCTGAGCAGCCGCGTCGCCAGCTCCCCCACCAGGGTGCTCTTGCCCGCGCCGGGCGCCCCCGTGATCCCGATGAACACCGCCCGGCGACGCGCTGGGTGACGCCCAAGCGCCGTGAGCGCCGCTGCCCTCAAGGGCCGCGCGCTCGCGCGCTGATCTTCGAACCCGTTGATCAGCTCCGCCACGCTGCCCCGGTGGAGCTCCAGCGCCGCGCGCCCTACTAATGTTTCAACGTGGGCACTATTCACCTCAGGCGTCGCTGAAGCGGCGAAGCTAGTCTGCTTAGCTGACGGCTCGCGCTCCGCGGTCACCCCTCGCTCACCCCGCCCGCGTCGAGCAGGCTCATGATGCGCTCCATGATGTCCATCAACTCGTAGTCCTTGGGCGTGAACACCTGCTTCACCCCGATCGCCTCGAGCGCTGGGATGTCCGCCTGAGGGATGATGCCGCCGAACACCACTTGGATCCGCTCGCCCGCGCCCTCCTCCCTCAGGAGGCTCATCAGCTGCTCGGCTAAGGCCAAGTGCGAGCCGCTCAGCACCGAGGCGCCGATCACGTCGGCGCCCTCCTCCACGGCGCTCGCCACGATCTCCTCCGGGCGCAGTCGGATCCCGGAGTAGACGACGTCGAAGCCCACGTGCCGCGCGGAGACAGCGATCATCTCGGCGCCGTTCGAGTGGCCGTCGAGCCCCGGCTTGCCCACCACCATGCGCGGCCTGCGCCCGCGCTCATCGGTGTAGCGCTGCACCCGGGCGCGGAGCTTGGCCACGCGCTCACCCTCGAGCCCGAGGCGCTGGCCGTCGATGCCCGTCACCGGGCGGTACTCGCCGAACACCTCGCGCAGCGCGCCGGCCCACTCACCCGTCGTCACGCGGGCCAGCGCGCACTCGATGCTGGCCGGCAGCATGTTCTCCCCACCTTGCGCCGCAGCCCTGAGCGCCTCGAGCGCCTGCTTCGCCCGCGCGGGATCACGCGCGGCGCGCGTCTCCTGAAGGGCGCCGAGCGCCTCCTCTGCGCCGCCTTGGTCCACCTGGAACAGGCCGCCGTCCTCCGCGCTCACGAGCGGCGACGCCAGGCCCTCTTGCCAACGGTTCATCCCCACGACCGTCAGCTCACCTTTCGAAATCCGCGTCAGACGCTCCGTCATGGAGCGCACCAGCGCCGTCTTCATGTAGCCCGACTCGATCGCGACGCGCACGCCGCCCATGCCGTCAATCTTCTCGATCTCGGCGCGCGCCTCGGTCATGAGCGCCTCCACCTTCGAGGCCACCACCGGGCTGCCCTCGAACAGGTCGGGGTACTCTAAGAGGTCGGTCTCATACGCGAGGATCTGCTGCAGGCGCAGCGACCACTGTTGGTCCCACGGGCGAGGCAAGCTGAGCGCCTCGTTCCACGCGGGCAGCTGCAGCGCGCGACAGCGCGCGTCGCGCGAGAGGGTGACGCCGAGCGCCTCAATCAAGATGCGCCAGGCGTTGTTCTCCGGCTGGTTCTCCGTGAGGCCCAGGGAGTTGACCTGCACGCCGTAGCGGAAGCGCCGATACTTCGCCTCCCTGACCTGATAGCGCTCGCGCGTGATCTCCTCCCACAGCGCGACGAACGCGCGCATCTTGCACATCTCCTCCACGAAGCGGATCCCGGAGTTGACGAAGAAGCTCACGCGCCCCACGGCGCGCTCGAACTGCGCTTGATCGAAGTGGCCGCGCGCCTTGATGGCGTCCAAGATGCCGATCGCCGTGGAGAGCGCGAAGGCCAGCTCCTGAGCGGGCGTCGCGCCGGCCTCTTGCAGGTGGTACGAGCACACGTTGGAGGCGTTCCAGTTCGGCACGCGCTCAAGGCAATACTCGTACATCTCGGCGATGATGCGGAGGCTATGCTCAGGCGGGAAGATGTACGTCCCGCGCGCGAGGTACTCCTTGATGATGTCGTTCTGAGTGGTGCCCATCAGGGCCTGCTCATCCTCCCCGCGCTCGCGCGCCAGCGCGATGTAGAGGGCGAGCAGCCACATCGACGTCCCGTTGATGGTCATCGACGTGTTCATCTGCGAGAGGGGGATCTCGGCGAAGAGCACGTGCAAGTCGTCCAGTGAGTTGATGGGGACGCCCACCTTGCCCACCTCCGGCAGCGCGATCGGATCATCCGAGTCGTAACCGCACTGCGTGGGCAGATCGAAGGCGATGGAGAGCCCCGTCTGACCCTGCGCCAGGTTCTTTCGATACAAAGCGTTCGACGCGCGCGCGCTGGTGTGCCCTGCGTAGGTGCGGAAAATCCAAGGACGATCGGGCGTGTTCTCCCCCGCCTCATTCACCAGCTCATGTCGCTCTGCCATGGGTCTCCTGTCAGTGTCCGGCGCTCGCCGCCTCTGAGGTAGCGTTCGGGTCGAGGCCGAACGCGGTGAGCAGCTGCTCGGCGGCGGACGTCACCGTCACCCGCCCCGCGCGCACCTCGCGCTCGAGCGTGACCGTCAGCGCGCGCACCTTCGGGTGTTCGCGCAGCGCGCGCCGCACGCGATCGTCGACCATCGACCACAGCCAGCGCAGCGACTGCTCCGCGCGGCGCGCCGCGAGCTCCCCAGCGCCCTCAAGCACCTGGCGGTGCTGCTCCAGGGTGCTCCACAGCTCCATCAGGCCACTCCCGGTGAGGCCGCTCACGGTGAGCACCGGCGGGCGCCAGCTCGGCGTTCGAGGTTGAATGATGCGGAGCGCCGCGCGGTAGTCGCGCGCGGCGCTTTGGGCGCGCTGAGCGTTGTCACCGTCAGCTTTGTTGACGGCTATCACATCAGCTAGCTCAAGCACGCCCTTCTTGATGCCTTGGAGCTCATCCCCGGCGCCCGGCAGCATCAGCACCAAGAAGCAGTCCACCATCTCCGAGACTAAGGTCTCGCTCTGACCGACGCCCACCGTCTCCACCAGCACCACGTCGTAACCCGCGGCCTCACACAAGAGCAGCGTCTCGCGGGTGGTGCGCGTGACGCCGCCCAGCGTCTGCCCAGCGGGCGAAGGGCGGATGAAGGCGCGCGGGTCCACGGCAAGTTTTGCCATGCGCGTCTTGTCCCCCAAGATGCTCCCGCCGCTACGCCCGCTGGTCGGGTCCACCGCGAGCACCGCCACCCGGTGACCTCGTTCGGTGAGCTGACAACCCAGCGCCTCAATGAAGGTGCTCTTGCCCACCCCGGGCACCCCCGTGACGCCGATCCGGCGCGCGCCGCCAGTCTGCGGCAACAGCTCAGTGAGCAGCCGCGCTGCCAGCGCCTGGTGCGCGGGCTTCTGGCTCTCAATCAAGGTGATGGCGCGCGAGAACAGCGCCAAGTCACCGTCACGGATCCCCGCGACGTAGTCTTCGAGCGAGAGCTCGCGGCGCCGAGAGAGGGCGACCACTCCCTAGGCCTCCGTGGTGTAGCCGAGCACCTGGTTCAGCTGCGTGAGGAGCTCGCACGCCGCCTCGCTGATCACGGTGCCTGGCGGGAAGATCGCCGCCGCGCCCGCCTCGCGCAGCGCCGCGAAATCCCCTGGCGGGATCACGCCGCCGACCACGATCAAGATGTCCTCACGACCGAGCGCCGCCAGCTCAGCGCGCAGCTCCGGCACTAAGGTCAGGTGGCCTGCCGCTAGCGAGCTGGCGCCCACCACGTGGACGTCGTTCTCCACCGCCTGGCGCGCCACCTCCGCGGGCGTCTGGAACAGCGGACCGATGTCCACGTCGAAGCCCAGGTCGGCGAAGGCGGTCGCGATCACCTTCTGACCACGGTCGTGGCCATCTTGGCCCATCTTGGCGACCAAGATGCGCGGCCGCCGGCCCTCGTTCAGCTCAAAGCCTTCGACGAGGCGCGCGGCGCGCTGGATGGCGGCGTCGTTCGGGCTCACCTCGCTCCTATACACCCCGCTGATGGCGCGGATCTGCGCGGTGTGACGTCCATAAACCCGCTCCAGAGCGTAGCTCATCTCCCCCACCGTCGCCCGCGCGCGCGCGGCGTTGATGGCGAGCTCAAGCAGGTTGCCCTCCCCCGTCTCCGCCGCACGGGTCAGCGCGCTGAGGTGCGCGTCCACCTCAGGCTGTGAGCGCTCGGCGCGCAGCCGCTCAAGCTTTGCGAGCTGCGCCCGCCGCACGGCGCTGTTGTCCACCTTGAGCACCTCCACCTGGTCGGCCTGCGCCGGGCGGTACTTGTTCACCCCCACCAGCGTCTGCGCGCCCGAGTCGATGCGCGCCTGAGTCCGCGCCGCGGCCTCCTCGATGCGCATCTTGGGGATCCCCGCCTCGATGGCCTTAGCCATGCCGCCGCTCGCCTCCACCTCTTGGATGTGCTGGTAAGCGCGCCGCGCGAGCTCATAGGTGAGCCGCTCCACGTAGTAGCTGCCTCCCCAAGGGTCGATGACGCTCGTGGTGCCAGACTCCTGCTGCAAGAAGAGCTGCGTGTTGCGCGCGATGCGGGCGCTGAAGTCTGTGGGCAGCGCCAAGGCCTCGTCCAAGGCGTTGGTGTGGAGGCTCTGCGTGTGGCCCTGGGTGGCGGCCATCGCCTCAATGCAGGTGCGCGCGACGTTGCTGTAAACGTCCTGCGCCGCCAGGCTCCACCCCGAGGTCTGACAGTGGGCGCGCAGGCTCAGGCTCTTGGGGTCCTTCGGGCCAAACGCCTTCACGAGCTTGGACCATAAAAGCCGCCCCGCGCGGAGCTTGGCCACCTCCATGAAGAAGTTCATGCCCACCGCCCAGAAGAACGAGAGCCGCGGCGCGAAGCGATCGATATCGAGGCCAGCGCCAATTCCCGCACGGATATATTCAACACCGTCCGCCAGCGTGTAGGCCAGCTCGAGGTCCGCCGTCGCGCCGGCCTCCTGCATGTGGTAGCCGGAGATGCTGATGCTGTTGAAGCGCGGCATCCGCTGGGAGGTGAACGCGAAGATGTCGCTGATGATGCGCATCGACGGCCCCGGCGGATAAATGTAGGTGTTTCGCACCATGAACTCTTTAAGGATGTCGTTCTGGATGGTGCCGGAGAGCTGCTCTGGGGGCACGCCTTGCTCCTCTGCGGCCAGCACGTAGAGCGCCAGCACGGGCAGCACTGCGCCGTTCATCGTCATCGAGACGCTCATCTGATCGAGGGGGATCCCCGCGAACAGCACCTCCATATCGAGGATGGAGTCGATGGCGACGCCCGCCATGCCCACGTCGCCGCGCACCCGCGGGTGATCGGAGTCGTAGCCGCGGTGCGTCGCCAGATCGAAGGCGACGCTCAGGCCCTTCTGCCCCGCCGCGAGGTTGCGCCGATAGAAGGCGTTGGAGTCCTCCGCCGTGGAGAAGCCGGCGTACTGCCGCACCGTCCACGGCTGGTTCACGTACATGGTGGGGTAGGGGCCGCGGAGGTAGGGCGGCGCGCCGGGCCAGGTGTTCAGGAAGTCGAGCCCCGCGAGATCGCCCGCGGTGTAGAGCGGCTTCACCGCGATCCGCTCGGGGGTGAGCCAAGCGGCTTCGGCGCTCGGAGGCGCGGCGCTAGTCTGTATGGCTGACGAATGGGCGGCGCCGCTCGGCTCGAGCGGCAGCGTGGAGAAGTCAGGGAGCCTCATGGTGCACCTGCGAGCCTCGAACGGAGCCATGAAAAGTCAGGGGGACTCATTGTTTACCTCCCGGCACTAGCTGAGCGCCTCCCGGCGCAGGCTGTGCGTCTCCTAGCGCAGGCTGAGCGCCTCCCGGCGCAGCCTGAGCGCCTCCCGGCGCAGGCTGAGCGCCTCCTAGCGCCTGCCAGGCTGCGGTGAGTGTGCTCAGCACGTCCACCCCCACGAACACGAAGGCATCCACCACGCCGCTCGTGAGCTCTGCGGGGAAAAGCTTCGGGTTACCCGCGAGGTAAACGCGCGCGGCGCCGGCCTGCCGCAGCGCTTGAGCGTAGCTCTTCACCTGCTCCGGGTAGCGCGCGTCGCTGCCGCACAGCACCGCGAGCTGCGCGCCGTGCGCCTTCAGCTGCTCCGCGGCGACCTCCGGCAGCAGCTCCGCCTCAGCGGGCAGCCCAGAGGTGCTCACCGCCTGGAAGCCACCCGCTTCAAACAGGTTCTTCGTGAAGGTGGCGCGCGCGGTGTGCTCCGCGACAGGCCCGATGCAGGCGAGCAGCACCTTGTCGCGCGACCCCCCGCGCGCGCGCGCGTCCGCCGCGTCGCGCAGCGCCTCGAACGGCGCCGCCAGGCGCACCCGCGGCAGCGCCGCGCAAGACGGCTCACCACCCAGCGCGGCGCGGAGCTGCGCCAGGGTCGCGCCGCGCCGCGCCGCGGCGACCCACGTGGCCGCGTCGCGCGCGTCGAGCGTCACCTCCGGCGCTGCGGCGGCGTGCTCCTGAGCCCCCCGTCTCACCGCCTCTAAATCAACGGGCGGCAGTGAGACGGGCGCCTCATTCACATCCGGGAACTCGCTCACGCCGGTGATCGGCAGCTTACGGCGCGCCACGTCGCGCTCCCGGTGGGCGCGCGCCGTCGAGAGCGCCTCCGACAGCGCCCCTGAGCGTGACCACGCGAGCAAGCCGCCCGCCGCTTCGATCGCCTGGAAGCGGCTCCAAGCGGCCTCCGCCAAGCTGCTGGTGAGCGCCTCCACCGCGTGGGAGCCGCCCGCTGGGTCGACCACCTGCCCCACGTGCGCCTCCTCCGCCAAGATGAGCTGAGTGTTGCGCGCCAGGCGCCGCGCCAGCTCGCTCGGCGCGCTCACCGAACCGTCAGGGTGACTGAGCGCCGCCGTGAACGGCAGCAGCGTGACGCCCGTGGCGCCGCCCACCACCGCGCTGAAGCCGCTGAGCGTCCCCCGCAACAGGTTCACCCAGGGGTCGCGCTGGGTCACGCCGCGGAGCGCCTGACAGGCGCGCAGGCGCGGCGCCGGCAGCTCCCCGAGCGGCACCCCCAGCGCCTCAGCGCTGGCCGAAGAAACGCGCCAGAGCAGACTCCGCGCGGCGCGCAACTTCGCGATGTCCAAGAGCTGTTGCGTCCCCACCGTCAGCTCAAAGCTCAGCTGAGCCAGCGCCCGCGGGAGCTCAAGCCCCGCCTCGAGCAGCGCGTTCACGTAAGCCACGGTGGTCGCGAGCAGCAGCGCGAGCTCTTCGGCGTCGGTCGCGCCCGCCTCGGAATAATTCCTCGTGGAAACTGTGACGGCGCTCACCTGGGGGAACCGCTGCGCCGCGAGGCGCGTCAGCGCCGCCATCTGACGGAGCGCGTCCTCCGGCGCGCACCAGAGCCCCTCGCCGTGGTGAGCCGCGAGCGGGTCCATCCCCAGCTCAGCCCGCGCCGTCGCCTGCTCCCCCTGCTCCTCCAGGTACGCCAGCATCAAGCTCGCCGCGCCGGCAAAGGCGCCACCAGCGTCGAGCGCCACCGGAGCGAGCGGTAAGAGCACGCCAGACAGCGCCTGAGACAGCTCCGCCACGGAGTAGAGCGGCGCACCCCCAACCCCAACCCCCTGGCCCGAATCCCGCGGATCTTTCCCCGCGCGCCCCGCCTGATCCAAGCGCAGCTCCAGCGAGGTCGCGCCCTGGTTCAACTCAGCGAGCGCCTCCTGGTTCAGCTCGGCGAGGCTCGGCGTGACGAGCTGTGAGCGGATGTCCCAGCCCTCACGCGCTGCCTGCGCTCCGCGCGTGAACGGCGGCGCCCCCGGTCGCTCATCCTGCGGCTCGCCATCAAGCTCCGGCGCGTAGATGGGTCGGAGCTCGAGGCCGTCCGCCGTCAGGCTAGTCAGCTTATCGAACGATGCCCCGCGTAAGGCCTGCTCGGCGCGCTGCCGCCAGGCAGCGTAGGTCTGCTCCGGGAACTCACTCGCCAGGGGTAGCTCGACGTCGGTCATGGTCTCCGTTTGCCGTCCTAGTCCATCTCGGCGCGGCGCGGCGGATCGCAGCGCGCCACCTGCCCGAGCTCCTCACTTCGCGCCGAGCCGCCTCGGCGCAAAGCGTCCGCACGCTACCCTGGCGCCGCACTGCGTCAAGAAGAGCTAGCCAATCGGGGGCCGCTGTGCTGCACTGCGCCCCTCTGAGTCGCTCACCCACCTGGGGGAGCCGCGGCGCACGCGAGCGCCACGAGGGAAGCTGGTGCCTCCGTGTTCAACACGGAGAAAGCCAGCGCGGAGCCGCCGCCGTAGCTCTGAGAACGCCCGCTCGTATCCCACTGGGCCGCCCATCCATCCTTGGATCGTGGCCTGGGAAGGGGAGCGGGGGTGTGAGGAGAAGCCGGAAGACCTGCCCAGAGCCCACGCGCCACGCGTGGGTCTCACCCGCCGGAGCGCGCGCTCGCTCCTCAGGTCTCAATGCCCTCACGCCTGAATAGCCGCCTCAGCCCCTCCCTCCTGCTCAGCCTCCTGCTCACCGCCTGTGGGGTGCCCGAACCACCCGGCAGCACCGGGGGCGTCGACGGCGGGGCCACCGCCTGCGGCCGCGGCGCTATCGTCCTATCAACTGACTATCAATCCACCAACGTGTCGCTCTTGGCGCCCTCGGGTGAGGTGAGCTCAAGCTCCTTCATCTCATCGGCGTCACGCGGCGTGGGGCTCAGCGCCCCGCTGAGCGGTGACGTGGCGCTGCCGAGCGAACCAAGCGGCGGTGAAGATTTGGTGCTCATCGATCGCTACCCCGCGTCGGTGCTCACCTGGGTCAAGCTCTCCACAGGCCGGGTTCGCGCGCAGCTCAACGTCGGCACCGGCTTCGCCGCCAACCCCCATGACTACCTTGAGGTGAGTGAGGAGCTCGCCTACGTCACCCGCTTCGAGCCCAACCTGCGCGCCGGCCTTCAGCCGTTCGACGCGGGCAGCGATCTGCTCATCCTCGATCCGCGCGGCCCGAGCATCACCGGGCGCGTCGATCTCTCGGCGCTGATCCCAGCGGGGCTTGAAGGGTACTACCCGCGCCCCGACAAGCTCTTACGCGTGGGCAGCCAGCTGTATTTGCTCGCGAGCGCCTACTCCCTCAGCTTCCGAGAGAGCCTGCCCTCACGCGTGGCGCGCATCGACATCGCCACGAACACAGTGCAGGCGGTGCTTGAGCTCACGGGCCTCCACGGCTGCGCGGGGATGGCACTGTCACCTGACCAAACTCGCCTCGCCGTCGGCTGCTCGGGCCCCTTCGACAGCGGCGCCCAGGTCCCCCCTGAGAGCGGGCTCGCCCTGGTGCGCCTGACACCTGAGCTCGAGCTCGAGCGCGCCCTGTTCGCGCGCGATCTCGTCCCCGACCCGGTCGCCTACGCGCTCTCGTTCGCCAGCGATGAGGCGCTGGTGTTCACCAGCTTCGGACGTTTCCAGACGGAATCAGATGCGCGCCCTGACCGGCTGTATGAGCTCGACTTGAACACGCTCGAGGCGACCCCGCTGCTTGAGTCACAGGGGGAGCCGTTCACCCTGCGCGACGTGCGCTGCTTCCCCGCCTGCGGCGCCTGCTTCGTCGCGGACGCCAAACGCGGCGTGGTGCACCGCTACCCCCTCGCCAGCGCCCCGCCCACCCTGATGGCTCCACAATCCATCCAGGTGGACACGAGCATCGGCCTGCCCCCAAGCGCGCTTGGCGGCTTCTGAGGCTGTCAACCTTGAGGTGCTCAGCCCACGCGTCGCACGCCGGCTCGTGGGCGGCAGCTGGCGACGCCTGGAGCAGCGATCCCCGGCGTGTGACCCATCCACCGCACCAGCTCGCGGCGCGAGGCCTCGCTCAGGCGCTGACTCATCGCCTGCGCCAGCACCGGGTTTCGCCGGGCTTGCTGTACGAGGCTCGCGGCGCGCGGCGTCAGCTCGGCGCTGCAAGCCGTGCACAGTCCGGCGCTCAAGGTGCGGATGTGGAGGCAGACGCGACAGCGGTCCACTTGACCGAGCGGGGAAGCAGCGAAGGACATCGCTCGCCTGTGACACGCCAGCGCTGAAGCGGGCAACTTCCGGCGCTCGGTGTCCACGCCAGGATCGGGCGCGGCTCAAGGGCCGGGTTGCTTGTGGCGGCGGCCGTGGTTTGCTTGGGCCACGTGATGAACTGGAGGATGGCATGTTGAGGTGGAGCGGTTGGGCGGTGCTCGGGCTGAGCGGCGCGCTCGCCGCGCACGCCGCGAGCGTGCGAGCGGGGGGCGGCAGCGGTGCAGCGGGGGGCAGCGGTGCCACGGCAGGCGCCGCGGGCGCTGCAGGTGACGCAGGAGCAGGAGGGAGTGGGGCTGGGGGTTCGGGTGCGATGGGCGGCGCCGCGGGCTCCGCTGGCTCGAGCACGGGAGCGACGGGTGGCTCCAGCGCAGGCACTGCCGGCACGGGTGGCTCCAGCGCAGGCACCGCGGGCACGGGCGGCACCGCAGGCAGCGGCGGCACTGGTGGCTCCAGCGCAGGCGCCGCAGGCACGGGCGGCAGCGCAGGCACCAGCGGCACCGCAGGCACCGGCGGCACCGCAGGCACCGGCGGCAGTGGCGGAGGCCCGAGCGGCGAGACCTGCGCCGAAGCCATCGAAGCGACGATGGGCGGCTTCTTCATCGGGACCACCATCGGCGCGGGCGATGACTACGATCCAGGCGGCGGCACCTGCCCCGCCGGCATCATCTCTGGCGAAGATCGTGTGTACCGCCTCCAGCCGGACGTCTTCAGGCGCTACCGCGCGGTCGTCCGCCCAAGCGGCGACTACGACCCTTCGCTGTACGTGCGCCAGGACTGCAGCGGCGGCTGCCTGGCGGGCACCATCTTGAACGGACCCGGCGAGTTCGAGTCGCTGGAGTTTGACGTTCAGGCGGGTGAGGTCGTGTTCCTGATCGTCGACGGCGAGTTCAGCTCAGGCTCCCCTGAGGGCGACTACACCCTTGAGATCGACATCCCCTGAGGCCATGGAGCGGCTCACCGCCGGCGCGCGGACATCGCAACCACCACCTCGAAGACCAGCCTGAGGTTGCGCCTCATAGCTCACCGCCAAGGAGCGAGCGCGAGCGAGCTGCGCGGGCGTGTAGCTGGTTGGTCACGCTAGCGCGCGAGCGGATGAGGTGAGATAGTGCGCCCGAACGCGCGCCGGGCTGGCACGAGCCCTGCTACAGCGCTCTAGGAGAACTCATGAACATCAACAAGATCCTCGTCGCGGTCGACTACTCAGACTGCTCCAAGCGTGCGGTGGAGTACGCCACCTTCCTCGCTGAGCGATTCGGCGCGTCCCTCTGCCTGTTCCATGCCTGGGACCGCCCTTACTACGCCCGTGAGCGCGACGTGATCCTGGGTCAAGGGACAGACGCTCCGAAGCCCCTCTCGCAGCTCCTGAAGGAGACCGCTGAGGAGGACATGCTGCGCTTCATCTCGAGCCTGGAGCTGCCCGCCGGGCTCACCGTGACCCACCGCGTGTGCCCCGGCAACGTGGCCTCCGCGGTGATCGACGCGGCCAAGGAGTTCGATCTTTTAGTCGCGGGCACCCACGGCCGAAGTGGCTTCAAGCACCTCTTGCTGGGCAGCGTCGCGGAGCGCCTGGTGCGGCTCTCACCAGCGCCGGTCATCACCGTGCCGCCAGACGCAGCGACGCGCGGCGCCTAGAGCGCCCTGCCCAACCCCCAAAAAACTTGGCGGCTCCCCGACATGGCTCTGAGGAGACATGCGGCGCGCCCCCGTCATGGAGCACCGCGGGGCGCTAGATTTCCTCGCGGAATATAGCGCCCTGGCGACTCGCTCTGCTAGGCCCTCAGCTGGCCTAGCTCACGGGGCAGCGCTACGCCTCGCTCAGCTCCTCCGCGAGGATCTTCAGGGCGTCCACGGTGGTGAACACGCCGGCCAGGCGGCTCCCGTCCATCACCAGCGCGGCCCCATATTTGTTCGTCGCCATCTCGCTCGCGACGCGACCTAAGGGCTCCGTGGGTGACACGCGGTAAGGCGCCTGGCTCATCGCCTCCTCCACCAACACCCGCGCCGGCTCGACGTCCTTCAGGGTGTGGATCAGCTGGACGTCGCGTTGGCTGAGGATCCCCACCAGGCGGCCGCCGTGTAACACGGGCAAATGACGCACATCGAGCTGGCGCATCAGCTGCTCGGCGGAGGCGATCGTCTGCTCCTGTCCGATGGATTGGGGTGCTTCAGTCATGAAGTCGGCGATGGGGCGGGAGCGGACGTGGGTCATAGGTACCTCAAGGGGTTGGGGGTATAATCAGGACAACTGACTTCAACGCAGGGTCGTGGAGCGAGTAATCAGCTTAACTGACCGCTGATCCCTGACGCGCGAGCGGGCGTTAGGCTCGCTCGGCTTTGAGGGTGAGCACGGGCACGGGCGAGAGCCGCACGACGCGCTCCGCGACGCTGCCGAGCAGCAGGTGCGCGAGCCCCGTGCGGCCACGCGTCGCCATCACCACCATGCGGTAGTCGCCGCGGCTCGCCTCCTCGACGATCGCCTCGGCGGCGCGCCCCTCCACCGCGCGGTAAGAGACCTCCACCAGCGTCGTCGTGTGCGCCTCCGCGAACTCCGCGAGGGAGCGCTCCGCCTGATCGCGCACGATGTCGCGCAGCGGACGCAGGTTGCCCGCGTAGAGGAAGAAGCCAGGATCCGGCCGCAGCTCAGCCGGCTCATAGACGTGCAGCACCTGCACCCCGTAGCCGAGCGCCTCCGCCAGCTTGATGGAGCGCTCGAAGGCGAACTCTGAGGCGGAGGAGAAATCGATAGGGCAGAGGAGCAGTGGCTTCATGGGGGTGTCCTAATGTCACCTGGCTGATGCGCCAAGCCGGCGCGCAAATCATTCGTGGCGCTCAGTCGTCACCGAACAGCATGCGCACTGGAGGCGTCTCGAGATCATCAAACTGCCCGCGCCGCGTCGCCCACACGAAGGCCCCCACGAACGCGCCAGCGAGCACCAGCGCCAAGGGGACCAACACGTAGAGCACGCTCATGATTCAAAGCTCCGACTTCGGTAGGAATGCCCCGCGACGGTCAGCGATGACAGCGGCATGAGCAGGGAGGCGACCAGCGGGTTCAGCACGCCGAGCATAGCAAGAGTGACGCCAATCAGGTTGTAGGCGAGCGAGAAGCCCAGGTTTCGGTGCACCACCTGCAGCGCCTGACGCGCGCCCAACACTAGCAATAACACCGGCGAAATGCCCGGCTTGGTCGCGAACACGTCCGCTGCTTGGAGGCTCGCCTCCGCGCCGCCATGTACGGACACCCCCACGCTCGCCGCCGAGAGCGCCGCGGCGTCGTTCACGCCGTCCCCCACCATCACCACCGTCTGCTCCTTGCCCCAGCGCTCCACCAGCTCAAGCTTCTGCTCGGGGCTCGCTGCGCCCACCACCTCCACGAAGGGCACCCCGAGCGACGCCGCGACCGCGCTCACGGTGTCTGGATGATCCCCCGAGAGGATGGCGAGCTCATAGCCAAGCGCAGCCAGGCGCTTCAGCGTCTCAGGCACCTCAGCGCGGATCGGGTCGCCGAGCCCGAGCACCAAGCGCACCTCGTCGTCCACTGAGAGCAACACGGGCGACTCCCCGGCGCGCGTGATGTCACGCACCGCCTCTGCCGCCCAAGCCGGGAGCTCCCCCGCGCCGCGCGCGTGACCTAAGCGCAGCCGCTGACCTTCGAGCGTCGCCGTGAGCCCCTCGCCCAGGCGCTCCTTCACCGCTTCAAGCGGGAGGCGCTTGGCGAGCGCCAGCTCCTCCCCCGTGAGCCGCGCGCTGAGCGCCGTCACCAGCGCCCGCGCGATGGTGTGGGCGCTCGTCTGCTCCAGCGCGAGCACCCAGGGCAACAGCCGCTCGTCACCGACCACCTGGGTCAATGTCAGTCGCCCTAACGTCAGAGTACCTGTCTTATCGAAGACGATGCGCCCCTTGCCGCGCAGCCGCTCGAACACGTCGCCGCCGCGGATGAGCAGGCCTGCCTTCGCGGCGCGGCCGAGCGCGGCGCTCAAGGCGAGCGGCGTGGCGTTGCCCAAGGCGCAAGGACAAGTGACTATTAAGAGGGCCACCGCATACTCGATGGCAAGATCAGGGCTCTTGCCCCACCACCAGAGGGCGGTGATGAGCGCCAAGGAGAGCACCGCGAGCGTGAAGTAACCTGAGAGCCGATCGGCCAGCATCGCGATGGGCGCTCGGCGCGTCTGCGCGTCCTCCACCTGCTGCATCAGCTGACCCATGCGCGTCTCTGCGCCCGTCTTGAGCGCCTTCACCAGCAGCCGTGAGGCGATGTTCACGGTGCCGGCGTGCACCGTCGCGCCTGGCTCCACCGGGCGCGGGTGCGCCTCCCCGGTAAGCCACGCCACGTCCAGCTCCGAGCTGCCGAGCTGCACCGTCCCGTCCACCGGCACCCGTTCGCCCGCCCGCACCTCCACCAGCGCGCCAGCCTTCACCGCCTCGAGCGGCACCTCGCGCACGATGTAGTCAGCCTCCATGCTTAGCTGCGCTACGCCCTCCTCACCGCTGAGCTGGCAGCTCTCCGCCGCTTGCCCCTCCACGAGCCGCGCTGAGGCGGGCGCCAACGCGTACATCAGCTCCGCGGCGCGGCTGGCGCGGCGGTGGTAGCGCCGCTGCACCCAGCGCCCCACCAAGAGCAGGAAGATCAAGGTGGCGACCGAGTCGAAGTAGATCTCCCCCGCGCCGCGCCAGGTGTTGTAGGCGCCGCGCGCGAAGCCCGCGATGATGCCGATGGAGATGGGCAGATCCATGTGCGGCACCCGGGTGCGCAGCGCGCCGAGCGCGCCGCGGAAGAACACCTGGGCGCACCACATGGAGGGCACCGTGATCAGGAGGCTCAACCAGCGAAAGTACGCCTCGTGCTCGGGCGCCATGCGATCGAACAGCCCCGTGTAGAGGGCGATCGCCATCATCATCGAGTTGCCCGCCGCCGCCCCAGCGATCGCGATGCGCACGAGCAGGCGGCGGTCCCCCGCGCGCTCCACCTCGGACTGCTGATCCGCGCGCGGCGGGTGCGGCGGGTAACCGAGGCGGTCAAGCGCCTCGGCGATGCGCGACAACGCGAGCTTGTCAGGCTCCCAGAGCAGCGTCACTTGGCTCTTGCCGAAGTCGAGCCGCGCCTCAATGAGGCCTGGCAGCAGCCGCGGCAGCCGCTCAATGAGCCACACGCAGGCGGCGCAGTGCACGCCCTCCAGCAAGAACCGGGTGCTCGCGCCGCGCGGCGTGTCGCGCACGTAGAGGTCGTGGAAGGTCTGTTCGTCGAAGTGGGGGTAGCTACGGCTGGTGGCGAGCGCGGGGCTCGGCGTGACGCCGCCGGCCTCGCGGTGCTGGTAGTAGGCCGTCAGCCCGCTCCGGTGCAGCACCAGGTACACGGTGCGGCACC
>CAYQAC010000045.1:0-5605 GCA_964415255.1 uncultured Polyangiaceae bacterium | reverse complement strand
CACCCATGGCAACAGAACTGAGGGCCCCCCTCAAGCGTCACGTCGCCTGACGGCACCTCGAGGCCACAGTGAGCACAGCTGACGGGCTCAGGCGGTCTAGCGCTGCCCGCCTCCGCCGGAGCTGGCCCCGCGCGTCCGGGGGCCGCGCCCCCAGCGCCTGGGCTCAAGAGCAAGACGTCAGTGGCCATGACAGCAAGCCGCTCCCTCTGCTGGGCTGGCCGCCGCTCCGCGCGTGAGCCCACGATCCAGCTCGGCGGCGTGCGCCCTCACCACGGTGTCGAGGCGCAGGCGACCGAAGACAGAGGCCGTGCCGAGCAAGATGAGCACCACCGCGGACAGCATCGGGATGTGGCGCCTTATCCGGTTGCTGAGCCGCTGAATGCCCACGCCGAGCCCCAGCATCACAGGCACCGTACCTGACCAAAACGCCACCATCACCAGCCCGCCGAACCAGGCTGAGCCGGTGCCCGCCGAGGCCACCGCGAACGCATACAGCCAGCCACACGGCAACAGCGGCGTCGCGAGGCCAAGCGTCAACGCGCGCAGCACCGGCGGCCGATTGGAAGCGCGATCGAGCACCCGCGAGAGCCGCGCGCTGAGCGCCACGGGGAGCCGCGCCAAGAGCCGCTCCCGCGGGAGCTTCACGCCGCAGCTCGCGAGCAGCTGCCACGCGCCCCAGCCCAGCATCAGCACCCCGGCGAGGACGCCCGCGACGCGCCCCACCCCGAGCGACACGCCCGCGACGTTCGCCACGCCGCCGAGCGCACCCGCCAACACCCCGACCGCCGCGTACGTCACCAAGCGCCCGAGGTTGTAGGCCGCGTGAGGCAACAGCGAGCCACGCGCACCCTCCGGCCCCCCTGCGCGCTCCGAGCCGGCGTAGAAGGCCACCAGGCCACCGCACATCCCCGCGCAGTGCAGGCTGCCGAGCAGGCTCGCGGCGAGCACCGACAACAGGACCTGCGTCACCGCGCCCCCCCCGAGGCAGCTAGTGAGCCACCCTCACCACCTCCTGCGCGCGACAGCCACACGTCTTGCCTGAGCACCTGCGTGTAGCGCTCCTGCCCGCGCGTCACCAGGAGCCGAAACTCCCAGAGACCGCGCTGCGCCGTCTTCAGCTGCCCGGTGTACTGCGCCCCCTCCAAGGTGAGCGGCGTGTGCACCCGCGAGCCCGAGCTGACGTTGGCGAACGCCGTGAGCTGCACGTCGGCGTCGGTGATCGGCGCGCCTGACTTGTCAGTTAAACTGACTTTCAGTGCGACCCCATCGGCGAGCGGTGCCTGACTCAGCTGCGCGCGCCAGCCAAGGCGCATGTTCTCGCGCTCCTGAGCCATCTGCTCATCCCAGGCGACGCCCTTCTGGTAGTAGTCCTCCTCGATCCCCATGTCCCCGCCCGAGGCGCTGTAGAGCATGGTGCCCTGAGTCACCACCATCATCCCCAAGAACGCCACCGGCAGCAGCGGCCAAAAGTTCCGACGCGGCGCCGCAGGACCTCCTAAGTCAGCTTCACTGCCTTCAAGTGAACCAGCCGCGGCGCCCCCCAAGTCAGCTTCACTGCCTTTCAGGGAGGGGGGGTTGGTAGCGTCGGGCGGCGCTTGGCCCGCCGCAGTCACTGGCTCACGCTGACGGGTCATGATGCTCCTGGTCCTAGCAGCTTGTAGGGCACCGTCGTCTGGAAGCCCTCACCGTCGCTCACGCGGAACTCGACCTCGCGCACCCCGTGGCTGAAGCTGCTGGGCGGAGAGACCACGAACACCGTGGTCTCCCGGCGCGCGCCGCCGTCAATCGCCAGCGGGTTCTCGGGCGCGATCAGCGTCGCCTCCGAGAGGCCGAGCAGCTCAATCCGGTAGCGCCGAGCTTCGTGGCCGCGGTTCTGGATCTTCACGCGGATCTGGTTACGTACGCCTGCTTGGTCGGCGACGTAAGGCGCCGAGAGCCCGCGCAGCACGGTGACCTCCGCCTCCCCGGCGCTGCCCCCTGCGAACACCAGCGCGCCAACAAGCAGGGTGAGCAGCAGCGGGTAAGCCACCGTCCGCGGGCGGAGCCCCTGGCGCTCCCCGCCCTCCAGGCTGCGCTGCGACGCGTAGCGGATGAGGCCGCGTGGGCGGCCGATTTTGTCCATCACCTTGTCGCAGGCGTCGATGCACTGCGCGCAAGCGACGCACTCCATCTGCAGGCCATGACGGATGTCGATCCCCGTGGGGCAGGTGACGACGCAGGCGTTACAGTCCACGCAGTCCCCCTCCACCTTCCCCTTCTTCCCCCGTGGCTCCCCCCGCTTCGCGTCATAACCGACGATCAGCGAGTCTTGATCGAGCAGCACCGACTGGAAGCGCGCGTAGGGGCAGGCCACCGTACACATTTGCTCACGGAAATAGCCAAAGTCGAAGAACACCAGCCCGGCGGTGACCAGCATCACCAAGAAGCCAGTGGGGTGCGCGATGGGGCCATCCATGACCCAAAGGCCCAGCCGCGCGACCCCCACGAAGTACGCGAGGAAGATGTTCGCCACCAACGCCGAGAGCAGCACGAACACGGCGTGCTTCAGCACCCGCCGCGCGCCGCCGCCCCGCTTGTCAAGATCGAGCTGCCCCCTCCTACCGCCCTCAATCCACTGCTCAATGGGGCGGAACAACAGCTCCATGTAGACCGTCTGGGGGCAGGCCCAGCCACACCACACACGCCCGAGCAGCGCCGTGAGCCAGAACACACCCACGAAGATCGTGAGCAAGAGCAGCATCAAGAGCACCCCGTCCGTCGACAGGAAGGTACGCCCGAACAGGTGAAACTGCCGCGTGGGGACGTCGAGCAACACCACGGGCCGCCCGTTCCAATGGATGAACGGGAGCATCACGAACAGCACGATCAGCCCCCACCCCACGATGGCTCGCAGCGTGAGGAAGCGCCCCGGCGCGCGCTTGGGCCGCACCCAGCGGCGGCTGCCGTCCGCGTTCATCGTCGCGAGGACGTCTGGTAAGCTGTCTGATGACATCCGGTTGGCTCTCTCTCACCCTGTCAACACCCAGCGGGAGCGCTCTAAACCTTCAGTCGTGCGCGCTCCCAACCTAGAGCACCGCCGGGCTAACGCCACCCGGCCGCCAACACTCACGGCGTGGCATCACCCGATGGCGCGGCCGGCGCATCACCCGATGGCGCAGCCGGCGCATCACCGCCAGCAGGAGCAGGCTGAGCGCCGTCTTTGGCCGCCTCAAGCAGCGCTGCGAGCGCCACCTGCTTACCTTCTGCTGCCTTGCCCGCCACGTTCGTGCTGCGCATGCTGCCCACGTAAGCCACGATTTTCCGTAGCTCAATCGGTGTCAGCTGACGCTCCCACTCGGGCATGCCCTTGGCGAGCACGCCGTGCGCGACCACCTGGTAAATCTCCATCAGGGTGCCGCCATGCACGTAGTGGTCATCCGTCAGGTTCGGCCCAATCAGCCCCTGACCTTTATCCGCGTGGCATTGCGCGCAGCGCTGCGCGTAGAGCGACTCCGTGTCCGCCATCAGCGCGGTGTCAGCCATCATCTTCGCCAGGGCCTGCTCCGTCACGGCCTCGCCGAGCGAGGCCTTCGCCTGCTCTTCGCGGGCGATCTGCAGCTCCTCCACGTAGGCCTGCTCCACTGAGATCCCCTGACCACCCACGTGGTAGTGGAAGACGTAGAGCACCGAGAACCAGAAGCTGCCCCAGAACATCCACACCCACCACCTGGGCAGCGGGTTGTCGTACTCACGGATACCGTCGTACTCGTGCTCGAGTAGATCATCCGTGACCTCACCTTGAGGCGCTGGGGAACTGTCCTGCCCTTGCTTGTCACGACTCATGACGACTCACCTCCGCGCCCTTCCAGCCTGCTCGTACGGATGATCTCATCATCCAGCGGCATCAGGCTCGCTGCCTCGTACTCCGCCTGGTGGCGCTTGCTCATGACGCGCACCACCACCGCCACGAAGACCGCGAGGAAGATGATGAGCCCAATCTCCGCGTAGCTCGCGAGCTTGAAGCTGCTCATGATTTCACTGAGGCGCATGGTCAGAACCCCTGAACTCTGATGATGGTGGTGTCGCTCTCGGGTGTGCCCGCGCTCGGCGCCTGCTCCGCTTCAGGCGGCGGCGCTTGCTTGATGTCGGTCCCCAGCCGCTGAAGGTAAGCCACCATCGCGGTGATCTCCTTGGCTTCGAGCCCCGGCGGGCCACCCTGGTCTTCGATGTCCTCGGCGATGCGCCGCGCTTGCTTGCGGGCCATCTTCTCGGCCTGGTTGATCGCGTCGCCGTAGGGCACGCCGAGCATCGCCATGGTGTCCACCCGCTGCTGGATGACGTCGAACTGCACGTCCTTCGTCAGCATGTGTGGGTAAGCGGGCATGATCGACTGCGGCGTGGTGGAGCGCGGGTCGTCCATGTGTCGCACGTGCCAGAGGTGCGGGTACTTCCCGCCGATGCGATGCAAATCAGGCCCAATCCGGCGTGAGCCCCACTGGAAGGGGTGGTCGTAGACGAACTCACCAGCCTTGCTGTACTCACCGTAGCGCTCCGTCTCCGCCCGCATCGGCCGCACCATCTGTGAGTGGCAGTTGTAACAACCCTCTTCAATGTAGAGGTCACGCCCGTACAGCTCGAGCGGCGTGTACGGCTTCACCGAGGCGATGGTCGGCACGTTCGAGCGAATGAGGAACGTCGGGATGATCTCGAACAAGGAGGCGACAGCGACGGCCACCGTCACCAAGATGGTGAACTTCGCTGGGCGGCGCTCCCACACCCGGTGCCACGCGGCGCGGGTGAAGAAGGCCACGTGGTGGTGCGCCTCAAGCAGCGGCGCGTGCTCCGGGATCTGAAGCTGTGGCCCTGAGTCCGTATCAGCGCCCAGGGCGGGGGCCTCGTGCACTGGCTCCTCGTACTTCGCGGGGCGGTTCTTCCAGGTCATCACGAGGTTGACCAGGCACATCACCACGCCAGCGACGTACATCAGGCCGCCCACCACCCGCACCCAGTACATGGGCAGGAGCCGCACCACCGTCTCGACGAAGTCGGGGTAAGCGAGCCTCCCGGTCTCGTCGAAGGCGCGCCACATCAGGCCTTGAGTCACCCCCGCGGCGTAGATGGCGATGATGTAGAAGAGGATCCCGAGCGTCCCAATCCAGAAGTGATACTCGGCCAGGCGCTTCGACCAGAGCTTGGTCTGGAACAGCCGCGGCGCGAGCCAATACAGCATGCCAAACGCCATGAAGCCGTTCCAACCGAGCGCGCCGGCGTGCACATGGGCGATCGTCCAGTCCGTGTAGTGACTGAGCGCGTTCACCGTCTTGATGCTGAGCAGCGGCCCCTCGAAGGTGGCCATGCCGTAGAAGGTGATGCCCACCACGAAGAACTTGAGCACCGGATCTGACGCGACGCGGTTCCACGCGCCGCGCAGCGTGAGCAGCCCGTTGATCATGCCGCCCCAGCTCGGCATCCACAGCATCACGCTGAACACCATGCCGAGCGAGCTCGCCCACTCAGGGAGCGCGGTGTAGTGCAGGTGGTGCGGCCCGGCCCAGATGTAGATGAACACCAGCGACCAGAAGTGGATGATCGACAGCTTGTAGCTGAAGACGGGGCGCTCCGCGGC
>CAYQAC010000044.1:31977-33765 GCA_964415255.1 uncultured Polyangiaceae bacterium | reverse complement strand
CAGCCTGCGCGCCCGCAGCCTGCGCGGCTGCAGCCTGCGCGCCCGCAGCCTGCGCGCCCGCAGCCTGCGCACCCTAGCCGGCCTGGCCTGTGCTTCGTCACTTTACCTGACGAGCGGCACCAGCGCCGCGCAGCTGGTGGAGAGCGATCAACGAGTCGGGGAGGGCAACGGGGACGGCATGGACACCCACCTGTTCCGCCCTGCCCTCGACTCCAAGGGCTTCTTCTCCACCAACGGCACCGACATCATCGGCGCCAACGACATCAGCTTCGGCTTGATCCTCGACTACGGCCGCAACCTGATGCGGACCCGCAGCAGCCGCGTCCCCACGGACGCCAGCGGCACCATGGTGGGCGAAGGCAGCGGCGTCCCCGCGTTGGTGGAGGACTCGATCCAAGGCACCTTCGGCTTCAACTACGGCATCGCGAACGTCGCGGTGGTGGGGCTCACGCTGCCGGTGGTGCTGATGACCGGCGGCGCCAACGACAACGCCGGGCAGGCCTTTCAGATTGGGCCGAACGGCTCGCTCTACAACACGGGCGGCTACAAGGTGCAGCAGATCTCGACCGTGGGCCTCCACGGTAAGCTGCGGCTCACCCGGGTGGACAAAGGCATCGGCGTCGCGCTGCTCGCCCAGGCGGGCATCCCGCTGGCTGAGGCAGAGAAGGACCTCGCTGCAGATCCAGGCGTTTGGTACTGGCCGCAGATCGCCGTAGAGAACCAGTTCGGGGCGGCGCGGCGCTTCAAGGTGGCCCTCAACGTCGGCTACCGCGGTCATACCGGGAAGAACCCAAAGTTTCAGCAAGATCTGACGGGCGCCGATCAGCTGGCCGAGGGCGAGCTCGAGTACGGCAACCTAGCCACGGCGAACCTCGGCGTCTCGTGGCGCGTGCTCGATCCGCTCGATCTCGTCGCGGAGACGTACGCTACGTATTTGCTCGACGGAAAATCAGACAGCAAGCAGAAGCTCTCCCAGGAGTACCTCGGCGGCATCAAGCTGTTCGTCGAGCGCAACAGCTACCTGATGCTTGGCGGCGGTAGCCGCGCCTACTCCACCGGCTTCGAGGCGGCAGATCTTCGCCTGGTGATGGGCTTCGTGTTCGAGCCTTCCATCGGCGATCGAGACGGCGATGGCTACAAGGACGATCAAGACCAGTGTCCTGACGACCCAGAGGATTTCGATGGGTTCCAGGATGGGGACGGCTGCCCGGATCCAGACAATGACAACGACGGCATCCTCGATGTCGATGACCGCTGCCCCAACGTCCCCGAGGACATGGACGGCGATGAGGACGAGGACGGCTGCCCCGAGGGCAACGACGGCGACCGCGATGGGGACGGCATCCTCGACTCACGGGACAAGTGCCCTGACGACCCAGAGGACCGCGACGGCTTCCAAGACGAAGACGGCTGCCCGGATCCAGACAACGACAACGATGGCATCCCGGACGTAGACGACCAGTGCCCGCTCGACCCTGAGGACAAGGACGGCTTCGAGGATGAGGACGGCTGCCCAGATCCGGACAATGACCGCGACGGGATCCCCGACGTGGTGGACAAGTGCCCGAACGAGCCGGAGACGTTCAACGGCTTTGAAGATGAGGACGGCTGCCCTGACAAGGGCCGCGTCCTGATCGAGGGCAGCGACATCGTCATCTTGGACAAGGTGCAGTTCAAGACGGGCAGCGCCGAGATCCTCCCTGAGTCGAACCCGATCCTGGACGCCGTGGCCTCCACCCTGAAGGGGCACCCAGAGTTCTTGGTGGTGGAGATCGCCGGGCACGCCGA
>CAYQAC010000044.1:0-31967 GCA_964415255.1 uncultured Polyangiaceae bacterium | reverse complement strand
CGCCGTCCTCGTCCTCGAAGCCGTCCTTGTCCTCAGGGTCGAGCGGGCACGCCGATGAGCGCTCAAGCGACGCCTACAACCTGAACCTCACGCGGCTCCGCGCGAAGGCGGTGCTCGACGCGGTGATCGCGCGCGGCGTGGACAAGTCACGCCTGGTGAGCCAGGGCTACGGCGAATACTGCCCGCTCGATCCTGCGAGCAACGCAGCCGCCTGGGAGAAAAACCGCCGCGTGGAGTTCAAGGTGGTGAAGACCGAAGACGGCAGCACCGGCGTCGACCGGGGCTGCGAGGCGGCGCGCCTGAAGGGTGTGATGCCACCCGCCGTACCGTGACGGGGCGGTCAGCGCACGACCGGCCGCCCGGTAGCCCGGCTCTCGGGCTGAATCTGACCAGGGCCTAACGGGTGCTCTGGTCGAGCGGGCCGTCACCCCATATCATACGCCGCGATGAGCCCCCGGTTCCGGAGCCGCTTCATTCGGGACGTCCTAGACGTCCTCGAGCGCGGCGACATCTCGGTGGCCTCGCGGCTCGCGGCTAAGTTGAGCCCACGCTTGATGCGCCTCCTCAGTGAGCAGGTGTACCGGGCGGCTGACGTGCAAAGCACGATGCGCCTGGAGGAGGCGGAGGACGCGCTGCTTGGCATCGACGCCGCGCTAGGCGACGGCAGCGGCAAGGTGCTTGAGTCTGCCGGCTTCATGCTCGGCTCGCGGCTGTTCTCGGCGCGCGGCGGCGTGGCCATCCCCGGCGATTTGATCCGCACCATCTCCCGGCTGCGCACGCCGCTGGAGCTGCCGTTCGAGGGCGTGGAGGTGGTGTTCGAGCTAGAGGAGAACCCACACGGTTTTCAGCTGCGCCTGGGCGCGCTTGGCAACCCACGCTCCACGCGGGTCATGAGCTACTTGGTGGTGGGCTACATCAAGGCGGCGCACACCTTCGGGGAGCATCGGAGCAACAGCGACTTGAGGCTCGACTCCGACATGATCGGCGATCGTGCGCTCATCACCGTGCTGTTCCGCCACGCGACCACGCCGCTGCCCGCTAACGCAGGCGCGGCGCTCTCCAAGCGCAGCGCGAGCAGGAGCCGGTTCCCGGCGGTAGGCAGCTTGAGCGCCGAGGTCGACCGGATCTTGGAGCGCACCAGCCTCCCCCCCACGCGGCGCTCTTCCTCCAGCTTCCCCGCGGTGCGCATGCCGTCAGACACCCCGCAGGGTGAGCCGCGAGACGCGCTCCCCTACGCGCCGACGCAGCCGAGCATGCCGTCTCCGTACCCCCGCGTGCGCTCGGACGACACCTCTGGCATCCAACGCGCCGGGCGCCGCGACGAACGCGAGGAGCAAGACAGCTCCCCGCCGCCACCCGTCACCGATTCACCCTCACGAGCCTTGAGCGGCCCACGTGAGGCGTGGCGCCGATCGGCTCGTGAGGGCGGTGGAAGCTCAGAGGGTGGCAGCGGGACGCGAGGCAGCGTCAAGCCCCCAGCGGATCCGAACAAGCGCTCTGGCTACAACATCCGACGCGGCTTACCGCTCACCGGCACGGAGGAGGGCGAGGCCTCGCCCACGCCACCCCGGCCGAGCTGGCGCAGCCGCCGCTGACCGCCCGGCGCGATGCTCGCGCTGCCCAACGCGCGCCGAGCTGCAGGCCGCCTGTGCTCATCGCGCGCGGCTCGCTGGACACGTTCCCACGCGGGAATAGCCGCGCGCCGCTCAGCCCCCCACCAGCTTGCGCAGCACCTGCCGCGCCACCTCGCCGTCCTCCGGGCAGGCGACCACCAGCGCGCGATGATGCGACGCCACCGCGCGCCCCTCCCCCGCCGCCGCGCTGAAATCGTAGAGGTTGATGGTGGCGTCCGCTTCGTCTTCCCCCTCGCTCTTGATCGCCTCAATCTCCAGCGTCTTCACCCCGAGGCCTTCTTCCGCCTCCTCTGCCACGGAGTCCACCTTCCACCCGGCGCGCGCGACCGCCGCCTCGAGCCGCGCGCGATTCAGCTGACCCAGCGCGCCACCCGCCTTCACCTCGCGCGCCAGCTCCGCGGTGGGAGAGCCCGAGTCACCCATCGCGGAGATGTAGAGCATCCGACTCTGCTCAAGCGTGATCGAGGGCTTGGCCGCGGACTGCTCCCAGCCGCTGAAATCGTAGAAGTTGAGGAGGACGTCCTTCCCCTTCACGTCGAGCTTCATGTTGTAGATGGTGCCGCCCTCGATGGGGTCAGGCTCATTGGCTAACTCTTGGTAGCCCGCGGCCTTGGCGTTGGCGCGCAGCCGCTCCTCGCTGAGCTCAGCCAACCCGAGCTCGGCGACGGCGGGCGCAGGCGCGGGGGTGGGCGGCGACTTCTTGCAGCCAGGCAGCGCCAGGCACAAAAGCACCAACACCACCCAAGCTCTACCCTGCGTGCGCTCCATCACGAGACGTCGCTACCAAAGAAGCGGCCTCAGCGCACGATCCAGTTTCAATGAAGAGTTTCAGCAGAGCGGGAGCCTGACCTGAGCGCTCGCCGCGCACCCCAGTGATGGACGCCTAACCGGGGTGGGCACTACCCTCTCGGTGAGCCGCTGGCTCGCCGCTGTCAGCAGGGGCACCGCGAGGCGCGAGCGAAGGACTGTAACTATATGAAATCAAAAGCCTTTATCGCTATTTTGCTGCCCCTGCTCGGCGCCTGTGAGGGCCCTACGCCTCGCCAACCCCCTCAAAAGACGGGCAGCCCGGACGTCAGCGCGGAGGCCAGCGCAGCTGTGAAGGGCCCAAGCACCGCTGTCAGCGCTGGGGCAAGGCCCACAGCGCCCTTCACGCCTGAGCGCGTCGACGTGCAGCTGAAGGCGATGGGCACGGAGATGCGGCTCATCAGCCACACGACCCCAGAGCTTAGCGCCGCTCAAGTGCGGGCGGTGATGGACCAAAGCCTGAAGGAGAGCGAGCGGCTCGCGACCCTGCTCACCGACTGGACGGCGACCAGCGATGTGGGCCGCGTCAACGCCGGCGCTGGGGAGCTGGTGAGCGTCGCGCCGGAGACGCTGGAGGTGGTCCAGCGCGGCCTGTGGGCTGGCGAGGTGAGCCAGGGCACCTTTGACATCACCTGGAACAGCCTCGGAGCGCTGTGGCGCTTCGGGGACGCGCAAGAGGCTGAGCCTCGGCCTCCCACGGCGGCCGAGGTGCGCGCGCAGCTGCCTCGGGTGAACTACCGCAAGGTGGAGGTGCAGGTGACGCCGCCGGCGGTGAAGGTTCCGCGCGGAAGCGTGCTCGGGCTCGGCGGCATCGCGAAGGGCTACATCGTGGACCGCGTCGCGCAGGCGCTCAAGTCAGGTGGGCTCACCAGCTTCCTGGTGCAGGCCGGGGGCGATCTCTACGGGGCGGGGAGGAAGCCGGACGGCGCGCCCTGGGTGAGCGGCATCCAAGATCCCCGTGGGGGCCACGACCGCTACTTTGCGACCATCGAGCTCGAGGACAGCGCCTTCTCCACCGCGGGGGACTACGCGCGCTCTTACATCTACCAGGGCAAGCGCTACCACCACATCATCGATCCGCGCACCGGCTTCCCCGCCACCGCCTGCCAGAGCGTCACCGTGTGGGCGCCCACCGCCCTGCTCGCTGACGCCCTCGACGACGCCGTCTTCATCCTCGGCCCTGAAGCGGGCCTGAAGCTGATCGAAGCGACGGAGGGCGCGGGAGCGGTGATCGTCGACCGTGAGAGCCGCGTGCACGTGAGCAAACGCCTAGACGGTAAGGTGAAGATCACCGCGCAGCCGACGCCCGGGCTGTGAGAGGGGGATCGGGGGGTTGGACGGCACCGCGCGGAGCGGCGTTGAGCACAGCTCCAGGCACCGCGCTGTTAGTCAGCTCAGCTGCTCTTCAGCGCGCTGACTGCGCGCGCGGCGCCAATAGTCAGCTCAGCTGCTCTTCAGCGCGCTGACTGCGCGCGCGGCGCCGCTAGTCAGCCTGAAGTCCTATCGCGCTCTGGCGCCTCGTACTCGCCCTCTTCAGGGTAGTCAGACAGCCCTGAGCCGCCCTCCACTGGGATGGCGTGGGCCGCCGCCACGCGCTCGAGCGCCGCGGAGAGCCCCGCCCGGTCACGCACCCGCGGCAGCTCTGCCCGCGAGCCATCCCACAAATCGAGCCCGATGCTGCTCGGCAAGTCGAGGCGCACCGTGTCTATTTGAGCCCAACGGATGCGGCGGATCTGCGGCCAAATCAGCCCGGAGATCTCGCGACATTCGACGCCATCCCCACGGATACGGACGCCGCGCATACCGCCCCGCATCACCCCCGCCACGGCGCTCACGAGCAGCAACGTGGCGAGCGTGCGCGAGCTGATGACGCGGTAGGTGTCCGCGACGACGAAGGTGTCGCGGAGCCACGTACCTGGCGCGCTGCGCTCCGCCATCAGCACCATCGCCCCCACGGTCAACGCGATGCCTAGGTAGATGAGCGACGGCAAGCGGTAGCTGAGCGGGGGCCCGAACAGCTCCTCCGCTGGGCGGTAGCTCATGTCAAAGCCAGGAGGTCGGGAGAGCCGCGCCACGTCAGTGTCCATGGTACCTCAGGGGTTTGATGGGTGGAAGCGCCCCACGGCAGAGCGGCTCCAGCAAAACCGCTCCACAGCAGCGCAGAGCGCCGCCGGCTGCCACACGTGGACCACTAACCCGCTCGACCCCCTCACCCTTGGGTGCCGCGCGCAAAACACCAACCGGCTCCGCGCCCTTGAGCGCCACATCGCGCGCAAAACACGAACCCGCTCCGCGCGCCACCCCACGCCAAACAGCGTTACGCTCCGCGCGTGCAACCCGTCGACGATCCTGCCGCCTCTGAGCGCGACCCCAACCCCTTCCAAGCCCCTAGGGAGGTGGCGCTAGCGGAGTGGACCCCGAAACGGGACCTCCACGTCACCCTCACGCGCGCCATCCTGTGGCTGGTGTTCGGCGCTTGGGTGCTGCTGGTTTTAATGAGCTTTCCTGTCTATATCAGCATCGCGCACGACCAACCGCCGTTCGGCCCTGGGATGGACCCCACCATCCAAGGCGTCATCCTGGCGCTCTTCGTCGACCTCGCCTACTCACCGCCCGCCATCCTCGCCCTGGCCGCCAACCTCGGGCTCAATCGGGGGCAACGCTGGGGCTACATCACCGCCGTGATCGCGCTCGCGATCACGACGCTCTGCTGCTTCCCCCTGGGCGGCTACGGGCTCTGGGCGCTGCTGCGCGCCAAGACGCGCCTCCACTTCTTCCCTCCCACCGCCTGAGGCGGCGCGCTCGCCACGCGATTGAGCGCTCAGCGTTCAACGATCAACGCTCAGCGCTCAACGCTCAGCGTCTGTGAGTCGAGCAAGCGGTGCCCTGGGGAGTTAGCCGCGGCGCTCCAAATCGTCCGCGGTGCCGAAGCGGCCATCTTGACCGGCGGAGAGCACGCTGAGCCCCTCTTCGTCGCAAATCAGCCGGAAGCGGCCGCCCCATGGATCTTCCCCGCCGCCCTTCAGCCCGTGGCTGCGCTCAAGCTCGGTGAGGCTTGGGCAGCCCACCCCACGGCCCTCTTGGTAAGCCCGCGCGGCCACGAGGATCTCGGTGGCGGTGTGCTCGGCCTCACCTTGGGCGTCCCGCGCCGACGCGTCCGAGCTGAAGAGCCAATAGGCGCCCCCGAGCGTGACGGCGGCGGCGAGGAGCGCGCCTGCCTCGAAGCGAGTCAGGCGGCGGCGGGAGGAGCGGGTACGACGAACCATGGATTCAAGAGGCTGGTGAGCGAGCAGTTGTTAGAGCGAGCACGCGCCGAGCGCGCGATGAGCACGGCGAACACCTAAGCAAGCCTCATGCCGCGCTCACCACCTGGCTCAGGCACCCAAAAAAGCGCCTAAAATCATAGGTAAATAACTGAGCCAGCCAGCCCCCTCGCCAATCTGTCATGGCCCTGGGCGGCAGCCAGCGGTGGCTCGCCAAGCTGGCGCGCGCGGTGAGCAACCAGCCACGTTCGGGGCAACCGGCCGACGCTCGGCGATAGCGAGCGGCGGCGCGTCGGGTATAAGGGGGCCATGAGCGCGCACCCCACCAACTTCCAGGGCGACGTCTGCGAAGCCATCAAGGCAGCTATCGAAGAGGCGCTGCCTGGCGTCACCGCCCAAGTGACCGGGCGCGGCGGGCACTTCAGCATCGACGCCGTCGGGCCGGTGTTCGCGGGGCAGTCGATGCTGCAAAGCCAGCGCCTCGTCTACAAGGCCATCGCCCACCTGATGGCCGGGGATCTCGCGCCGGTGCACGCGGTGGACAGCCTGACCACGCGCGCCTCGTAGCGGCGCTCTAACCTGTGATTTGAGGACGACCCACGGTCAGCCGTTTGTCGTCCTAGCGCTCGACCGCGCGCGAGCGCTGTTATATCAGGGCGCTCGCAATCAAAAGCTGAGCAGGGTGCAGCTACGCTGCAGGACTCGGGATGGTCGGGCCGCCATCCCCGCCGATTCGGCGACGTCCTGTCATGCCCACCCCATCGCTCATACTCCTCTCCGCGCTGCTCACGCCGCTCGCTTCGGCGCTGCTCATCGCCATGCTTGGGCGCTTCATGGGGCGCGCGCTGACGCTCGTCGCGCTGGTGGGGCCGCTCGTCAGCTTCACGCTGTGCCTCAGCCTGGTGGGCGCCGGCGCCGAGCTGCGTGCCCAGTGGGCGCCGCAGCTCGGCGTCGATCTGCATTTCCTCGCGGATCCACTGAGCGTGGCCTTTGGGCTCTTGGTGAGCGGCCTCGGCGCGCTGATCACGCTGTACACCGGGAGCTACCTCAGCGGCGCCGCGCGCGTCCGCTTGCTGTGGCTGCTCCACCTGTTCATGGCGGCGATGCTCGCCACGGTGTTCTCAGCGAACCTGCTGTTCTTGTTCGTCGCTTGGGAGCTCACCGGCGTCGCCTCATTCTTCCTGATCGGCTTTGACCATGAGCGTGCCGACGCGCAGCGCGGCGCGCGCCTCGCGCTGGTGACGACCAGCGCCACCGGGCTGTGCCTCTTGGTGGGCGTGGTGATGCTGGGGCAGCTGTACGGCAGCTTCAGCGTCCCAGCGCTGCTCGCGGCGCCGCCCCCAAATCAGGACGCCCGCCTGACTATTGCGCTCTTGTGCTGCCTGGTGGGGGTGTTCGGGAAGTCAGCCATCCTACCTTTTCACTCCTGGCTCGCCGGGGCGATGACGGCGCCGACGCCGGTGAGCGCCTACCTGCACTCGGCGACGCTGGTGAAGCTCGGCGTGTTCCTCGCGGCGCGGCTGTGGCCGCTGTATAGCGGGGTGCCTGCGCTCGGCGCGCTGCTGGTCGTCGCGGGTTCGCTCAGCTTCGTGCTCGGGGCCGTGATGGCGCTCAAGGTCACGGACTTGAAGGCGCTGCTCGCCTACACCACGATCGCCCAGCTTGGGTTACTCACGAGCCTGTACGGTCTCACCCCTGGCGCTAGACCTGAGGCGGAGCTGCTGCACCTTGGCGCTCACAGCCTGTACAAGGCGAGCCTGTTCCTCGCGGTGGGCGTCATCGATCACGCGTTCGGCGGCCGCGATCTGAAGACGACGGGCGGGGTGCTGCGGCGCTACCCAGCGCTCGGGCTGGCGATGGCCGTCGCCCTCGCCTCAATGGTCGGGCTGCCGGGCACCTTGGGCTTCCTGAGTAAGGAGCTGATGCTCACGATGAGCGTAAGCGCGCTGAAGGCGGAGCCCGCTTGGGGGAGCGGGTGGTGGCTCCACCTAGGTCAGCTTAGCTGTCTTGTTTTGGGCTCCACCTTGTACGGGGTGGTGGCGCTGAGGATCGCGCGGCGCGTGCTCGTAGGGGCGCCTCCGAGCGCCGCCGCGCATCACCCGCCGAGCGCCGTCTTGATCGGGGTGCCGGTGCTGCTGTCGGTCGGCAGCTTAGCGCTCGGCGTGGCGCCTGGACTGGTGAGCCGCGGCCTCTCGGCGCTCGGCGCTCTGAGCGCGGGCTCAGCTGCTAGCGTCACCCAGGCTCCAGAGCTCCTGCTGTGGCATGGGCTGACGCCCGCCTTGGGCCTCAGCGTGGGGATCTGGAGCGCCGCGATCGCGCTGGCGCTCACGCTGGATCGGCGCGCGCTGCCAGTGCGTGAGCTCCCAGCACAGCTCCAGCCGGGGTGGCTCTTGAACCAGCTGCTCACGCTGCTGCCGCGCGCCACCGCCCTCCTGAGCCGCGTGTTCGGCCTGGATTCACCTGCGCGCTTCCTCACCGCGGTGACCGGCGCGCTCACGGTCTGTTGGGTGGCCGTGGCGCTGAGCCAACCAGCGGCCCTCGCAGCAGCGCTAGGCCAGCTGGAGCTCACACCGCGCGCGGCGGACGGCTTCGCGCGGGTGCCGCTCGGGTTGATGATCGGCGGCGCGGCGCTGTGCGCCGCGGTGTGGCGCACGCCCATCCGTCAGCTGTTCGCTGTCTCCGTGGTGGGCCTCGGGGTGGCTTGTTATTACGTGCTCTACCGCGCGCCAGACCTCGCGCTCACCCAGCTCTTGGTGGAGGCCGCGACGCTGCTCTTGGTGCTGCCGGTCTTGCTCCGCCTGCGCCGCGCGCCTCCGCCCGCTGCGCCAACGAGCGCCCTGAAGCGGCTCCCGCGGCTGAGCATCGCGCTCGGCTTTGGCCTGTGCGCCGGGCTCTCAGTGCTGCTGCTGCAACAAGCGGGGACCGAGCGCGCCGGCGACTTCTACCTGGAGCAGACGCTGCCGCTCGCGCGCGGCGCCAACGCCGTGAACACTGTCGTGGTGGATTTTCGCGGCTTTGACACCTTGCTCGAGATTACCGTGCTCGTGATCGCCGGGCTCGGTTGCCTGGGGCTGCTCACGCGGCGGCGAGCTGAGCGCGCAAGCGCGGCGCCTCCCTCGGAGCGAGATCCCGCTCCTGAGCGGGCGCCCAACTGGTGGCCGATCCCGGTGGATCTCATCGTCCGCGGCGTCGCGTTCGGCGGCTTCGTGCCGCTGAACCTGTTCTCGCTCTACATCTTCTTTCGCGGCCACAACGCCGCGGGCGGCGGCTTCGTGGCGGGGCTGATCACGGCGCTCTCCCTGATTTTACTGGCCTTCGCGCTCGGCATCGAAAAATTCCGCACGGCAATTCGGGTAGCGCCGCTCCGCGTGGCGGCCTTCGGCGTGGGCTTGGCGCTCTTGACGGCGCTGGTCCCCGCCCTGCTCGGGCGCTCGCTCCTGCATCACCTGCACGGGGAGCTGTTCGGCGTGGCCGTGAACACACCGATGCTGTTCGACCTCGGCGTGTTCTTCGCGGTGGTGGGCGTCACCCTCGAGCTCACCCTGCCGCTCCTGCGCTCGCTCTCAGGGCGCGCCGCGTTCACGCGCGATCTCGCGGCGCTCAGCCCGCCTGGTCATGAGGCCATCGAGGGGCCCGCCGGCGCCGAGCGGCGGAGCCATGAGGAGGCAGCGTGACGATCCAGCTCGACACCGCCCTGCTCATCTGCGTCCTCACCACGGCGGCGATCTACCTGTGCCTCTCGCGCGAGCTGGTGCGCTCTTTGTTCGGCTTCTTGCTGCTCTCGAACGCCGCCAACTTGGTGGTGCTGTCCGTGTCTGGGGATCCATCAGGCCGCCGCGCGGCGAACCTCAGCGACGCCGCGCACGCCTACGTGGATCCGGTGCCCCAGGCGCTGATCCTCACCGCGATCGTGATCGGCTTCTCGGTGGCTGCCTACCTCACGGTGCTGATCTACCGGACCTACGTCGACGCCGGTGACGGCGCACCGCTCACCCTTGAAGAGCCTCCTGTGGTGCCTGAAGGTAGCCCGCACCAAGACAGTGTCACGAACGATCTGCCGGTAGAGGCGCAGCACGCTGCGCCCCCACGCCCCTTGGACGACGCGCCTCAGCGACCCGCAGCACCGAGCGGCACGCCGTAGGGGCGCAGCACTGCTGCGCCCCGACTGACTCAATCACTCAAACGGCAGCCCAACCCCCAAAGAACCCAAGAAGTACCGCCACCAGGCCCGCCTGAACCCAAACGACGCCCCAAGCCCATGCCCGCCAACACCGCCGCCGTCCCTGTCTTGTTGCCCCTGCTCGGGGCGCTCGGCGCGCTGTTCGTGCGGCGCCCGAGCACCGTACGGCGCGCGCTTCAGGCGCTGCTCTTGATGGGCCTCACGGCACAGTCATTGTGGCTGACTGCCCGCGCGCTGGAGGCGCCCCTGGTGCTCAGCCTAGGGGGCTGGGTGGTGCCCTACGGCATCGTGCTGGTGGTCGATCCGCTGTCGGGCATCATGCTGTGCTTGTCCGCCGTGAGCGCGCTCGCCACCACGCTCTATGGCTACGCCGCGGCGCCCGCGCACAGCGAGCACCCGCTGCGCGCGCCGCTGTTCCTGCTGCTCACCTGCGGCGTGAACCTCGCGTTCGTCACGGGAGACTTGTTCAACCTGTTCGTCGCCTTCGAGGTGCTGCTGCTCGCGTCCTATGCCCTCATGACGCTTGAGCTTGAGCGCGGCGACGCGCGGCGCGCCCTGCCCTACGTCACCATCAACCTGATCGGCAGCGCGCTGTTCTTGTGCGCCGCGGCGCTGGCCTACAGCCTGTTCGGCACGCTCAACTTCGCTGAGCTGGCGAGCCGCGCGCCGGCGCTCAGCGGCGACCTGAGGCTGCACGTGCTCGCGGTGCTCCTGGTGCTGGTGGGCGCGCTCAAGGCCGGGCTGTTCCCGCTCTACCACTGGCTCCCGCAGAGCTACCCCGTGATGCCCGCGCCGCTCACCGCCTTCTTCGCTGGGCTGCTCACCAAGGTGGGCGTCTACGTGTTGATCCGGCTGGTGGCGGGGGTGTTCCCGGCGGAGCTCCACTTCCTGTACACGGCGCTCGCGTGGGCAGGCGGTGTGACCATGGTGGTCGGCGTGCTCGGCGCGCTGGCGGAGGACCGCGTCCAGCACATCCTCGCTTACCACATCGTCAGTCAGGTTGGCTACATGGTGCTCGCCCTGGGCCTGTTCACGCCCTACGCCATCACGGCGGCCATCTTCTATGTTGTCCACCACATCTTGGCGAAGACCACGCTGATCCTCGTGGGCGGCGTGGTGAAGGTCACGTTCGGCACCGATCGCCTCCAGAACACCGGCGGCCTCGCGCGCGGCGCGCCCGTGTTGGCGCTCAGCTTCCTGCTTCAAGCGCTGTCGCTCGCCGGCGTGCCGCCGCTCAGCGGCTTCTGGGGCAAGCTCATGATCATCCAAGAGGGCGTGCGCCAGGGGGAGGCAACGCTGGTGGTGCTCGCGGCGGTCGCCAGCCTGCTGACCCTGCTGAGCATGCTCAAGATTTGGCTCGCGAGCTTCTGGGGGCCGCCGCCTGGGGTGACGCAGGCTGCGCAGACGTCAGATAAGCTGTCTTCCCAGGCAGCGCAGGCTGCGCTCAAGTCAGATAAGCTGTCTTCCCAGGCAGCGCAGGCAGCGCCGGACACCCACCCGTCAGTTTCACTGACGCCGCGCGCGCGCGGCATGACCTGGGTAGTCGCGCTGCTCACCTTGGCGTCCCTTGGCGTCGGCCTCGGGGCTGGTCCGCTAGTCACGTTAGCTGACCGTGCTGCCCACCAGGTGCTCGACCACGCGGCGACGCTCGAGGCGGTGCGCGCTCTGAATCGCTCCCCCGAACCAGGAAAGCACCCATGAGCCTCGTCCGCTCCCTCCCACGCCGCGCGCTCGGGCTCGCGCTGTACCTGATGTGCTTCTTCAAGGAGCTGTGGCTCGCCAACGTGAGCCTCGCGAAGGCCGTGCTCCGCTACCGCCCGGAGGACACGCACCCGGGCTTCATTGAGTACCCCACGGCGGGGCTGTCGCGCTTCGAGGTGCTGCTTCTGTCGCACTCCATCACGCTCACGCCAGGCACCACGACGGTACGTGTCGCTGACGATCTGAGCTCGCTCACGATCCACGCCTTCGACGCCCAGAACCCGAGCGAGGTGCGCGAGGCTATCCAGCGCGGCCTCGAGGCGCCCTTACTCCGGTGGACACGATGAGCTGGAGCACCACCCCAGCGCCTTGTTCGCGCTGCGCGCGGCGCGTGGAGGCGGCGGGCGCGTTCCGGAGCGCGGCGCCTCACTCACGGAGGCAGCCGTGATCACCGCGCTGCTCTGGATCGCCACGCTGGCGATGCTGATCGCGGCGTCGCTTGGGCTGTGGCGGGTCGCCCGCGGGCCGAGCACCCTCGATCGCATGCTGGGCTTCGACTTGGTCACTGTGACGCTCGCGGGGCTGGTGCTGGTGTTCTCCGCGCTCACCGGTGAGGGCGCCTACATTGAGGCGGTGCTGGTGTTGAGCGCCCTCGGCTTCCTCACCACCGTCGCCTACTTCTACTACCTCAGCCACCTGGAGCCTGAAGCGGGCGAGCAGCAGCGTGACAGGGCGCAGCAGAGTGACAGGGCGCAGCGCGACGCGCTGCAGCGCGACACCCACAGCACGACTGGGGAGCACCCATGAGCGTCGACGCGACCTGGGCACAGGCGCTTGGGGCGCTCACGGTGCTGCTCGGCGCTGGGTTCATGCTGCTGGCGGCGGTGGGCGTCACGCGACTGCCCGACGTGTACTGCCGCTCGCACGCGCTGGGGAAGGCGGGCACGATGGGCTTCTTGTGCCTCACGGTCGGCTACGGGCTGATCGCCAGCGAGCCCTCTTGGCTCAAGCTCATGGTCGCGATCGTGTTTCAGCTGACCAGCATCCCGCTCGCGAGCCACCTGTTTTGCCTCATCGCCTACCAGCGCGGAGCGCCGCGCCACGAGCCCAAGGCCCGAAGCGAGCCCAACGCCACAAGCGAACCGCGCTGACCAGCTACCTCCGTTGATGAAGGATCGAGGGGTTTGGCGCCCTGGGCACCCAAGATCCTCCCGCCCTCCTGGTGGCGAGCTGAGCGCTGCTCTAGGCTCTCAGCATGCGAGCCGTTGATGACGTGTTGAAGTTCTGGTTTGGAACCCGAGGCAACGATCTGGACGTGCTGGAGGACAAAAGCGCGCTGTGGTTCAGCGGCGGGGAGGAGGTCGACCGGCAGATCAAGCAAGAGTTTCAGTCGACCCTCGAGGCCGCGGACGAGCTGAGCGACTGGGTGCAGACGCCGCGCGGCAGGCTCGCCCTCATCATCTTGCTCGATCAGTTCCCACGAAATATCTACCGCGGCGCCGCGCAGGCCTTCGCCCACGACGCGGAGGCGCTGCGCCTGTGTCGGGAGGGCGTCGCCCACGGCGACGACCGGAAACTCCGCCCGGTGGAGCGCCCCTTCTTCTACATGCCGCTGATGCACGCTGAGGAGCTCGCCGCGCAAGACGAGTGTGTCGCCCTGTTCGAGCGCTTGGTGGCGGAGCATGAGGGGCAGCTCAAGGAGCGCTTCCAGCACAACCTGAGCTTCGCCCACAAGCACCGCGATCTGATCGTCGAGTTCGGCAGATATCCATATAGAAACGCCACCCTCGGCCGCGAGTCCACGGCGGCGGAGGTCACGCACCTCGCCAGCAGCGAGGAGTCCTTCGGGCAGACCAAGCGCTGAGCCTATGTCCCATGGCGCGCGTGCGAGCGGTGAGGCCAAGCTCGAGCCCAGCGGGGACCAGACGGGCGCCCACCTAGGGCGTCTCTCGAGTGGCGGCAGCCGCTACGTCATCACGCGCTCGCTCGGGCGCGGCGCGCAAGGTCACACGCTGGAGGCGATCGACAAGGCGAGCGGGGACCTGGTGGCGATCAAGCGCTTCCAGGTGCGCGGCGCGGCGAGCTGGAAGGACTTTGAGCTCGCCGAGCGCGAGGCGCGGGTGCTGGCGCAGCTGAGTCACCCCGCGCTGCCCCAGTACCTGGACCACTTCGAGGAAGACGGCGCGTTGCTGCTCGTGATGTCCCTCGTCCCGGGGCAAGATCTGGAGGCGCGGCGTGAACAGGGGGCGCTGCTCGACACTCGGCAGGTGCTGGAGCTGCTGCGCGCCATCGGCGACGTGCTCCGCTACCTGCGCGGGAAGGCGCCGCCGGTGATTCACCGCGACATCAAGCCGAGGAACCTCATCCTGCGTGAAGATGGCGGGTTCAGCCTGGTGGATTTTGGCTCGGTGCGAGACCGGCTCAAAGAGGACGGCAGCACCATCGCCGGCACCTATGGCTACATGGCGCCGGAGCAGTTCCAAGGCCGCGCGCTACCCGTCAGTGATGTTTACGGTTTGGGCGCCACGGCGCTGGTGCTGCTCACCGGGGTAAACCCAGAGGACCAACCGCACCAAGGCCTGGCGATCGACGTGCGGCGCGCGCTGGGGTCCGGCGCCGATCCGCGGCTGGTGCAGCTCCTGTCGTGGATGCTCACACCGGACCCAGACCAGCGCCTAGTGGATGTGCCGCAGGGCGTTGAGCAGCTGTTTGGGCCACCTGAGGCCGAGCCTGAAGCGGCGGCGGAGGGCCCTCAAGAGGCCGAGCCGCGACGCAAGCGGAGCGAGCGCTCCGCAAAGAAGAAGCCGAAGACGAAATCGAGCACGCGGCGCACGGCTGAGCGCACTTCGTCAGGTGAGCTGTCTGAGCAGTTCCGGCTCCGGTTCAGCTTAAGTGGGCTCCTGGTGGGCCTCGTGTTGACCCTGCTGGTCGCCGCCCGCGTGGCGAACTTCGCGCTGCTACGGGTCTCGCTCCCGCTCCTGATCGGGTTCCTGATCACCCTTGTTTCAGTGGTGCTCCGGCGCAAGGTGCCGCGCGCCACCGACGGGCTCCGTGACGCCGCGCTGCGCGGCGATCGTCAGCTACGACGCGCGGCGCTCCGAGTGCGTCGTCGCGCACGTGACGCGGCCCGCAGCGCCGCTCAAAAAGGCCGCCCAGCGCCCACCCGGGTGCGCGTGGTGGACACCGAAGCCGAGCCCATGGACGAAGGAGCAGCGCCTGCAGCGCGCCGCACCGTGAAGTAGTCAGTCACCTGGACCGTCAGGCACGGCGAAGGAGCCTGGCCCGTTGTCGTCAGGCTCGGTGCCACACCCCCAAAACTAGAATCCTCACGGCATTTCTTTTTTTGGGGGTTGGACGGCACCGCGCCCGAGCTGAGCCGCTTGGCGAGTCCACCTGGCGTTGAAGTCGCGCGCCGTCACGCCACGCGCCACTATGCCATGCGCCACTATGCCACTATGTCAGGCGCCTCACCGGGGATGGGGCGGTTCGGTGGGCGGCCGGGCGGCGCCGTGAGCATGGCGCGGGTGAGGTAAGGCGTGGCGAGCGGGATCAGATCGATCTCAGGATCTAGCTGCTTGCCGAGGCCCTCCGCGACGAGCAGCGCCAGGTTCACCACGGTGAAGGTGGGGTCAATTTGCACGCGGTGCTTGCGCAGCACGTTCATCATGCCGCCCACCACCTCGCTGATCTCCACCTCCCCCAAGGTCTTGCCGTAGATCCCCTTGAGGTACCCCTCCACCTCCGCCTCGAACGCAGCGTAGTCCTCACAGCCGACGCTCGGCGCGTAGCCGTAGAACACCCGCGCCGCCGCGGCGCCGTCTTGCTGGCTCAAGGCGACGAAGGTCTGCACCCAGGGCCGCAGAATATCCGCAGGGATTTCTGTCACCATCCCGAGGTCGATCAGCACCACGCGGCTGTCCTCCGTGAGGATGATGTTGCCGGGGTGCAAATCCGCGTGCACGAAGCCGTCCGTGAAGGTCATCTTCAAGATGCACTCGCCGCCGAGCTGAGCCAGGCGCTTCCTATCCCCCCCCACCCGCTCGGGCTCAGTCGCCTTCACCCCCTCCACGAACTCCATCACGATCACCTTCGCCGTGCACAGCTCGTCGAACAAGCGCGGCACGTCGATGCCCTCCACGTCGGCGAAGTTCGCGGCGAAGCGCCGGTTATTCTCAGTTTCCTTACGGAAATCTAGCTGGCCCGTGAGCGCCTCCCCGAAGCGCTCCACCGCGCCCGGCAGGCTGAGCAGCCGCACGGTGGGGATGCGGTCCAAGAGCCTCGCGCCGAACGCCAAGATCACCAAATCTCGCTCGATCTGCGACGCGGCGCGCGGGCGCTGCACCTTGATGGCCACCACCTCACCGGTGTCCAGCACGCCGCGGTGGACCTGCGCCACCGACGCCGCCGCCAAGCTCTTCGGCTCGACGCTGGCGAGCCGCGCCCGGCGCTCACCCAGCTCTTCGTCCAGCACCTGGGAGATTGCCTCGAACGGCTCCTCGGCCACGGCGTCTTGGAGCTTCGCCAGCGCGCCGGTGTACTCCGCGTTCAGGAGATCAGGCCGGGTGCTCAAAATCTGACCGAACTTGATGAAGGTGGCGCCGAGCCGCTCAAGCAGCCGCGCCAGCGCCTCACCCCGCAGCGTGTCGCGCGCTGCGCGCGTGATGAAGCCGCGCGCCGCGCGCCGCGCCAGGTAGCCGAGCAGGGTCCCCATCACCAGCCAGCTGATGAGGAACACGCGGAGCGTCAGGGAGGCGAGTCGCATCGGGCGGATTCTGTCAGGGAAACTGGCGCCGGCGAGGGGCGACGAACGGTTTACCACAGGGCGCCGGCGGACCGTGCCCCCTGTTTCTCGCCGAACCGCGCCGGCCTGGCGCTTGAACTCAGCGCGGCGGCCTGCTCTGCTGACCGAGCCCGCATGGCCCGACGCCGCTCCTTGCTCCCGCTCATCCTCTCAGCGCGGGGCGTCGCCTTCCCCAACCCGCGCGCCGCCGACGACGAGGGGCTGGTCGGCGTGGGCGGCAGCCTCAGCTCGGCGCGGTTGATGGCCGGTTACCGCCTGGGGATCTTCCCTTGGTATAGCGGCGGGTCACCCATCTTGTGGTGGTGCCCCAACCCGCGGGCGACGCTCGACGCGGAGCACTTACACGTCTCGCGACGCCTGGAGCGGACGCTGCGGAGCGGGCGCTTCCAGATCAGCTGTGACCGCGCCTTCGAGGCGGTGATCCACGCGTGCGCGGAGGGCCGCCCCGATGGCACCTGGATCTTGCCCGAGATGATCGACGCCTTCACCAGGCTCGCCCGTGAGGGCCACGCGCACAGCTTCGAGGCGTGGCGCGAGGGGAGGCTCGTGGGGGGCATGTACGGGGTGGCCGTCGGCCGCGCGTTCGCGGCGGAGAGCATGTTCTTCCTGGAGCGCGACGCCTCCAAGGCCGTGCTGGTGACCGCGGCGCGCTGGCTGTTCGAGGCGGGCCTCACCCTGTTCGACGTGCAGTTTGTCACCGACCACCTGGCGTCGCTCGGGGTGCGCGAGACGCCACGTGACATGTACCTCGATCGGCTGTCGCAGGCGCAGGCAGGCGAGCTCGACTGGGACCAGCTCCGCGCGCGGGGTACCCCCGTGGAGGCGCCTGATGACCTCAGCGTCGCGAGTGAGCGCCGAGACAGCGCGGGCGACGCGAGCGACGCGACCGAGGTTGATGGCCCTGGCCCCCGAGAGTAGAGGAGGGTCCACCACTCAGCAGGGTTTTCCGTGACACCACGTTTTGCAAGAGAAGAGCTGACTCACCTCGCCGAGCTCGAGGCTGAGAGCATCCACATCATCCGCGAGGTCGCCGCCGAGTTCGAGAACCCGGTGATGCTCTACTCGATCGGGAAGGACTCCTCCGTCATGCTGCGGCTCGCGGAGAAGGCGTTTCACCCCGCCAAGCTCCCGTTCCCGCTGCTCCACATCGATACCACGTGGAAATTCCGTGAGATGACGGAGTTCCGCGACGCCTACACGAAGGAGCTGGGGCTCGAGCTGCGCGTCCACACCAATCAAGACGGTGTGCGAGAGGGCATCACCCCCTTCTCCCACGGGAGCCAGAAGTACACCACGGTGATGAAGACGCAGGCGCTGCTCCAGGCGCTGGCGGCGGGCGGCTACGACGCGGCCTTCGGCGGCGCCCGGCGGGATGAAGAGAAGAGCCGCGCTAAGGAGCGCATCTACTCCTTCCGCGACGAGAACGGCAGCTGGGACCCGAAGAACCAGCGCCCAGAGCTGTGGAACCTCTACAACAGCAAGCTGAACCGCGGGCAGAGCATCCGCGTGTTCCCGCTCTCCAACTGGACCGAGCTGGACGTCTGGCTTTATATCTACAAGGAAAGTATCCCGATCGTGCCGCTCTACTACGCGGCGGAGCGCCCCGTGGTGGAGCGCGACGGGCAGCTCTTGATGGTGGACGACGCTCGGCTGCCGCTCGCGCCTGGGGAGCAGCCGCGGCTCGAGCGGGTGCGCTTCCGCACCCTCGGCTGCTACCCGCTCACCGGCGCCATGCGCTCCAGCGCCACCACGCTCCCGGAGATCTTGCAGGAGATGCTGCTCACGCGGCACTCGGAGCGCGGCGGGCGGCTGATCGACTTCGATGAGGAGGGCTCCATGGAGACCAAGAAGCGCGAGGGCTACTTCTAATGACCGACGAGAGCGCGCAGATCACGGCGGATATCGTCAGTTACCTTGACGTCCTCCAGCAGAAGGAGCTGCTCCGCTTCGTCGCCGTGGGGAGCGTGGACGACGGCAAATCCACCTTGATTGGCCGGCTGCTCCACGACACCCACGGGGTGTATGAAGATCAGCTCTCGGCGGCGCGCCGCGCCACCAAGCAAGAAGACCAAGAGATTGACTTCTCACTCCTGACGGACGGCCTCAAGGCCGAGCGCGAGCAGGGCATCACGATTGACGTCGCTTACCGCTATTTCTCCACGGCAAAGCGCAAATTCATCATCGCGGACACCCCGGGGCACGTCCAGTACACCCGCAACATGGCGACCGGCGCCTCCACCGCGGACGTCGCCATCATCCTGATCGACGCGCGCCTGGGGGTGCTGGTGCAGTCGCGGCGCCACGCTTACATCGCGTCCTTGCTCGGCATCCCGCACCTCTTCGTGTGCGTGAACAAGATGGACTTGGTGGCTTACGAGGAGGCTCGTTATGAGGCCATCGTCGCTGAGTTCACGGCGTTCGCGGCGAAGCTCAGCTTCGAGAGCGTCCACTTCACGCCCATCAGCGCGCTGCGGGGAGAGAACGTGGTCAGCGGCTCGCAAGCGATGCCGTGGTACGCAGGGCCACCGCTGCTCACCCAGCTAGAGGAGCTGCCTCTCAAGCGGGGCGCCAAGAGCGGCGCCGGCGGCGCTCTACGGCCGGCCCCCAGAGGGGGGGGGGCGCTCCGGTTCCCGGTGCAGTACGTGCTGCGGCCGCACCTCGACTACCGCGGCTTCGCGGGGCAGGTCGCGGCGGGCACCGTCAGCCCAGGTGACGAAATCATGGTACTGCCCTCACGTCAGCGCACGCGCGTGGTGAGCATCGACACCTACGCTGGGGCGCTGGAGCGCGCCAGCGCACAGATGAGCGTCACCCTGCGCCTTGAGGACGAGGTGGACGTCAGCCGCGGTGACATGCTGGTCAGCCCGGAGGCGCCGCCGGAGGTCACGCACGAGGTGGAGGCGATGCTGGTGTGGCTGAGCGAGCGGCCGCTCGACCTCCAGAAGACCTACTTCGTCAAGCACACGACCCAATACTCCCGCGCGCGGATCCACACGCTGCACCACCGTACTGATCTGAGCACGCTTGAGCATGAGCCCGCCACGGAGCTGGTGATGAACGACATCGGCCGCGTCACCCTGCACGCGCACCGGCCGCTGTTCATCGACCCCTACCAAGAGCACCGCATCACCGGCGCCTTCATCGTCATCGACTCGCTCACCAACAACACCGTCGGCGCCGGCATGATCGTGCCGCGGGAGCAGCAGCAGGGCGCGGGCCCAGCGGGGCTCATCGACGGGAGCCAGGTGAGCCCGGCGGAGCGCGCCGCGCGGCTCGGTCACTCAGCGGGGCTCGTCGCGGTCACGGGCGGCGAAGTGGAGCAGCTCCGGGAGCTGTGCTCGGCGCTCGAGCGGCAGCTGTTCGATCGCGGGCGCTTCGCGGTGATGGTGGCGCCCACGTCGCCGCTCACGGTGGAGGCCCAGCGCGCGCTGTGCGACCGGCTCTTGGCCTTGGGCGCCTTCGTGGTGTGGTCAGGTGAGCTGCCTAAAGAGCTCACGCTGCCCGCCGGGCTGACGCCCATGGCGCTGTCAGCGCCTAGTGAGGGCGCTGAGGATCGGCAGAGTGTCGATTTGGACAGGTATGCTGCTGATTGGGTGAGCCAGGCGCTGGGGTAGTCGCCCGGCGGGGCGCGACCTCGGGCTGGCGTTGAGCCGGAAGGTTCAACGGGGTAGTATGGCGGGGCTTGACCAGGGTAGCTGAGCAGCTCAACCTATCGAAGAAGTCGGGGATATCGGCATGACGGCGCGCGTCGAAGTGAAACCCGCGCTCCTCCTGTGGGCGTGCGAGCGCTCACGCCTCGATGGGCTTGAGCTGGGCGCGCGCTTCCCCAAGTTCGAGGCGTGGCTGACGGGCAAAACGCTGCCCACTTTCAAGCAGCTTGAGGTCTTCGCTCAGGCGACTCATGTGCCGTTCGGTTACCTGTTCTTGCCCGAGCCACCAGAAGAGCCGCTGCCGATCGCAGATTTTCGTGAGCACGATCTGGGTCCGCCTTCGGGCGATCTGCTCGACACGCTCTACGCCGCGCAACGCCGCCAGGATTGGTTCAAGGAGTACGCCACGAGCGAGCGGCTTGACGCCGTTGATTGGGTCGGGAGCACGACGTTAGACGAGAAGCCGACGAACGTCGCGGAGCGGCTGCGTGAACTACTCGGCTTCGAGCCACATCAGCGGAAGGAGCACCTGAACTGGGAGGCCGCGACCAAGGCGCTCATCGATCGCGTTCAGGCGCTCGGGGTGGTGGTCTCGATCAATGGTGTTGTTGGCAACAACACCCGGCGCGCGCTCAATCCAGCCGAGTTCCGCGGGTTCTCGCTCGTCGATGCGCTGGCTCCCTACGTGTTCGTCAATGCGGCAGACCACAAGGCCGCGCACGCCTTCACGCTCTGTCATGAGCTCGCTCATCTCGCGCTCGGGAAACCAGGTTTGTCGAATGAAGATCTGGCCGAATTCCGACACGAGGAGGTTGAGGCATGGTGCGATGCGGTCGCGTCCGAACTCCTGGCTCCCAGCGAGTACGTCAGCACCGCACGCGATGAGCAGGACGTCCAGCACGCAGCAGGGAACCTGACCCGCGAGCTACGCGTATCGCCGCTCGTGTCGGTACGGCGGGTCGCCGAGCGCTCGGGGTTGCCCGAGCAAACTTACCGACAGTGCTTCAGCCGGGCCGCCCAAGCCCTCCCGGCCGCAGGCGGCGGCGCGGGTGGGAACTTCTACGCAACCGCCCTGAAGCGCGTCGGTCACCGCTTTGCGCGTGATGTCATTGCCAGCGCGCTCGAGGGCAACACCACCTTCACCGAGGCATTCCGTCTGCTGGGGGTGCGCAACAGCACAGCCTTCCAGGAGCTCTCGCGACGCGTTGGGCTATCAGTATGAGCTGGCTCCTCGACACCAACATCTTCGTGCAGGCCGCGCGTCGAGAGTATGGGCTCGACTTCTGCCCAGCCTTCTGGGACTGGCTCGTTGAGGCTAACGCCGCAGGTCACGTTCAGAGCCTCGAGAAGGTGCTGGCCGAGTTGGTACCGGGTGATGATGTCAGCGATTGGGCCACAACTCGTGCGAAGGGCTTCTTCCTCCCACTGCAGCCAACTGATGCACCCTCGTTGGGACACATCGCCGCTTGGGCGCGCTCGGGTGACTTCACAGCGGCAGCCGCCACCGAGTTCCTGAGCATCGCTGACTCTCAGCTCGTCGCGGTCGCGCACGCACGCAAGATGACGGTCGTCACCCACGAGGTGCCGTCCAACTCCAGGCAACGCATCAAGGTGCCGACCGCGTGTGTCGCGCTTGGGGTGCCCTACGCGAGCCCGTACGAGATGCTCAGGAAGGCGAAGGCCCGCTTTGTCCTCGGGAGAACACCATGATCGACCCCACCCAAAGGGGCCGAGCCTGCCACTAGACAGCTAACCGTACCACCAGCTGCTCAACGAGCACGAACGCCGTGCACACCGTCAGCCCTCAATACTTATAGCTCCCCGTCAGCCCCACTTCGCTCCCGACGCGGTACTCGTCCACCACGTTATCGCCGCTGTTCGTCTTGCCTTGGGTCTCAATGAACGCGGCGTTCAGGAGGTTCTTAGCGTTCAGCGCGACCTCAAAATGTGTCCCTAGCGACTTCGCGAGGGCGAGATCGAGCTGGTGGCGTGGCTGCTGGTAGACATCCGGCAGGCCCTCGTAGCCAACGGACACGATCTGCCGGCCGACGATGTTGTAGAGCAGGCGGCCGCGGAGCCCCAGCGCGTCGCTGCTGTAGTCGAGCGCCGCGTTGATGGTGTAGCTCGGCTGATTCGAGAGCGGCCGCTCGCGGCTGGTGGAGAAGTCGTTGGCGTCCGCCGAGAGCTCGATTTGCGAGGTGCTGAGGGTGGCGTTCAGCACGGCGCTGAAGTCCGTGAGGCTCGGGCTCAGGAAGCCGAGCGCCTTGCGGCCCTCCAGCTCCACCCCGAACAGCCGCGCGCCGTCTGAGTTCTGGTAGCTGACCAAAACCGAGTCATTGGAGGAGGCGATGTACTGCTCAATCGGGTCCTTGAACTGCTTGTAGAAGACGCTCGCGGCGACCACCTCCGTCAGGCTGGGGAACCACTCGAAGCGCGCGTCCAAGTTGATGATCTTGGTGAGCTTGAGGTCGGGGTTGCCCGCCTCCGAGTAGCCGCCAAAGTAGTTGTCGAAGCGAAACGGCGCGAGCTCACGCAGCTGCGGCCGCGCCAAGGTGCGCGTCGCGGCCAAACGCAGCTTGGTCTCTTCGGAGGTGCTGAAGATGAGGCTCGCCGCGGGGAGCAGGTCCGTGCTCTTGAGGTCCGTGGCTACGGCGCGGCTCTCAGGCGCGAACGGGTCGAAGGAGCGGATGCTCTGGCGCGTCACCTCCACGCGCTCGCCGACGATCACCCGGAGCCACTCGGTGACTTGAGCGTCCGCCATGACGTACCCGGCGTACACGTCGAGGTCCGCCTGATAGGCGTCATTCGCGAAGGTCGTCTCTTGCAGCTCCAGCACGCGCCCGATGTTGTCCTGGGTGAAGGTGCGGTCAGAGCAGCTGAGCGTCATCTCGGGGCACACGAACGGGTCGTCGGGTGAGCCGGGCAAGCGCCGCAGCGAGAAGCGGCGTGAGTCAAAACTCCTGGCCCGCTCACTGAGCAGCCCACCGAACTTCAACTTCACCGACTCCTCATCCTCGCTCAGCGGCTGCGTGTAGTCGAGGCCCGCGCCGAGCGAGCTCTCCCCCTGCTCGGCGTAGAAGTGAGAGCCGCTCTCGGAGCCGTCCACGTAGACGAAGCCGCCGCCCGGCTGCTCGGCGTACACCGTGTTCCGCGTGTCGGGCTCGTCGCGGGTGGCCTTGGAGAGCGAGAGGTTCCAATCGATGGTCGCGCGGTTCAGCATCGGGAAGGTGTGCTCGCCCTTCAGCTGACCGAAGTTCAGCGCCCGGCTCACGAAGCGGAGGCGCGTGCTGCTTAAGATCGCCGCGCGGCTCTGGTGGTAGCCCTCTTGCACTTGCGCGGTGTCATCCGAGCTCTGGCTACGGAGCCCCGTGAGGGTCAAGCGGTGCTCCGGGCTGTGCTGGTAAGTCAGCGTCCCGAACGCGCCCCAGCGCACTTTGTCGACGCCGGAGTCCTCCTTCAGCGAGTTCACGCGCGTGAGCTCCTGCTCCGCCTGGCGGTAAATGAAGCTCTGGCGCGTGCGCCCCTCGATCAGGTTGTAGGAGCGCCCATAGGTGAGCGCCAACGCGGCGCCGAGCTTCGACTCGCCGCCCAGCGCCCAGGTGTTGCCGGCGACCACGTTCATGCTGTGGTTGGGCGGGGTGAAGGCGCGGAGCGGGCTCATGTACGAGTTGATCTGGCGCCCATGCACCGCGAGCTCGTCCGGCAGCACGAAATCGCCGTCGCCCTTACGGATCCCGCGTGAGAGCTTGTAGTCAGGTAAGCTGGGCATGCGCCGAGTGCCACCATCGAAGCCGAGGAAGTCCGTGGAGCTACCGCGGTAGCTGAGCCGCTCACGGAAGGTGGACTGACTATTGAAGCCGAGGCCCAAGGAGGTGCTAAGCAAGAGCTCCTCTGGCAGATCACGCGTCTCAATCCGCGCGGAGCCCCCCGCGAAATCGCCCGGCTTGTCCGGCGTGAAGGTCTTGGCGACGGTCAGGCTCTCAAGCACCAAGGTGGGGAACAGATCGAGTGGCACCGCCTGGCGGTCTGGCTCCGGGCTCGGCAGCGGAGCGCCGTTCAGCTGCGCGTTGGTGTACCGATCGCCAAGGCCGCGCACGTAGATGAAGCGGCCGTCCACGAGGGTGGCGCCCACCACCCGCTGCGCGGCCTGGGCCGCGTCACGATCGGGCGTCTTCGAGATCTCCGAGCGACCCACGCTGTCCCCCATCGCCGCCGACCTCTGGCGCGCCAAGGAGAGCCCGACGAGGCTCGACGTGTCCGCCTTGGCCTCCACCACGAAGGTCTCCACCGCGCTCGCGTCGGGGCGCAGCCGCACGCTCAGGCTCTTCACCTCACCCTCCGCGATCACCACCTGATCGATGCGCTGCGTGAGGTGCGCGTCGTAGCCGATCCGCAAGCTGTACTTTCCTGGCGGCAACTCCAGGCGGAAGCGGCCCTCCACGTTGGTGAGCGCCTTCGCGCCGTGCCCGATCACCTCGACCTGCGCCTCCACCAGTGGCTCACGGTACTTGGTGTCGAGCACGGTGCCCGTCAGCGCGCCGCGCCCCGCCGCCGGCTTCTCCGTCAAGTCCGTCTCGGACGCGTCCTCATAATCCTCCAGGTCGTACTCATCGTCGCCAGCGGGCGCCTGGGGTGGCGCATCAGCAGGGGGCTCCTCCTCGTGGGGCTCCTCCGTGGACTCGAACGTCTCCGCCTCGTCCTCCTCGGGCTCAGGCTCAGCGTAGGCGGGGCTCACCATCAAGGGATAGATCAGCGCGCAGGCCGTGAGGTAGTGACGTGCTCTCATCGATTTTCTCGGGTTTTGGGGGTTGGGCAAGGCGCTCCAAGGCGCCGCGCCAGGCTCTTCGTTCTGCAACCTGACTACCTGCTCAGCGCGGCCAGCTATAATCAGCTAAACTGACTCCCTGCGGCGCTCGTGTGCCATGCGGCGCTCGTGTGCCATGCGGCGCTCGTGCGCCATGAAGTGCTTTACGCGCTACTCCGCGACGCGCTGGGTCAGCATCGCGAGCGATCGAGCGCCGCCCTGGCGCGCGAGATCCATCACCTCCACCGCCTCCGCGTAGCTCGCGCCATCATGCGCGTCGAAGTAGACGACCTGACTCCGTCGTGAGGCCAGCACGCGCGGCAGCCGCGCGGTGAGTTCGCCCTTCGGCACCACCGTCTGGTTCAGCTTCACCTCGCCCTTGGGAGTCAGCGTCAAGACCAGCGGCGGCTCGGGCTGCTGAGGCTCTGGCGCGCGCTCCGTGTCCTTCTTGGGGATGTTGAGCCAGAAGGTCTTGGTCATCATCGGCGCGACGATCATGAAGATGATGAGCACCACCAGGGCCACATCCACCAGCGGCGTGATGTTCACCGCTGGGGGGTTGCCATGCTTATTCGGGCCAGAAGCAACGTGAAAAGCCATGATGTCTCCTCAGCGGCGCTGCTCGCGCGCTCGCTCCTCAACCTTCAGGCTCACGCCCTTGAAGCCGATGTCTTGCAGCAGCCCGAGCGTCGCGCGCACCCGCTCATAGGGCACCTCGATGTCCGTCTTGAGCAGCAGCTGACGCCCCGCGGCGGCCTCGCGCGCCGCGCGCAGCTCACGCGCTAGCGCGTCCTTGTCGAGCCGCTGCTCCTGGTACAGGTACTGCCCGTCCTTGGTGAGCGTCAGCTCGAGCGCGTCGTCGCTCTGGGGCTTCGAATCGGCCGCCTCAATCGTGGGGAGCCTCACCAGATCGTTGTTCAAGGCCGGCGCCACCACCATGAAAATGATGAGCAGCACCAGCACCACGTCGACGAGCGGCGTGATGTTGATGTCCGGCTCAGGCGGCTTGGCGCGCGCGGGGGACTTCGGCGATCGGCGTCTCATGTCGACTCTCCATTTCATCCAGCAGCTCGCCGGAGGAGCGCGCCAGCGTCAGCTCGATTTGGTTCACGCGCCCCGTGAGGTAGTTGAACAGCAGCACCGCTGGGATCGCGATCATCAGGCCCAGCGCGGTCTCGAACAGCGCCTCAGCGATGCCGGTCATCACCTGGGACATCCCTGCGTCGCCGCCCGCGCCGATGGCGTTGAAGGCCATGATGATGCCGACCACGGTGCCCAGCAGCCCCACGAAGGGCGCCACTGAAGCCACTGAGCTCAGCACCGTGAAGCCGCGACGAAGCTCGGCGCCGAGGCCCTCCTTGGTGCGCTCCACCTCGCTGCGCGCCATCTCAATCGGGCTGAGGCCCCCCTCCGGGCGCGAGAGGCCGCGCTGATAGCGGTGCATCATCGCGCCCACCAGGCGCGCCAGCCCTGAGCTTGGGTAGCGCTCGGCGAGCGTCACCAGCTCACCCATGCGCCACGCGTCGAGCAGCGGCGCCGCCTCCTCGATGAACTGCCGCGACTCGCGGTTCGCGCGCGCGAAGGCGAGCAAGCGCTCGATGACGACGCCGAAGCTGGCTGCGCCCATCGCGAGCAGCAAGACGGCGATGGCCTTGTTCAGGCCGCTCATGTGGTTCCAAATCTCGATCGGGTCGAGGGTCATGTCGCTACTCCCATCACCGTACGCTGCTCCAGGTTACTATTCCGCATGGATATACTCCTCAGGTCTTAATCTTAAACGGGAAGCGCGCGAACTTGACCACCGGGACGGCCTGCCCGGCGGCGTCCCTGGCGGGCGTGAAGGTCCAGCTGCGCACGGCGGCCTCACACGCGGCCAGCAGCTCGGCGGGGCCACGCACCGCCTTCACCGCGGCGGTCGCGCCCGCCTCGGTGATCACGTAGCGGACGACGACCACGCCTTCGATCCCGGCGGACCGCGCGGCGGCGGGGTAGGCTGGGTGAGGGCGGCTGTGAGGCGTGGGCTCGACCGCCACCTCACCCCCGCGGAACACCTTCTTCTTCTCGGGCGTCTGACTGACCGCCTTCGGAGCGGGCGCGGGCTTGGGCTCCGGCGCGGGGGCGGGCTTGGGCGCCGCCGTGCCCTTCCCTTGCCCGCCGCCCCCGGCGTTCGCGTAGGGGTCGCCCTGACCTTCGCCTGACTCAGCGGGCTTCACGTCAGTCTCTTTGACTTGCTCTTTCGGGATCTCCTGGGGCACCACCAGCCGCGGCATCACGGGGCCCGCCGCGCGCGGGCCGGGCTCTTCGGGCGCCTCCGCCTCCTCGGGCGGCTCCTCCTCGGGGGTCTTCGCGAGCTCGACGTGGACCACCTCGGGCTCCGACTGCAAGGGGGACGCGCCACCACCCGCGCCCGCGAGCTTCATGAAGGTCAGCATGGCTGCCATCATCACCACGCCGCCGCCGAGGCCCACGCTGAGGCGCGCCGCCCGGCCGCGGTCCCTGCCGCCCTGTGTCCACGCTCTCGGGTCCATCGGATGCGCGGACGGTGCGCGCCCTCGGTGACGCGGGCGTGGCGGTTCGGCAAACTAGGAGCAAACCTGTGTCAATCCGGTCGACGCGAGGCGGCAGTGGGTGACACGATCGTGACGTCTCAAGGTCGGTGGCCCGCTCGCAGCGACGTTCAACGAACTCGCGGTGCCGACGAGTCGCGAAGACGCACGGCTGGCTCGCGGTGACGAGGAGCGCCGCGCGTCTGGGGCGACCCCCCCCCTCCCCCAATCGAAGGTGCTCGACCTGATGCCCGATCAGCGCCGATCGAGTCCGCGCGGAGGATCGCTCATTGAAACCGCTTGGCCTGCCGCCATATCGGCTCCATCCTGTCACCGTCTCGTCACGGGCCCCCACTAGTCACTGGCACCCCCATGGCACGAATCATCGTTGTTGAAGACGAGCCCGATCTGCAGGCTGTGCTGCAGTACAACCTAGAACAAGCCGGACACGAGGTGCTGCCTGCGCTGCGAGGCGCGGACGCCCTGGCCCTGGTGCGCGACAAACGGCCAAGCTTAGTGCTGCTCGATCTGATGCTCCCTGACATGTCGGGGACGGAGGTGTGCCGCGCGATCAAGGACAACCCGGCGACGCGCAGCGTCCCGGTGATCATGCTGACGGCGAAGGGCGAGGAGATCGATCGAGTGGTCGGCTTCGAGCTCGGTGCTGAAGACTACGTGGTGAAGCCGTTCAGCGTGCGGGAGCTGCTGCTGCGGGTGAACGCCATCTTGCGGCGCGCTGAGTCGAGCAGCGACCCTCAAGAGGAGGTGGTGGTCGAGTTCGGTTGCCTGCGCTTCGCGCGCGACGCGCACCGGGTGTGGGTGGAGGACGCCGTGGTCGAGCTGACGGCGCTTGAGTTCAGGCTCCTCATCACGCTCTATGATCGGAAAGATCGCGTGCAGTCGCGGGGCACCCTGCTGGAAGATGTGTGGGGCATGGACTCCAGCATCACGACTCGCACCGTGGACACCCACGTCAAGCGCCTGCGCGAGAAGCTCCACGCCGCGCGCGACTACATCGAGACCGTGCGTGGCGTGGGCTACCGCTTCGTGGGCTCACCCGGAGAGGCTGCTCATTGAAGCTGGGCCTCACGACGCAGCTCTCATTGGTCCTGCTGCTGCTGGTGGGCGTGGCGCTCGGCGCGGCCCTCGTCTCGATGCGCGTGGAGCTGCGTTGGGCGATCCCCATCGCGCTCATATTGGCAGCTTTACTGACGCGCCTCATGACGCGCTCGCTCACCGCGACCACCACCCACCTCACTGAGGTGGCGCGGTCGATGGCCGACGGTGATTTGAGCGTGCGCGCCCGCGTCCCCAAGAGCAGCCAGCTCGCGCCGCTCGGCGCCGTGCTCGACCTCTTGGCGACCAACCTCTCCTCCACCTTGGCGGAGCTCACCAGCGAGCGCGACAAGATGAGCAGCATCCTCGAGAGCATGCGCGAGGGCGTGATGCTGCTCGACACTGAGGGGCGCATCCGCCACTTGAACCCGGCGCTGCGCGAGATGCTGTGGATCCAGAATGACGTCGAGGGCAGCACCCTGCTCGAGGCGGTGCGTCAGTCAGAGCTCCACGCGCTGCTCGCGCTGGCGCGGCAGACGCTGGACGCACAGCGCGGGGAGATCGAGGTGCGGGGCCTGAAGCCGCGGGTGCTCCTGGTGCAAGTGCAGCCGGTGCCGGAGCAAGGCTGGCTGCTGGTGTTCTTCGACGTCACCGAGATGCGCCGGCTGGAGGGGATGCGCCGCGACTTCGTGGCCAACGTGTCCCACGAGCTTCGCACGCCGGTCGCCTCCATCCACTCGGCCGCGGAGACCTTGATGAGCGGCGCGAAGGAAGATCCGAAGGCGGCCGCGCGCTTCATCGAGATAATCGATCGCAACGCGATCCGCCTACGCGATCTGGTGGAAGATTTGCTCAGCCTCTCGAGCATCGAGTCCGGCGCCTTCCGCCTCCAGCGAGCGCCGCTGGAGCTTCGGCCGTTCCTCCAACAGCACCTCAAGATGTTCGAGGGTCGCGCCCGGGAGCGGCGCATCAGCTTAGTGGTGAGTACTCCTGACGATTTGCCGCCGCTCGACGTGGACTCGCGCGCGCTGGAGCACGCCGTGAGCAACCTGGTGGACAACGCCCTGAAATACACGCGCGAGGGGGACCAGGTGGAGATCAGCGGGCACTTGCTGGGCGCGATGGTGGAGCTGCGGGTGACGGACAGCGGGCCGGGGATCGCGCAGGAGCACCTGAGCCGCGTCTTCGAGCGCTTTTATCGCGTGGATAAAGGACGCTCACGAGGCGTGGGCGGCACTGGGCTCGGGCTGTCCATCGTCAAGCACCTGGTGGAGGCGCATGGCGGCAGCGTGGGCGTGGAGAGCGAGCTCGGCGGGGGCGCGGCGTTCTGGCTGCGGCTCCCGGTGTGGCGAGCCCCCGTGAGCGACCAAGTGGCTTGAGCTGCTACCCCAGATTCAGCGTGGCAAAATGGCAGAAAGCAGGCTAGGGTAACCTTCGGTGAGGAGGCGCTTCACATCGGCCGCATGAGCGCGCCGGCGGGGTCATGGACCCACGAAGCGCCACCTGGCCTGTTGAGGAGGGCCCCACCGGGGCCAAGGAGTGACGCAGACGTTCCGGTGGTGCTGGGTTCCGAGTGAACCGGTGGAGGCGGCTGCGCCGTCTCCTTGGAGATGCCAACGTGACGAAGCTGCACACCGACCGAGCCTATGGACGCGAGCTAGAAGAGCTCCGTGAGCGTGTGCTCCTGATGGGCTCCAAGGTGGAGGAGATGCTGCACGCTTCCATCCGCGCCTTCGAGCAGCGGGATGAGGCGCTGGCGCGGTCCACCATCGCGATGGAGGCCGAGGTGGACGGCCTCGAGGTGGACATCGATGAGCGCTGCCTGCGGCTCTTAGCGCTGCGCTCCCCGGTCGCGAGCGATCTGCGCTTCATCACCACCACCCTCAAGCTGGTGACCGATCTCGAGCGGATGGGCGACTTGACGGCGAACATCTCCGAGCGCACCTCGGAGCTGTGCCATCAGCCCCCGGTGGAGGTGCCGCCCGATCTACCGGAGATGGCGCAGACCACCTGCATCATGCTGCGCGACTGCTTGGACGCCTTCGTGACCCGCGACGCCGACAAGGCGCGCCAGGTGATGGAGCGCGACTCACTGGTGGACGCCGCCTACGCGCGCACCTTCCCCGCGCTGAACCAGCAGATGATGATGGACCCTGACAACACCCAGCGCGTGCTCTCGGTGGGCCGCTACCTCGAGCGCATCGCCGACCACACCACGAACATCGCGGAGATGGTGGTGTTCATGGTGGAGGGCAAAGACGTGCGCCACAGCCACCAACTCGCAGTGGGCAGCGACTGACCTGCGGTCAGTGAAGATGACCATACCCGTCGGGGCAATAGTCAGCTCTCGGCGCCAGTTGAGCGGCGACTGAGTTGCGAGCAGCTGCCTACCCCGTAGGGGCGGGTTTCAAACCCGCCCCCGCTCAGCGGTCGTACCGAGCCAGCGCCAGCGCTAACGAATAGTCAGCTTCCATCACAGAATGACCGGATCGATCGGGGGGTTGGACGGCACCGCGCCGCCACGGCCCCGCGAGCTCAGCTCTTGCCGCGACCCATGGCCACGATGGTCGGCTTGTCCTCACCGACAGGCCAGTTGACGAACAGCACCGCCTCCCCCTCGGTCCGCTGGATGCGCAGCTTGAGCACCTTGCCCTTGCGGAGGCGCACCACAAAGTCCGCCCACTTACCCACCTTCACGGACTCGAAGTAGTCCGCCAGCTCGGAGCCGAAGCCCTCCATACCGCTGTAGCCGGTGACGCCACCCTCGCAGTTGATCTTCAGCCACTCGCGCACGATGCGCATGAAGCACTTGTCCGGCTGAGAGTTCACCTCCTGGGTGTTGATGTTGGTCGCCTCCTTCCACTCCGCCATCGTGGGTGGCTTGGAGCGCCCGGTGGGGATGTCCGGGATGGGGCTCTCCGGCTTCTCGGGCTCCGCCGGCACCTCTGGCTCGGCGACGGGCGTCTCCGCGGTCGCCGTCGCGATCGGCTGGGGCGCGGGCGGCGCCTCTTCCTTCTTGCACGCGAGCAGGGCAGCGAGGAGGACGGGGACGGTGAACAACGAGGTCTTTCGCATGGCTCAAACTCCTGGGAACAACACCCGAGGCTAGTCCACCTCCAAGGGCCTTGTCAGCAGGAGAGAGGGCGCGCGGCCAAGCCGCGAAGAACGCGGCGCTGGCGCTCGCCGCGGGGCGCCATGTGACCGCTGGCGATGCTCGGACGGAGCGCGTTTGAAGGGGCGAATGGCTTGGCGCTGCATCCCTACGTCGAGCGCCAGTGCGGCGAGCCACGCGGCGGCTATCCTCCGGGCCCGTGTTCTGGTTCATCGTCGGCCTCTGCATCCTCATCCTCTCGGCTGAGCTGATCATCCGTGGCGCCGGGCGGCTCGCGGCCTCACTCGGGATGCCGCCCTTGATCCTCGGGCTCACGGTGGTGTCCATCGGCACCAGCGCGCCGGAGCTGGCGGTGGGCATCACCGCGAACCTCCAAGACAGCCCGGGGCTCGCGGTGGGGAACGTCGCCGACA
>CAYQAC010000043.1:4353-34084 GCA_964415255.1 uncultured Polyangiaceae bacterium | reverse complement strand
CGCTGCGCTCGCTAGGCTCACGCGCCGCGCGCTCCGCCGCGGCCTCTTGGCGCTCCTCAAACTCGTCGGCGACGAGCCCCGTCTGGTGCGCTGCCCAAGCGTGGGCGCGGTCGAGCTCCGCCGGCGTCAAGTCAGGATCCCCTGCGAACAGGCGCTGGAGCGTCGGTCGGTCGCTCAGGATCTCGGCCCAGGCGCTCACCACGTCGCGCGCCTGCGAGGCCGCGCGCCGGAGCACGCTCTCAGCGCCGAGCCGCGCTGCCCCAGGGAGGTCGAGCTTCTTCAGTTGAGCCTCGGCGCCGTGGATACGGTGGACCAGGGGGCGCTGCATGTCGCGGCGCTTCGGCGGGTCGAACGCAGCGAGCAGCTGCGCACCGGCCTCCCCCTCTCGCGCGCTGTCCAGGGCCTCGGCGAGCTCGCCGCGGATCCGCTGACACAGGCGGAGGACGTAGTCGTCCATGGCGGTCAGCATCAGCGGGTGCTTCTTGAGCCGCGTGACGTGGTTCGGTGTGTCGTCGCTGTAGTGGCGGGGTAGGCCGCTCACGTGGGTGAGGCGTAGCTTGCTCGCCCACTCCTCATAGGTGCGCACCGCGACGCCGCTCACCCCGAGCGCTGGCAGCACGCGCGCCACGTAGCGGGCCAGGGCGTCGTTGAACACCACCACCAGCAGTTTATCCGTACGGAAACGGCGCGCGTCCTGGAAGGCGAGGTAGGCGAGCCGGTGCAGGCCGATCGTGGTCTTGCCGCTACCAGCGCCGCCTTGGATCACCACCAGCCCAGCGTCCGGGCGGGTGATGAGATCGAACTGACGCGGGTCGATCAGCGCGGTGATCTCCTTGAGGTGCTTGTCCTCACGGCCGTCGCTTGCCTGCACCCCGAGCTTGCCGGGGCGGTGGTGATCCTCAGCGCGCAGCGCCGCCCCTTGGCCGCCCGTGAGCTTGGTGGAGGCACCTGACCTTCGCCACTCTCCGGCGTCCGTGTGCACGAAGGTGCCTTGGGGGGACACGATGCGCCTGAGCACGCCCTCCGTGATGGCGAGGCTGCGCCGCACCACGACGTCCCCCTCCACCTCCCGCTCCCCGAACACCTCCGCGTAGTCCTCCCCCTCTTCGTAGCGGTAGTAGAGGCGGCTGATGGGGGCGTCGCGCCAGTCCACGATGCGCACGCCGCTCTGAGCGTCGAGGTAGGTGGAGCGCCCGATCAAGACCTCTCGCGTGCGCTCGTTCTCCGAGAGCACCATGCGGCCAAAGTAGGGGGAGGTCGGATCCACCCAGCCCTCCACGTTCACGCGGCGCCTCGAGGCGAGCGTCGCCACGCGCTCCATCTGCTCCACCAGGGGAGGCACGTCCTCCAGCCGCGCGTTCGCGATTTGGTCGCGTAGGCTGATGAGCTGGGAGTCGTAGTCGATCTGGTGCACCTCAGGGCGCTCACGCCCCTTGGTGAGCAGGTGCTCCTTGACGCGGTCGAGGCAGCGCCGCTCGTCGAGGACGATCTCCTCGAGCTCGGGATCTTGGGCGGCGGGTTCGGGTTGGGGCGAAGGGGTCATGGTGGGGAGATGCTGACGATGGGGGCGGCGGGGTAGCATCCTTTGGGGCGCGGCGCCCGGCTCGGCTCAGGTCTCCGCTTGCGCGACCTCGACCTCCACGCCGAGCGCCTTGCCTAGCGGCTCGCTGCGGCGCTGGCCACCCCAAACCGCGAGTTCCAGGTCCTCATCACCAGAGACCAAGAGCCGCATGCTGCGCCCTTCGAACAGGCAGCGCACGTGGCGCACCGACTGGCTGTTGCCTCGGTCGAGCCCGACCGCGACGCGCAGGATGGCGCTCAGCACCTGGACGGTGTGGCGCTCGGCTTTGGACAGTTCGCGCACCCGCTCGTGGTGCTTGCTGGGCTCCGCCTTGCGGTGGAACAGCACCACCAGGCTGAGCAGCTCAAGCTCGGCGCCGTTGAAACCGCGGAGCCCCGCGCTCCTGATGATGTAGGCGGAGTGCGCTTGGTAGTTCTTGAAGCCAATGTACTGGCCCACCGCGAACAGCTGGGCGGCGAAGCCGAGCAGCTCCCGCGCGTCAGCGCCGAGCTGATGGTAGCCCGTGGTCTGGTCGAAGATCTGCAGACTGAGCTCGGCGATGTGGCGCTCACGCGCCTCCTCCACGCTGAACTTGCGGGCGAGCTGCTGGATGGCGCGCGGCCGAAGATCAGGGACCAGCGCCGCTCCTGGCTGCGAGCGCCGCGTCAGGTGCTCGAGGATCACGCCGTCGCGCAGCGACGCCTCACACAGCGTGAGGGAGGGGGCCTCAGCGAGGCGCAAAATTTCCTGCAGCAGCACCGCGCCGAGGTGCACGGTGTCGGCGCGGCCACGGTCAATCCCCTTGACGTTCGCTCGCTCCGCTAGCGGCAGGGTGACCAGGCGGTCAGTGAGGCGCCCTAACTCGTTCACCTCGACCCGCTCGGCGTTGATTGAGCGCCAGGGCGGTTTGCCGCTCGCGCGGTGCGCCGCGTCACCCAGGGCGCGGATCGTGCCGGAGGTGCCGACCACCCGCTGAAAGCCCACCCCCTTGGCGTGCGTCAGGGCCGGCTCCACCAGCCGCCGGACGTGCTCGGTCAGCTGCCGGAGGCGGCGCTTACCTAGCGGCTGGTCACCGAACAGGTCGTGGAGCCGCTGCACACCGAGCTTCAGGCTGGTGCTGAAGAGCAGGTGGCGCGCGTCGCCGACGAGCAGCTCCACGCTGCCGCCGCCGATGTCCACCTCCAAGATCTTGTCTTGCCCCAGCTCGAGGGCATAGCGGACGGCTAGGTAAATGAGCCGCGCCTCTTCGCGCCCTGAGATAACCCGTGGCTCAATGCCCGTCTTGGCGCTGACCTGCGACAAGAACTCCCCGCCGTTCTCGGTGTCGCGGATCGCCTCGGTGGCGACGGCGATCACCTCGTCCACGCTCAGGCGGTCTGCCAGCTTACGGTAGCGCCCCAGCACCTCCAGCCCCGCCTCGAACGCGCGTGGGGTCAGGCGGTGGTCGCGGAAGGCGCCGGCGCCGAGCTTGACCATGTCCTTCTCGCGGTCGATCACCTCGTAGTGGGTGCCCTCGGTCTCGACCACCAGCATGTGGATTGAGTTGGAGCCAATGTCGATGGCGGCGAGCTTCACGGCGCCTCCCGCTCCGCGGGCGCGCCGCCTGGGCGCCTCGTGGATTCCGTCAGCTGCACGAACGTCCGCTTCATGGCGCCTCACTCGTCAGCTGCACGAACAGCCCGCGCTTCAGAGCGCCAGTCAGCTGCACGAACTTCATGACGCCTCACTCGTCAGCTGCACGAACGTCCGCTTCACGGCCCTGGGGTCGCCTCGTCAGCCGACGCAAAAATGCCGCCGAGGAAGCTCCCGGTGGCCTCGAACAGGCCGCGCGGGAGCTCGTGCTGACCCTGAAAGGGCAACCAGGTGTGGCGCGTGGCGGCCGCCTCCAACAGCTGCTTGAGCCGCTCGGCGTCGGCGAACGAGAGCAGCGGATCGCTCCGTCCGTGAGACTGCAGCACCGGGAGCCCTGACCGCGCCTTGAAGCCCTCCGCCCAACGCTCGGCGGCGAGCAGGGTGCCGCTCAGCACCATCAGCCCAGCCAGCGGGCGCGCGCTGCGCGCCGCCAGCTCACAGCTGAGCATCGCACCCTGACTGAAGCCGCCGAGCACCAGCGGCGCCTCAGTGAGCCCGAGCTCCGCCGTGAGCGCGTCGAGGAAGGCCTCAAGCGTCGCCGCCACCTGGGGCAGCTCAGGCGGATCTTCCAAGCTGCGGTCGCGGTGCGTCCCGGCGCTGAGCGCTGCCTCCAAGGCGGCGACGTCGATCGGCCACCAAGCGCGCGCGTCGTAGCCTGGCATCAGCTCAAGCGGCGCCTCCGGGAAGGCGAAGCGCACGCCGGGAGGCGCGGGTAGCTGACGACCGAGCGGGGCGAGATCGCCGCCCGGGGCGCCATAGCCATGCAGCAGCACCACGAGGCCACGATCGGTGACGCCGGGGCGAGCTGGGGTGACTCGGGCTCGTAGCGGGCCGAAGCGTGACAGCTGCATAGCGCCCCCATAGCCGATCCAGGCAAGCCATGCTGGGGTTTGACCGGGCGCGCGCCCCGTGGTGTCATCAGCGTATGGAACTCGACGAGCTGGTGCGAGGGCTGCTGACGGAGGTGGGGCGCATCGCGAAGAGCGACGCGGTGGTAGGTCAGGTGCGCGACGCAGGGGACGCGCAGGTGCTGCCGCTCTCGAAGATCAGCATCGGGTTCGGCGCGGGCACCGTCGAGCTGGATGGTAAGGCGAAGCGCCTGAAAGGCGACGCCGATCTCAGCGCAGGCGGCGTCGGGGGCGCGCTGGTGGTGGAGCCCAAGGCCTTCGTCGTCGTGGGGCCTGACGGTCAGCCTCACATGCTCGCGCTGCACCAGGGCAAGACAGGCGTGCTGAGGCGCGGGCTGGAGCTCACGCCGCGCACCGACACCACGCCCCACGCGCTGCCAGAGGCGCGTACCGCGCCCGAGCTGCCCGAGACGACCTCCAAGGCGAAGCCCAGCGCCAAGCGCTGACCGTGAGGCGACGAAGGGCGGGTGCTGTGGCTGGCGCTGGCACTAGCGGCGCTCGCGCTGTGCGCGTGGGCCTGGCTCGCGTCGTGGCGCGTTGAGCTGAACCTCACCGGGCGGGGTGAGCCGAGCGGCGCCTGGGTGCTCGGCGGCGGCGCGCGGCTCGGCGTGATCACGCTGAGCGGCGCGAGGGCGCGCGAGGTGCCGCTTCGGGTCCACGTGCATGTGTTTGGGAGGCGGGTTTGGCGTTGGAGCGCGTTGGAGCGCACTTCGGAGCCCCCTTCGGAGCCCCCTTCGCCCCCTGAAGAGCGCCCCAAGGAGCAGCGCTCCAAGTCGAAGGAGCGGCTCCTGAAGTTCGCACGCGAGCTTGAGCCTGAAGCGGCGCTGAGCTTCCTGTTCGAGCAGCAGGAGCGGGTGCGCGTCGACGTGCTCGATATCACGCTCGACTACTCCTTCGAGGACGTGCTGCTCACCGGGCGGCTGATGGCGGCGGTGTACTCCCTCGCCTGGATGCTGCCAAGGCCCATGCGGGTCCGCCAGATGGCGCGCTGGGAGCTCGTGGACCGCGGCGCTGTGACGCTGGATCTCAAGGCGCGCGTGTGGCCCGGCAAGATCGCGCTGGCGACGCTGTGGTTCTTGCTCCGCGCGGTGTGGCAGCGCGTCGCCCAGCGGCTGCCAAGGCGCTCGGTCACCAAGCAGGCGGTCTCCAAGCAGGCGGTCTCCAAGCAGGGGCGGAGCTGATGGTCGCCGCTTTCATGGGCTGGCGCCGCCTTCACGAGCTCGGGCTGCCATGAGGATGGCTACGCATTGCAGCGCGGAGAGGGCTGCTTTAGGCTGCGCCCCAATAGTTTTGGGGCAGGCGGAGGACGCGGATGAGCAAGCAAGATCTCAGCAAGATCGTCAATGAGCTGTTGGATGGCGTGGGCACCCTGTCCAAGAGCGAGACCATCGTGGGTGCGCCGCAGCAGGCGGGGGGCGCCACCGTGATCCCAGTGCACCGCCTCAAGGTGGCGTTCGGCGCGGGGATGACCCACGCGGGGACGCACGGCAGCCGCGTCGACGGCGACAGCGGCGCGCATGGCGTCGGCGGCGCCGTGGAGCTCGACCCGATCGCCGCGATCGCGGTGGGCGCCGATGGCCACGCGCACCTGCTCACGGTGCAGGGGGACTCGGGGACGATTTGGTCGCGCCTGCTGGGGGACGTCCCCGATCTGCTGACGCGGCTCGCGCACTCGCTGGGCGAGCGCGCGGTGAGCGAGCTGGACGCTCGCGTGCAGCGCCAGCTCCCACAGGGGAGCGGGGCCGCTGACGCTGAGGCGCCAGAGGGTGACGCCTCCAGCTGAAGGCCGTTAACCTGACGAAATAGGCCCAGCTCAGCTGAGCTGACTACTAGGCGTGAGGACCCAGCGCGGCGCCTCGCGGTCAGTCAACCTGCTCAGGCGCCAGCTAGTCAGTTGGGCTGATATCAGCAGCCGCTCTCGGTGAGCTCGCTTGAGGTGGCTGCGGCCCAGCTCATGCACTCGGTGCTGCGCGCCCAACCGAGGCGGCCGTCGGGCGCCACGACGATCAGCCCGGCTGGCGCCTGGAAGCGCGCGCGCAGCTCGGCAACCAGCGTCGCCGCGGCGACCTCGGGCGAGGCGCTGGCGAGCGCCGCGGCGCGGTAGCTGGCGACCGCGCGGATCATCCCCTCGCCGTAGCCCGTGGCGGAGCAGGCGCCGAGCGCGTCATCTGCGTAGCTGCCCGCGCCGATCAGCGGGCTGTCGCCGACGCGCCCGGGGTGCTTGCCCGCGGTGCCGCCGGTGCTCGTAGCGGCCGCCAGGTGACCTCGGCGATCGCGCGCCACCGCGCCCACCGTGCCGCCTGAGAAGACTTGAGCGGACCCGCTCGTCAGGGCTTGGGCCAGCTTGTCACGCGCGGCGGGGGTGATGAGCGTTGCCGGCTCGACGGGCGCGAAGCCTTGGCTCAGGGCGAAGCGGGCGGCGCCGCCGGCGGTGTAGAGCACGTGCTCGCCGCGCGTCAGCGCCGCCCGCGCCACCGCGATCGGGTTCTTGAAGCCGGTGAGCGCGCACACAGCGCCGGCCTTCAGCGTTTGTCCGCACATGATGGAGGCGTCGAGCTCAAGCTCCCCATCGGAGTTCAGCGAGCCGCCCGTGCCGGCGTTGAAGCGCGGGTCGTCTTCGAGCTGCATCACGGCGGCCTCCACCGCCTCTAAAGCGCTGGCCCCGGCGGCGAGCAGCGCTTGAGCGCGCAGGGCGGCGCTGAGGGCGCCCGCTTGGTGCGCCGCGCGTGAGGCCTGAGGGACGTCCCCCGCGCCGCCGTGGATCAAGACGGCGTAGCCATCGGCGCTGATAGCGGGGGATAGCCAGGTGAGGGGGGTCATGGGGGCTCCAAGCGGTCGGCGCGGGGGCGCAGGGGATGGATGGTCAGGTTAACAGACGGTAAGAAAAACTGACGAAGACTCGTGAGCGACGCGCTGGGCGCTATCGGCGCGCCCAGGGTGCAACGAGGCGCGCGGCGGGCGCCGCCCGGGCGGCGTGAGACGTCAGCAGCAGATCGATCACCAGGGGGGCCACGCCGAGCAGCAGACAAGCGCTCGGGAGCCTGGCGGCGGCCACGGCGTGGGCCAAGCTCAGGCAGAGCCAGGCGCTCAGCGCGAGGCAGGCCAACCCCCAAACCCTGCGTCGTCGAGCGCGCTGCGAGAGCACCCAAGGAGGCAGCAGGAGCGCGCTCGGGCCGAGCAGCAGCAGGCTCGGGAGCAGGGGGTTTGGCACCTCACTGGGCGCGGTGTGCACGGCGCTCGGCGTGAGGCCCTCGGCCGCGCTCCAGCTCGCTCCGCTGAGATCAGTCAGACCCGCCTCGGTGACCAGCCAGCCTGCGTGGTGCGCTAGCTGGGGGAACAGCGCGGCCCGGTCGCTGAGCGGGCTGAGCACCAAGAGCAGCCCGGCCGCCCCCGTGAGCCAGCCCGCGAGGCAGGCGCCGACATGGATTTGGTGGTCGCGGAGCCCAAGCGTAGCCAGCGCCCGCGTCTCCCCGCGGCGGCTGCTCTGAATGGCGACCAGCGCGGTCGCGGCGGCGGCGGCGACGGGACCGAGGGCGCCGAGGCGCGCCGCGCGCGCGGGCCAGCTGGCGTCGGCTTCATCGGTGAGCCAGGTGATGGCGGCGAGCAGCGCGTAGAGCCCCGCGGCGAGGACCAGGGTGCGCGTGAGCTCGGAGCGGCCGTGAGGGGTCAGCATGCTCGTAGGCCGATATGTTGCCCGAGCCTCGGGCCTCCTGCTAGCGCCGGCGATCATGCCTCAGCCCACCTCATTCCCTGAGCCACCGCTGCCCGAGGCGCGGCTCCGCTGTCAGCCCCCGGGAGCTGACCGGATACCGTCAGTACGGCTCACTGCTTGGCTTCGGCGCACCTGCGGGGGCCTGCTCGGGCTCGGGCTGCTGACGCTCGGCGCCTGCGATTTCGGGGAAGAGGACGCGCGCCTCCCGGGGGAGCCGCTCGGCACCTTCCAGGTCACGGCGCGCATCACCGACTCGAGCTGCGGGCCGGGGGCGCTCGGCAGCCAGGATCTATGGGAGTTTCAGGTGGAGCTGGCGGCGGATGGCGCCGAGATTTACTGGCTGAACGGTGACGACACCGTGACCGGGCGGCTCGCGGGTGATCAGATCAGCTTCTCGTTCGATAGCGCCGGCACGGTGCAGCTGATTGAGCCGCGGCCGGGGATGCCTGGCTGCGCCGTGACGCGCACCGATCGCGCGAGCGGCGTGCTCGACGCCGCGGAGGACGTGCGCGGCTTCAGTGGAAGCCTCAGCTATGGCTTCGTTCCTGGGGCGGGCTCCGACTGCAGCGAGGCGATCGGGGTGGAGGGCGGGTTTTATTCCTTACCGTGTGAGATCCGCTACACCATGCGCGCCGAGCGCATCGCCGCGCCAAACTGATTGAGCCGTCAGGGGGGCGACTTAGCCGCGTGAGCCTTGAGGCCGCGCTGTTCACGGTGATCGTCGATCGCTGGCTTGGCTCGTGTGTGCGCGCTGGCCAGCGTGAGCCACTTGCGATGAAACGCGCGGGTGCTACGTCTAAGCCATCGTGCAGGACTGGAGGAAGCTCCCGGAATGTGCCGGCGAGGGATCACCCTCGCGCCTGTGCTTGGGCGCGGCTGGCGCGCTGTAGATCAGGAGCCGCAGTATGCTTCGAGATGCAGCTCATCACCGCTCACTAGGAAGCACCTCGCCGAGGTCGGCGCCGCGAAGTAGCACGTTACCGTATGGAAACGTGGTCAAACGGAGCGACACCGTCCCAGCGATGAGTTGACTCTCGCTCCATGCGAGGTGTCCGGCGCCTGCCGGAGGAGGGAAGAGACACGATGCAAGATCCATGTTCCACCCAGGAGGCCTGCGCCTGAGCTGGCGCGCCGCTGTTCAGCGTTGCTGACTATGCGGCGCCGCACGGTCGGGCTGCGGCCCACCCCAGCACCCAAGCACGACGACGGATCACCGGCGTCTTGTGAGGGCGCGGGAGGGCTCGCCCGTGGGGTGCTCTGCCTCGCGGTGTGAGGTCTTCGGGGACGGGCGAAAGATGGGCCGGGAGGTGCGCCTCCCGGCCCATCGACTTTTTTGGGGCGGCCATTGGAAAGCGACTAGCTGAGGCGCTCGCCTGGGTAGGCGTTCGCGGCTTGGTGTACTAGCGTCCCGGGCGCTTCCGCGGCGCATGGCGCCGAAAGGTCGATCATGGACTCGCTACTGACCTCGCTCTCGATCTCCCTTCATGGCCTGCTCGATGTGCTGGCGGCCCCCACCTCCTTCTGGAATGGGATGTTCTTCAGCCGCTGGGAGGGGGCCATCTTCCAGAAAGATCAGTGGGGCGTCGTCATGCGCGGGCTGCGCATCGGGCTCACCTTCCTGGGGGCGCTGTTCGTCATCGCTGAGCTGCGCGCGCGGCGCCTGAAGCGGCCGTTCGCGCCACGGATGACCCGTGGCCTAGCCGTGGTGTTCACGGTGCTGGCGTTCGGCACCTACTTCGACTTCTTCAACCCGAACACGCGCTACGACCAGTACTACCACCGCCACGAGTTCTTCCATTACTACCTCGGCTCCAAGTACTTCGAGGAGCTCGGCTACGGGCGGCTCTACGAGTGCTCTGCGGTGGCGGAGGTGGAGCTAGGGCACCGCGCCGAGATGGCGAACCGGGAGATCCGCGACTTGGCGCGGGACAACCTGATCCGCCCGGTGGTGGACACGGAGGTGCTGAAGAACCCCGACCACTGCAAGCAGCACTTCACGGATGAAGACTGGGCTGCGTTCAAGCAGGACGTCGGCTGGTTCCGGCGCTCGGCGCACGGCGGCGACTACTGGCGCAGCATGCTGAAGGACCACGGCTACAACCCGCCGCCGGTCTGGACCATGGCCGGCAAGTTCTTCTCGAACATGGGGGTGGCGGACGACGTCTTCTTCAAGAAGCTCGCGGGCATCGACATCGCGCTGCACTTGGGGATGGTGCTGCTCATCTACTGGGCCTTCGGCTGGCGCGTGATGATGATCGCCACCGTGTTTTGGGGTTGTAACGCCCCGGCGAACTTCTATTGGACGGGCGGCGCGTTCATGCGCCACGACTGGATCTTCTTCTTGGTCGCGTCCATCTGCCTGGTGAAGCGCGGCTGGTTCCTGCTCGGGGGCTGGGCCTTGATGTGGTCAGCCCTCCTGCGCGTCTTCCCGGCGGGGCTGTTCGTGGGCTACGGCCTCGTCATCGTCACCACCTTCGCGTCGATGGTGTTCAAGGCCGGCGGCCTGAAGGCGGGCTGGGCGCGCTACCGCGAGACGCGCTTCTTCCGTCAGCACACGCGGCTGATCGCCGGCGCGGTGCTGTGCCTCGCCGTGCTGGTGCCGGCTGCGTCGAAGAGCACCGGCGGCTTCAACTCCTTCACCACGTTCTGGAAGCACATCACGCTGCACACCGGCACCGGCCTCACGAACCACATGGGCGTGAAGACGATGCTCACCCACAGCTGGGAGGGGCGCATGCGCTACACCCGCGACAACCGCCTGGACGATCCGTTCAAGCCTTGGAAAGACGGCCGCCACGAGCGCGACCAGAAGACCAAGCCGCTGCGCTACGCGATCGCCCTGGGGCTCATCCTGTGGGGCGCGTGGGCGCTGCGCCGCACCCGACACCTGTGGGTGGGGCTGCCGATGGCGCTCAGCGTGGTGATGTGCCTGACAGATCTGACTTGTTACTACTACTCGATGTTCATCATCGCCGCGGTGCTGGCGCGGATAAGACCCGCCTTCGGCGCCGTGCTGATGCTGGTGAGCGGCGCGAGCCAGATCTTGCTCGACACGTATTATTTCGTGGACGACAAATACACGGCGCAGTCGTGGCTCTTCTTCTTGTTAGGCTGCCTGACCATCGCCGCCGTCAGCCGCCCCTTCAGCCTGGCGCGGCTCAAGGCCTGGACCCAGGGTAAGCCCGACCCGAAGCAGCCGAAGGCGAGTAAGTCAGCTACGCTGACGACGAAGCCTCAGGAGGCGGCCTGAGCGCCTTGCGCAGCAGGCGCGGTGAGGACGGACACCAGCGCCGTCAGCGAGCCGCGCCGCAGCAGCGGAAGCCCGTCTGGGCGCCGTGGTAGTACTCATCGTGGCCGGTGGTGGCGGCGCGGCAGTTGTTGCGCCCCGCGAGCCACCAACCGCCGCGCAGCGATGAGCGCCACGGGGTGTGCTGGCCATCGCGCTGGGCCCACTCGTCCGCGTTGCCGACCAGGTTGCGGACACCGAAGGGGCTCGTGCACTCCTTGAGCTCCGCGGCGGGCCTCCGCAGATCGCGCAGCTTGCCCTTCTCCTCCAGGTTCGTCTGGTCGAAGTTGCACAGCGTCGCGTCCCGGTTCATCCCATACGGATAAGGCAGCATCGCCTCGCCCTCACAGGCGAACTCCCACTCGGCTTCGAAGCAGAGCCGCTTGCCGAGGCTCTGGCAGGTGTTCCTGGCCATGGTCCAGGACTGCTCCACCAGGGGCAGCGCCTGCTCGCTCTCAGCGGGTCCCGCGTCCGGCGCGGGCGGCCCCGTGTACTCATCGCGGTCGATGCAGAACCTCATGTATTGCCGCTCCTTGGAGAGGCACTTCGGGGGACCGAACTCCGCGCAGCGGTGGCGCGCCAGGAAGCCGGTGTCCAGGTAGCGCTTGCAGGTGTGCTGCACCTTGGGGCAGTAGTCGCCCTCGATCAGCACCATGGTCGCCGGGCAGGCGGGGTCGAACTCATCGCTGTCAGGTCCGCTGTCGAGCGCGGCCTCGAACTGGGCCTGGTAGGTCTCATTAGGAGCGATGGACTGGCACTGGTCGCTCATCTGCTCAGCGCCGCCCTCGCCACGCGACACCGGATCGAAGACACACACCGGGGGCGGCTCGGGCGGCTCCGCCGCTGGCGGCTCTGCCTTGGCCACGGGGGCGGGGGAGCCCTGCGGTGAGGAGCGCTCCGAGCAAGCGACGAGCGAGCAGGCGGACCCGAGCAGCGCCCACGCGAGGCCACGCTGGGTGAGCCAAGCGGGGCGCAGGGCGGCGCGCACTCGGCGAGCGCGGCGCGGCTCTGTGGATCGTGCGCCGCGGCGCTGGTCAGGGGGGCTCACCACCGGCTCAGAGCGCGCGCCGCACCGCGGCCAGCACCTCACCCACGCCGCGCGGGAACGCCGAGAACTTGAGGTCGAGGTGATCCCAGTCGGACTCGATGCCCCTCAAGGAGCCGACGGCGGTGACGGCGGCGATCGCGCGCTGCAGCTTGGGGCTCTTGGCCACCTTGGGGTGCTTCATGAGGTCGAGCACGATGCGATCGTCCTCTGCCTCCACCAGCATCGCAGGACGCTTGGGCATGAAGGCCGCGAGGTTGCCGGGCTTGCTCAGATCCAGCGCGCCGCTCTTCAGCAGCGTGGCCACCGGGGAGTTGCCGTTGTCCTCCAGCACCTTCGCGGTGACGTCATCTAGCCTGACCTCGAAGCGCAGCTCGCTCTCGTTGATGCTGACGCGGTCGATGAAGACGACCGCGGAGGCGCGCACGGTGGCGCCCATCTGAGTGACGGTGGCTGACACCCGGATCCCCGGCGGCACTGACTCGATCTCGACGTCCTTCGGCGCCTTGGGCCCCTTGGCTTGGCTCGCCAACCAGCGCATGGCGTCGAGCGGCAGCCCCACCCGCAGTGAGGCGACGCTCTTCAGCGCCCGCACGAGCTCCGAGGGGTTGCGCCTCAGGTACTTGGTTGCAGCACCGACCATCGCCAGCTTGTTCGCCATGAGGCGCCGAGTATAAGCCACGGCGCGCCCCTGACGGGGGACATAAAGCGCGAGGGCAGCTGGGGTGGCGCGGACGCGGGACTTGTGGTTCTTTGCGGCCACCGCTTCGGCCCGAGCGGGTGGCGGCGCTCACCGGCGCCCCCACGCCTGGCGGCCCTCATCACCGCATCGGCCGCGCCCTGGGCGCCGCCGATCGCCCACATCCCCTAGGAGTTGCCGTGTATTCCTCGATCCGTACCTCGCCCCAAGAAGTCCACGACACCCTGCGCCGGCACCTGCTGGTGGACGGCTACCCCATGGTGGTGGACCTTGAGCGGAGCCAGGGGTCGCTCTTGCGCGACGCGCGCACTGGCCGTGAGTTCCTCGACTTCTTCAGCTTCTTCGCCTCCAACCCGATCGGGTTCAATCACCCCAAGATGACGACCGACGCCGTGCGTCAGCGGCTCTCGGAGGTGTCGACGATGCGCGTCAGCAACTCTGACTACTACACCACCTACATGGCGGAGTTCGTCGCCACCTTGGAGCGCACGGCGGCGCCTGAGGGGTTCCCGTACTACTTCTTCATCGACGGCGGCGCGCTCGCCGTGGAGAACGCCATGAAGACGGCGTTCGACTGGAAGGTGCGCAAGAACCTCAAGGCCGGCAAGGGTGAGCGCGGGGCTCAGGTGCTGCACCTCGAGCACGCGTTCCATGGGCGCTCGGGCTACACCTTGAGCGTCACCAACACGGACCCGGTCAAGACGGACTACTTCCCCAAGTTCCCTTGGCCGCGCATCAGCTCACCGGCGCAGCGCTTCCCGGTGACGCCAGCGTCGACCCAGGCGGTCGCTGAGGCGGAGGCGCGCTCGCTCACGGAGGCGCGCCGCGCGCTGATCGAGGCGGACGGCGACGTGGCGGCTATTTTGCTTGAGCCGATCCAGGCCGAGGGCGGCGATAATCATTTCCGTACGGAATATTTGAGCGGGCTGCGCGCGCTCGCCGACGAGTTCGAGGCGCTGCTCATCTTCGATGAGGTGCAGACGGGCCTCGGCATGACCGGCAGCTGGTGGGCGTTTCAGCAGCTGGGCGTCGTGCCAGACATCGTGTGCTTCGCTAAGAAGATGCAGGTGGGCGGCGTCTTCGTGAGCCCGCGCATCGACGACGTGGAGGAGCACGTGTTCCGCAAGTCGAGCCGCATCAACAGCACCTGGGGCGCGTCCCTGGTGGACATGGTGCGCTGCACGCGGATCCTCGAAATCATGGAGGAAGATCGCGTGCTCGAGAACGTCGTTCAGCGCGGGGAGGAGCTGCTCACTGGGCTCCGCGAGCTTGAGGCGCGCTTTTCAGAGGTGACGGGCGCCCGCGGCCGCGGCCTGATGTGCGCGATCGATTTGGCTAGCCCGGAGCTTCGTAAGCGCGTCATCGAGCGCTGCTTCGAGGAGGGCATGGTGGTGCTGCCGTGCGGCGCCCAGAGCGTCCGCTTCCGGCCGACGCTCACGGTGACGGCCGAGGTGATCGCCGAGGGCGTCGCGCGCCTCGGCCGCGCCATCGAGCACGTGGCGCGCGGCTGACAGGGCCGCGCGGTGGCTTGGGCGCGCAGCTGACAGGGCCGCGCGGTGCCTTGGGTGCGCGGCTGACAGGGCCGCGCGGTGCCTTGGGCGCGCGAGCGCCGGCTTGGCGCGCGCAGGCCTGAGGCGAGCGCCGAGCGTCGCCGCGAGCGAGCCGCACGTGCCTGCGGCGGGCCCCCGCGGGGCGGACACCGCACAGGGACCAACCCCCCCAAAAAAACGTGGGGCGCGCTCGCCATAAGAGACGACGCGCCCGCTACCTCACTGCTCGGCGGCCGGCGGCGCTTGCTTGCGCTGCAGGGCCTCCTCCAGGCCAATGCGCTCGCGCTTGCGCTTCTTCAGGCGCTTGCCCTTGATGCTGGTGGTGAGCCACTCGTGGCGGAGGCGAACGTTCCAAAGCTTGGCCATCAGATCACTCTCACTAGGTCGACGTTGATGTCGCGCTCAAGTAGCCACGCGCGGTGGCAGCAAAAGCAGGGGCTCTCTAGCGAATGGTTGGCCCTCGCGCAAGCCGGCCCTGCTCGCTCTGTAGCGAGCACGGGACCTGCCTGGTCTTAGCGGCGACGTAAATATCCGGTTGGCTGGCGAGGGACGGATCCCAAAGCGCCGCGGCGAAGGGCATGAGGAGCCAGGGTATAGCCGATGAGCCGAGGAGTGGAAGAGGGGTCCCGCTCGGCAGCTGAGGTGACATAGACTCAGCCCGTGGCTCACCCGCACGCTCCCCATTTCCCCGAGCCGGGGCAGACCGTGCGCTCACCGCGAGGCTGGTCGTACGACGTGCACGCGCGTATCGGCGGGGGGCACTTCGGCGCGGTGTTCGACTGCATCGGTCCGTTCGCGCAGCCGTTCGCGATCAAGGTGATGATGCCCGCGAGCCGCCCCTATGAGCAGGTGCGTCAGGAGTGGCTGGAGGAGGCTCGCCGGCTGTGGCAGCTGCGCCACCCCAATATAGTCTATGTGCATGACTATTTTGAGCTGGAGGGGCTGTTCTGCCTCGTGCTCGAGCGCTGCGATCACAGCCTGGAGGACATGCTCGGGACGCCGCTCAGCGATCGGCTGATCATCGCGCTGACCCGCCAGCTCTTGTTCGCGATGCAGTACCTGATCGATCAGGACGTGGTGCATAACGACATCCACGCGGGCAACATCCTGCTCGTCCATGGCAAGGAGCCGACGCCGAAGTTCAGCGATTTTGGCATCGCGCAGGATCTGTATGGCCGCGCGGGCGTGCGGCCGCCGATCGTGAACAACCGCATCATGGCGCCGGAGGTGGCGCTCGGCGGCTACTCCACGGCGCAGAGCGACCTCTACCAGCTGGGTCTGCTCATGTACACGATGCACACCGGCAGGCCACCGCTCGATCTTGAGGGTGGCTACGATGAGGTGATCCGCCAGATCCGTGAGGGGGTGCCGCGGCGCCGCGCGGAGGCGCTCGGCACGGCGCTCGGCGGCGTCATCAGCGTGATGCTGCGCCGCCATGAGCAGTACCGCTACAACTCGCCAGCGCAGGTGTGGGAGGAGCTGAGCCGCCTCGATGCCTGGCGGCTGCCAGCTGAGGCGGCGCGCGACGTGGCCCCGCTCACCCCGCCGGTCACGCCGCGCGCGCCGGAGGTGGCGCTGGCGGCTTTGAGCGATCGTCGCCTGGCTTCAGCGCCTGCTCACCACGCGCCGCAGACTGAGCTCTTGGAGGTGGATGACACGGGGCCGCTCTCGGTGCGCGGCGGCTGGGGCTCGCCGCTCGCGAGCGTCCCGAGCGGCGTGCTCTCGCGGGGCTCGGCGCTGGGGAGCGACGAGTACCCGCGGCATGGGCCAGTCACGCCGCGGGCGCCGGTCACACCGCGGGCGCCGGTCACGCCGCGGGCGCCGCCTGAGCCGTGGGCACCGGGCGACTCGCTGGCGGCTGACGGAGCGCAGCGCCAACCACGCGACGTGGCGGTTGACGAACCACCCCTGACGCCCCGGCTGCCGTCAGAATAGCTGCCTATGGGTGCCTGCGCCGCGCGGCCTCGCAGCGGATCGGACGCCATCACCTCACGCGCCTCGCGCTCGTGTGGTGCTGGATGCCTGATAGTCAGGCGGACTGTCAGGCGCGCTCACAGAGAGTCAGTTGGGCTGACTGGTGGCCGCTCAGGAGGACGCCTCAAGTGAACGCCTCAAGTGAGTGCAGGCGAGCTACGGCAGGATGCAGGAGGTGAACGAGGCCTCGTCCACCTCACCCCCGGCGTCGACCTCAATGGGGACTTCCCAGTAGCCCGGCATGTGCAGGTAGATGGAGTCGAGCTGGTAGCGCCCATCACCGAGCTCCGTGACGACCACCGGGCGCAGCGCGCCGTGGCCGTGCTCGGGCATGTCGGGGCTCACGCGCAGGGTGGCGCCGAGCACCGGAGCTGAGGCGGCGTTCTCCACCGCGACCGTCCATCGGTTGTCGTAGCGCGCGGGCGGCGCGGGATCGGCGTCGAGCAGGGTGATGCGGAAGTGGTTTCGGGCCCCGAGCTTGGTGAGGCCAGCGTGGTAGCTGTCGGTGGGCTTGGCGCAGGCGAAGCCAGCGGCGTCTGGGCCCGGGTCGTCCTGGGTGTCCTCCGAGCCACAGCCGACCAGGAGACAGGCGAGCGACCCAGCGACGAGCGAGGCAGCGAATGAGCGCGGGCGCCGCGCGGTGAGCGCGGCCGAGGGACGAGCGGTGAGGGCGCGGTCGGACATGGCTCAGGGAGTATAGGGCAGGCGCTGCGCCGCGGCTGGTGCGGGCGAGCGTCAGCGCTGCGGGGCGCTGCTCACGCAGCGGGCGAGGACACCGGACAGCTCGCGGCGGCTGCCGAGCACAGGATCTTCGGTGCGCTCACGGGTCCACTCCACCGTGACCGGATCGCCGTCTTGAGAGGTGACGGTGCCGAGGTTGAACACCGGCATCCTGTCGCGGATGGTGCGCTCCAGGTGACCACTTGCCACCAGATCGTCGAGGACGTCGAGGCCCATCGGGCGCAGGCGCACGCGCACCCGCACGCGGTCGGGCGCCTCCGTCAGCTGGTTCGGGGTGGAGCTCACGCGGGGGTAGCGGCGCGTGACGTGGGTGGCGAAGAAGTCAGGGTCGGCGCGGTTGAAGGTGAGCGGGCCGGGGATGGTGGCTGGCTCGATCCGCGCGACGTCCCAGAACATGTGGGCCGGGGAGCCGTCCTTTTTGAAGGTGAAGTCGCGGAGTTGCCAGAGATCCGGATCGCTCAGGGTGCTGAGCGGCGCGTCGTCAGGGAGGACGCCGCTCTGGTACACCTCGCGCTCACCCACCAGCGCGATCAGCTCCACCCAGACCCGGCGATCGTGCGCCGCGCCGCTCGGGAAGCGGTGCCCGGCGCTCACGTTCTCCAGCACGAGCTCCATCACCGCGCCGTCGACCAGCTCCGCCACGCACAGCTCCGCGCGCAGCGTGGCGTCGAGCTCACGCTGCACCGAGGCGCGCTGCTCGTCGCGCTCGGGGAATGGGGTCAGCGCGAGATCGACCCCGGGGAAGCCGTGCGCGTGCACGCGGCGCTGCGGCACGCCCGGCTCGTCCGCAGCGAGGCCGCGGCGACTCGGCATGTGACAGGATGAGCACGTGAGCCCGCCGCGGGTGGGGTCGGCGTTGAACAGGCTCTCTTGCCACTCCGCGAAGGTGCGCTCGAGCGCGACCTCGGCGGCCCCAGGCGGCGAGGGCACGGTGATGTCGTGGCAGCTGCCGCACATCGCCGCGCTCTCCAGGCGATCGCCATCCATCAGCGGGCTGTACGCCGTGTGGTGCGCGCGGCTCGGCGCTGGGTCGGCGATGCCGCCGCGCAGGGTGTCGTCGAAGGCGACGACGAGGGGGTTGTTGTGGGTGCCCTCCACCGCCTTCACGTTGTGACAGAAGTAGCAGCTGACGCCGACCAGCTCAGGCTCCAGCTCCGTGAGGTTGAGGCCGTCCGTCGTGGCACCGAGCGCCACGGCGAGCGGCGCGTGGCACTTGACGCAGAAGTCGCCGAGCGCGCCGTTCGTCTCCTCTTGGCCGCGGCGGTTCATGGCCAAAAACACCGGATCTATCCCGGCGTAGGCGTGCATGCTGCCGGACCACTCACGGGTGTGGTTCGGGTGGCACTCAGCGCAGGTCTCTGGCTTCATCAGGCGCTCAACGCTGTACTTAGGCGCGGCGGGCGTCGCCTCCTCCGAGCAGCCGAGCAGCGGGAGGATAAGCGCGGCCAGCGCCCAGCTGAGCCGCCGCGCGCCCAGCTGATAACGCCCAGATATATCCATATGGATATATTGCGTGGGGGGCGCGCGGCTCATCGGGGCGCGCCCTCGCGGATCCACGCGGCGATGGTGCAACGCTCCGCCTCCGAGAGCGGCGCGCCCGGCGGCATCACCGAGCGCCCAGGGTGGTTCAAGCGCACCATCAGCAGGCTACAGTCAGCGTCGCCGGGGGTCACGCGCCCAAGCTCGGGGTCCAGCAGGTCCTGATACGCACGGTCGATGTCCTCCAGGTCGAGCCCCCCGCGCTTGCCTTCACTTGAGTGACAGGAGCTGCCCGGCTCCGCGCAGCTCACCGCCAGGGTGCGCCGGTGGATCTCGCTGAAGCTGGGCTGGTACAGCTGGGCGCAGCTCGGCGTGAGCGCGCTGGTGCAGCGCTCGAGCGCCTCCGGCTCTTCGCCGTCGCTGCAGGCGACGGCCAGCAGGAGCGCAGCCGCCACGGCGAGCACCGCGCGGCCCGCCGTGAGCGCGCGCGCCTGAGCCAAGTCCATGGGGTGGGGCTAAGTGTTGGATCTTGTGGGGTCAAGCGCCAGGCTGTCGCGGCCGAGCAGGGGCTCTCGCTGGGCTCGCAGGGACTGTCGCTGCCAAGCAGTGGGGGCGAACCCCCAACCCACGAGCAGGGCCGCTTAGCCCTTGCTCGGCGGGCCCCCTCGGGTGAGCCTCTGTAGCTGAGCGTGGTGGCACCCGCGCGGTGAGGGAGGAAGACATGGCAGACACCATCGTGGGCAGGCTGTACCAGCAGGCCAAGGAGCGCCCGACGGCGCCCGCTTACTTCGAGAAGCAAGGTGGCGCGTGGCAGAAGACCAGCTACGCCGAGTACGCAGACCAGGTGAAGCAGGCGGGTAAGGCGCTGCTCGCGCTGGGCTTGGGGCAAGACTCCAAGATCTGCATCCTCGGCTTCAACCGCCCCGAGTGGGTGATCTTGGACATCGCCGCGATGGCGGTCGGCGGCGCCGCCGCGGGGATCTACACCACCTGTTCGGCGGAGGAGGTGGGCTACATCCTGGCGCACTCGGAGGCGCCGCTCGTGCTGCTTGAGAACGAGGAGCAGTGGCTCAAGGTGAAGGCCGAGCGTGAGCGCCTGCCGCAGCTGAAATACGCCGTGATGATGCGGGGCGCGCCGCCCATCGAGGACCCCCTGGTGCTGTCGTGGGAGGCGTTCCTTCAGCGCGCCGAAGAGCGCAGTGACGACGACTTCTTCGCGGCCACCGAGGCGCTCCGTCCCGATCAACTCGCGACGCTGATCTACACCTCGGGCACCACGGGCCCGCCGAAGGGCGTGATGCTCTCTCATGAGAACCTGGCGTGGACGGCCCAGGCGGCGGTGAAGCTGAACGACACCGGGCCGAGCGACTGCGCGCTGAGCTACCTGCCGCTCAGCCACATCGCCGAACAAATGTTCTCGATCCACGTGCCGCTCACCGCGGGCTCCCACGTCTACTTCGCCGAGAGCATTGACGCGCTGCCTGACAACCTGAAGGAGGTGCAGCCCACGGTGTTCTTTGGGGTGCCGCGCATCTGGGAGAAATTCCATGCGGGAATTTCAGCGAAGCTGAAGCAGGCGACCGGCGTGAAGAAGTCGCTGGTCGGCTGGGCGCTGTCGGTCGGCGCGCGGGTGAGCGCGCTCAAGGTGCGAGGGGAGGAGCCGCGCGGCGCGCTCGCGCTCCAGTATGGGCTCGCGAGTCGCCTGGTGTTCTCCAAGCTGAAGCCCGCCATCGGCCTCGGTCGCGCGCGGGTGGCGGTGAGCGGCGCGGCGCCGATCGCCAAGGAGGTGCTCGAGTTCTTCGCGAGCCTCGACATCGTCATCCAGGAGGTCTACGGCCAGAGCGAGGGCACGGGGCCCACCAGCTTCAATCAGCGCGGGCGCACGCGGCTCGGCAGCGTGGGCCCGGCGCTGCCAGGCTGTGAGGTGACCCTCGCGGAGGACGGCGAGGTCAGGCTCCGCGGGCCCAACGTGTTCCTCGGCTACTTCAAGGATGAAGCGGAGACGGCGCGCACCCTGCAAGGTGGCGCGCTGTGCTCCGGGGATCTCGGCGAGCTGGATTCGGACGGCTTCCTGTTCATCACCGGCCGCAAGAAGGACATCATCATCACCGCGGGCGGCAAGAACATCACCCCGAAGAACATCGAGGGCGCGCTGAAGAGCGACGAGCTGGTGACCGAGGCGGTGGTCATCGGCGATCGTCGGCCCTACCTCACGTGCCTCATCACGGTGGACCCAGAGCTCGCGAAACAGCTCGACCCGGGCGCGCCGGCGCATGAGTCGAAGGCGGTGCGCGAGCGGCTCCAGGGGCTGGTGGACGAGGTCAACACCCACCTCGCCAAGGTGGAGACGGTGAAGCGCTTCGCGGTGCTCCCCCGCGAGCTCAGCATCGAGGGCGGCGAGCTCACCCCCACCTTGAAGGTGAAGCGCGCCAAGGTGAGCGAGCACTTCGCCGCGGAGATCGAGGCGCTCTACAAATAGGCAGCTAAGCTGCCGGGCGCCCAGCCTAGCTCCGTGTGGACAGGAGCACTGTCCAAATGGGATCAGCCTGCGACCCCGTAGGGGCGGCCCCCCGTGGCCGCCCAGCTGAGCAGCTCGTCAGGGACGCTCACCGAGCCGCTGCTCGACAGCTCCAGGTCCCGACGAGCGAGTCAGCTAGCCTGACTTATGGTTCGGGATCGGGGGGTTGGGGAACGCCGAGCGCCTCCGCGCGGCCCAACCCAGCGCCGTGCGTCAGAAGCGGTAGCCAGCGACGAGGCGCCCTTCGCGCTCAATGAAGCCGTCGTTCGCTTGGCGCCCGGACTTCACCTCACGGTGCTTGTAGAGCGCGCTCAGCACGCCGACGTTGCGGAACACGTAGAGGTGCGCCGCGACGCGGAACTGCTGCTCGTCGCGCTGTTTGGTGACGTCTGTCCCCAGATCCGAGATGCTCTCGGGCGGGTTCTCCAGGTCGCCGGCGAGGTAGGCGCCAAAGTCCGCCGCGAGCATGAGCAGCTTCGGGACCGCCAGCACACCGAGCTGGGCGTTGTACGCGACCTGGGTGGACTCAAACTCGAGCTCACGCTTGCCGTACACCTCCCCCAAGAACACGATGGGCCCCGCCTTGAACACGGCGCCCGCGTTCACCGCCGGGTAGCGCTCCTGAGCGCGCTGGTCGTACTTGGCGCCGAGCGTCAGGGCCAGCGTGGTGGAGGCGGGCGTGTAGAGGAACGGGGTGTCGAAGCGGCTGTAGTAGCCGATCGCGTTGAAGTGCACTTGGGCGCCGGCGGCCCAGGTGTAGTTGGTGTTGGCGTCGCTGTAGAAGCGGCCGCCGATGTTACCGCTTGAGCGCCCGGAGCCGCCGGCCGCGAAGGCGCGGTAGAGCAGGGTGCCCTTGTCGCTGAGCGGCCCGCCGACCTCAATAGCCGCGCCGTTGCCCTGCTCGAAGGCGGAGAACATGTAGTAAGCCGGCTCGACCAAGAGGTGCTTGGAGGCGCTGATGATGAGCTGGCTTGAGAGGCCGCCGCCGCCGCTGTTGATGTTGACGTAGTGCCCATCGGAGTTGATGGGCATCTGGAACATCGCGAAGGTGACGCGCGGGGTGCGCTCGGCGCGCATGCTGACCAGGAAGAAGGAGTCCTGGATGCCGCGGATGGGGCCCATGGCGCGCAGCTGGAGCAGCGAGAAGCGGGTGTCCCAGCTATCGGACTCGAGCCCGTTGTCGCGGGTGTCCTCGAACAGGTAGCTCTGGGTCAGCTGAGCGACGACGCTGAAGTTGAGCCCGGGGTTACCGCCGCACACGGTGACGGAAGGATCGAAGCGGCAGCCGAAGTCTTCGCAGTCGACCTTACCATCGCCGTCGTTGTCGAAGCCGTCAGAGCAGAGGACGTCGTTGCGCTCACCGTCTCGATCGCTCCCCTGACCGATCAGCTCCTCCACGTGGAGCCCGCTGCCGATCGGGAGCGGATCGCGCGCGCCAGCGCGGCTCCCCGCCGAGCCCTTGCACACCGTGATGCCAGGCGCGAAGCAGTCACTGTCGTCGCAGTCCATCACCCCGTCGCCGTCGTTGTCGATCCAGTCGCTGCAGAGGGCGTTGGTGCTCTCACGCTCACCCGTCGGCTGACAGACGGGCAGGTCGTAACAGTCGGCGTCGGCGCAATCGACCAGCGAGTCCCCATCGTTGTCGATCCGGTCGGTGCAGTTCGTCTCCTTCTCGGGGAGCGGCGCGGGCTCGGGGGCCGCGGGCGCGGGCTCAGCGGGCTGGCTCGGCGCCTCGGGCTGAGCGGCCTCCTCGAGCTCCACGGGCTCGTCGGGCGCGGGCTGGGCGATCGCGACCTGCAGCGGCATCAGCCCGCCAACCGAGAGCGCGAGCAGGCCAGCGAGCAGGCGCCCAGAGAAGCACCGCGCGAGGCGAGGGTGCGCTGCGAGGTTCTTAGCGAGAAGGGAGGTGAGGGGGTGCTTCATGGGAGTTACGCGGTGTGAGGACATGTAGTCAGCTTCACTGACAAACCTTCTTGCCGGGGCACACGGTCACCCGGGGGTCGTAGTTGCAGTCCCAGTCGTCGCAGTCGACGAAGCCATCGCCGTCGTTGTCGACGCCGTCTGAGCAGCGGGCGTTCGCGGTGGCGATGGGATCAGGGTCGTCCCGCTGGGTGTACGTCTCTTGGCACACGTGGGGGACCAGGTTACGGCAGGAGTTGTCTGCGCAGTCGGCGTAGCCGTTGCCGTCGTTGTCGATGCCGTCGCGGCAGCGCTCGGGTGTCGCCTCGATCACCGTGGCGCAGTAGGCCACCGCCTCAGCGGAGCCGTCGCGTGAGCAGCTGTAGTCTGCGCAGTCGGCGAAGCCATTGCCGTCGTTGTCCTTGCCGTCGGAGCACTTTTCGAGGGTGTTCTCAGCGCGCTCCGCGCAGAACGTGGCGACCGCCGGCGGACCCTGGCTGCAGCTGAAGTCCGCGCAGTCGGCGAAGCCGTTGCCGTCGTTGTCGATGCCGTCTGAGCATTTCTCGATGGTGTCTTCAGCGCGCGCGGCGCACTCCGCCACCACCGCCGGCGGACCGTTCTGGCTGCAGCTGAAGTCCGCGCAGTCGGCGTAGCCGTTGCCGTCGTTGTCCTTGCCGTCGAAGCAGCGCTCGAAGGTGTTCTCCGGCCCGAAGCAGTCATCCCCCGTGGCGCACTTCTCGGGGCCCGCTCTGGGGGCCCGGCACACGGTGACGAAGGGGCTGTTGCGGCAGCTGAAGTCGGCGCAGTCGGCGAAATTGTTGCCGTCGTTGTCGATGCCGTCCGAGCAGCTCGCGTCGTCCCACTCAAGCGAGCAGCACAGCTCGCGGATCGCCTGACAGCCGCGATCTCCGCAGTCGAAGGTGCCGTCGTCGTCGTTGTCGATGCCGTCGGTGCAGAGCTCGAAGGTGCTCTCAGGGACGCGATCTGGAGGGATGTCGGGGATGAGCTCCCCACACCAGGTGGAGGTGTAGATGCAGTCGGGGTCCTGGCAGTCAATCAGCTGATCGTAGTCGTTGTCGATGCCATCCGAGCAGTCTTGGTCCCCCACCTCGTAACCGAAGTTGGTGGTGAGCGGGCGCTCGAAGCTGCAGTTCGGTGAGAACAGCGTGAGGTAGCCGAGCGCTGCGAGGCCGAGCGAGTAGCCGAGGGTGGCGCTGAGGGCCGAGCGCTGGCTGCGTGTCGCAGCGCGCGTGGCTAGGGCCGAGGTGGCGGGCTCAGGGCGCGCCTGGCCGCCATCACCCGTGCGGTGGATGAGCTCGCGCGCGCCGAGCTGCTGAGGAGGCTCATGATTCATTGGCTCACCACTTCAGGCAATCGGGCTTGTAGCGATAGCGACGCTCGAACTTCACGTAGCGCATGCAGGCCCCAGGGACCTCCACCGCCGCGTTGAAGGCCCCAGCGGCCTTCGCTGCCGCGAGGTGCGCGGTGACCGCGCGGTGACCGCTCGGGTCAAAGATCTGCGGCACGCGCCCGAGCGTTGTGTACTCGTTCAAGAGCACCATCAAGTAGACGTCCTCGACGCCGTGGATCGCGCGCCGGGTGGCCTCCGAGCGGCGCATGGCGTTGATGATGCGCAGCGCAGCCTCACGTGGCAGCTCCCGCGTGGGATGACAGACATCCTGACACTCACCGTACGTGTCCTGGTGTAGCCACTTGGTGGAGTAGCCGTCGATGGGGGACACCAGGCGGTTGTAGTTGCCCCTGGGGTCAGGGCGTTCGTCGACCGAGTGCAGGGAGGTGAGCACCTGGGCGGGCACGCCCTTCGCCCACATGCCGCGGCGGTTGACGATCGCCTCGCGCTGGGCCTGGATGAGCCGCGGCTCCGCGGGCCCATCGACGCTCATCGCGTGGGCGAGCCCTTGGCGGATCTGCGAGAGCTGGAGGTCGGGGCACACCGCGAGCAGGCGCCCGTAGCCGTCCCGGTCGCTCGGATCGATCGAGCAGTGCCACACGCCGCGGCGTGCGTTCAGCGTGGCCTGCTTCGAGTTGACGTAGAGCTCTTTGAAGGTCCACCCCTTCCACTGGTGCGCTGGCCCGAACGTCTCCAGGGTGTTGAACCCGGCGAGCCGCGCTGGCGAGCCGGCGAGTTTGCCTTCAAGCACGCGGAAGGTGTCCCCGTCGTTATAGTAAACGGGCAGGCCCTTACCGTTGATGATGACGAGGCTCTTGGGGTTCGCCTCCGCGCGGGGCGCGAACGCGAGCAGCCAGAAGCTGGCGAGCAGGGCAAGCAGGGGGGGCGCTCTCCGCGACATCACGCGCGGACGAGACCAACAAACTGCTCGCTGCGTCAAGCGCTAAGCCTGCGGGTTTTCCTGGCGGCGCGGCGCGGCGTCTCAGTGTGCGCGTCCTGTGACGTGAACGTCACTTTGCGCTGCCGGTGCTTCAACCCGTGGGCCGGTGAGCCCGCCGAACGAGGCCGCGCTGTCGCGCGTAGCGCGGGGATGTCCTGCAACGTGATCGCGAACGGGTGGCCTCGATCTGGCACGTGGACATGCTATGCCGCTCGCATCGGGCTTAACCGAGATCCTTGAGACGGAGGAACGGATGACTTTGCGCGTGGTGGCTTGCATGACGGCTTTGTTGGTCTCAATCCCAGTGATCTATGGGGCCTGCGCCTCGGATCGCGATGATGGGGCCAATGGTGGGAGCAGCGGCAGCGGCGCGAGCGGCGGCAGCGGCGCGAGCGGTGGCAGCGGGGCCAGTGGTGGCAGCGGTGCGGGTGGTTCGGGCGGTAGCCTGGAGAACACCGAGGCGGCTTGCACCGACGGCCTGGACAACGACGGGGATGGCTTCGTCGACTGTCAAGACCGCGACTGCGACAGCACCGAGGCCTGCACCGAGAGCGGCGATGAGTGCACCGACGGCATCGACAACGATGGGGACGGGCGCAAGGACTGCTTCGACCCCGATTGCATGCGCAAGGGCTTCGCCCACCCAGGCTGCGTGGAAGATCCGCCCGCCGCGGCTGAGGTCTGCGATGACGGCATCGACAATGACGGCAATGGGTTCGTCGACTGCAACGACAACGCGTGCAAGTGGAGCGATCCTCACTGCGAGAACACGGACGAGCGGTGCACCGACGGCATCGACAACGACGGCAACGGCTACCCCGATTGCAAGGACTTCTCCTGCTCGCAAAACTTCGACGTGACGGTGTGCGAGGGCAATGAGGACAGCTGCAGCGACGGCGTCGACAACGACGGCAACGGCTTCACCGACTGCGACGATTTCGCCTGCTCCGACACGGATCATTGCAAGGGTGGTTGAGCGCGTGAGCGGGCGTGGGGTGCGTTCAGCGCGAGGCGACGCGCCCCACCGCCGTGCGTCAGGTGAGCGAACCAACGAGCCGCTTTGGCTGACGCGGGTGCGCTGCTCCGGCGCCGCCCCGCTCTCGCGTGACGTAGGTCGTTCGCCGTGGGTGCGCTTGGCGCTCGCCTCGCTGCTCTTCGGCGCCGCGCTTGGCTGCGCCGAAGACGCGACGGAGGGGGGGCCGGACTCGGGGGTTGGGGGGCGCCCGCCCGCTGAGGCTCAGGAGGTGCGCATCGCCACCTTCAACGCGCGCAACCTGTTCAACGATCGCATCGACGGTGAGTCAGGGATCTTGGACGAGGCCTCGAGTACGCCGAGCACCGCCGTGTATCAAGCGCGGCTCCGCAACACCGCGACCCTGCTCGCGCAGCTGGAGGCCCACGTGATCGTGCTCCAGGAGATCGAGAACCGCGCGGTGCTCGATGAGCTCGCCGCCCGGAGTGAGCTCGGCCGGGAGTACCCGCATCGTTACCTCGTGGCGGGCAACGATCCGCGCGGCATCGACGTGGGCTTGATGAGCACGCTGCCCATCGTCAGTCAGGTGTCCCATCGCGCGGATCTATTCCCACGTACTGATCTGCCTGACGGCCCTAAGTACCGCTACGCGCGGGACTGCATCGCGGTCCAGCTTGAGGTGGCGGGGCGTTCCCTCCACGTGCTCGGGGTGCACTTCAAGGCGAAGAGCAACGACGACCCGGACAAGCGCTTAGCCGAGGCGCAGCACACGCGGCTCTTGGCTGACGCCACCTTGGCGAGCGACCCCGAGGCGCTGGTGGTGGTGCTCGGTGACTTCAATGACTTCCCCGGCTCACCCCCGATGGATGCGCTTGATGGCGTGGCTCCTCAGCTGTTCACCAGCGCGGGGCGGCGTCTGCCCAACGCGCGCGCCTGGACGGTGGAGAGCAGCTCCGCGCCCGGTGGGCGCGCCCTGCACGACGATCTGCTCACGAGCCCAAGCCTGACCTTGGCCTACGTGAATGGCTCAGCCCACATCCTCCATGACGCCGAGCTGAGCCGTGAGCTAGCCGACTTGAGCGACCACGCGCCCGTCGTGGCCAGCTACTACATTGAGCCGCCGCGCTGAGGCGCGGGCGCGGTGGCCTCTCACAGCGCGGTGGTCTCTCACAGCGCAGCGGCAGCTCACGGCGAGCAGCTTACAGCGTAGCAGCTCACGGCTTCTCACAGCGCGGTGGCTTCTCAGGGCGCCTCACAGCGCCGCGGCTTCTCATGGCGCCGCGCGCGCCGCATACTCGGCGCCATGAGCGAGGTGCGTGTCGATCAACATGGCCACGTGGCGTGGCTCACGCTCAGTCAGCTCCCGCGGCGCAACGCCATCAATCGTCACATGTGGCGGCAGCTGACCGAGGTCGCGGGGAGCCTCCGCGCCGCGAGCGATGTGCGCTGCGTGGTGCTGCGCGGCGCGGGGGAGGAGGCATTCGTCAGTGGAGCTGACATCAGCGAGCTTGAGCAGCTGCGCCTGAGCCCGAGCCACCAACGCGCCTTCGAGGCGGAGACGGACGCCGCGTTCAGCGCGCTGAGGGCGCTTGAGGTGCCGGTGCTGTGCGCGATCCACGGCTGGTGCGTCGGGGGCGGCGTCGCCATCGCGCTGTGCGCCGATCTGCGCTACGCGGCGGACGACGCGCGCTTCGCGCTGCCCCCAGGGCGCCTGGGGGTGGGCTACGGCCTCGCGAACTTGGAGAACGCGCTCCGCTGCCTACCGCCGGCCAGCGTGGCCGAGCTGTTCTACACGGCGCGCACGTTTGACGCGGCGGAGGCGCTTGGGCTCGGCCTCGTGTCGCGGGTGTACCCCAAGGCGGAGCTGGATCAGGCGGTGGAAGAGACGGCGCGCCGCGTGGCGGACAACGCGCCGCTCACCCTGCGCGCGGTGAAGGCGGGCCTCAGCGCGCTGCAGCGGCGCGACACCGCCGAGCTGGTCCGTGCTCAGGGCCTGGTGGACGCCTGCTTCGAGAGCGAGGACTTCGCTGAGGGCCTCGCCGCGTTCCTGGAGAAGCGCCCGCCGCGCTTTCAGGGCCGCTGAGCTTCTCTGCCGCCGCGCTTCTCTGCCACTGAAGGCGAGGTGCTGCAGCGGGGTTGATGTGGTCGGGGTGATAGGATTTGAACCTACAACGTCCGGCACCCAAAGCCGGCCCTCTACCAGGTTGAGGTACACCCCGAGGGGGAGAGTTATTGTCGAGGTCGCGCGCTTCGGCAAGGCGATTTTGCGGAGCGCTGACCTTCGATCCGGACGGCGCGGCCTCCGGCTCAGTCCGGGATGGGGACCAGCTCGACCTGGAGGTGCACCGGCTCACGATCCGCCTCCACCCAGGCGTCCCAAGGGAAGTAGCCGTCCTTCTGCACCGTGATGCGGTGCTCCCCGACGGGCAGCCGCACGCCGCGCGCGGCGACGAAGCCGAGCGGGCCGACGTACTCTTCATCGATGAACACCGCGGCGTCTCGCGGGGTGTCCCCGGGGCCGGTGATCCGCATGGACACCGCGGCGCGGGCCGCGCCGGGACCACAGCCCACAGCCAGCCCCAGCGTGAGCTGCGCCGCTAAGGCAAACCCCCCCAAACCCCGTGTTAGGCAGCTAGTCTGACTAGTCACCGTCACGCGCTCACTCCCACTCGATGGTGGCGGGCGGCTTGCTGCTGATGTCGTACACCACGCGGTTGATCCCCTTCACCTCGTTGATGATGCGCGCGCTCATGGTGGCGAGCAAATCGTGCGGCAGCCGAGCCCAGTCGGCGGTCATGCCGTCGCTTGAGTGGATGGCGCGGATGACGCACGTCTCTTCGTAGGTGCGGTCGTCGCCCATCACGCCCACGGAGCGCACTGGGAGCAGCACCGCGAAGGACTGCCACACCTCGTTATAGAGGCCGGCGCGGCGGATCTCTTGGTCAACTATCCTGTCTGCTTGGCGGAGCACCGCGAGGCGTGGTTCGGAGACCTCACCCAGGCAGCGCACCGCGAGGCCCGGGCCGGGGAAGGGCTGGCGCCACACCACCTCGTGCGGCATCCCCATCGCCTCGCCGACGGCGCGCACCTCATCCTTGAACAGCTCGCGGAGCGGCTCAATGAGCTTGAGCTTCATGCGCTCGGGCAGCCCGCCCACGTTGTGGTGGCTCTTGATCACGGCGCTCGGCCCCTTGACGCTGACGCTCTCGATGACGTCCGGGTAGAGCGTGCCTTGGACTAAGTATCTTGCGCCCTTTACCTTGGCGGCGTGCGCCTCGAACACCTCGATGAACACGCGCCCGATGATTTTCCGCTTCTTTTCAGGATCCGTCACGCCCTCAAGCTGGCTCAGGAACGCCTCGCGCGCGTTGCGCGCCTCCTCCAGCGAGAAGGCGCGGATAT
>CAYQAC010000043.1:0-4343 GCA_964415255.1 uncultured Polyangiaceae bacterium | reverse complement strand
GTTTTTCACGGCGACGCTGACCGAGGCGAGCGACGAACGGAACGCCTCGCGCGCGTCGACCGTCACCAGGTTCAGCTGGAAATGCTCGCCCATCATCTGGGCCACCTGCTCGGCCTCGTCCTGCCGCAGCAGGCCATTATCCACAAAGATACACGTCAGCCGGTCACCCAAGGCGCGGTGACACAGGAGCGCCGCGACGCTCGAGTCAACCCCGCCGGAGAGCCCGCACACCACGTGCTCGTCCGCGCTCACCTGGGCCGCGACGCGCGCCACCGACTCCTCCACGAAGGAGCCGGGCGTCCAGCTGGGCGACAGCTTGGCCACGTGGAATAAGAAGGCGTCGAGCAGCTCGCGGCCGCGCGGCGTGTGCACCACCTCCGGGTGAAACTGGATGCCGTACAGGCGCCGCTCCGGATCCCCGATGCCGGCGAACGGTGCGCTCTGGGAGTGCGCCAGGCGCTGGAAGCCGGGCGGCAGCGCCGTCAGGCGATCCCCGTGGCTCATCCACACGCCGAGTGATTCCCCTACGGAAAAAGGCTGGAACGGCCCCTGCTGTGCGTCGATGGTCAGCTCGGCTGGCCCATACTCGCGGTGGTCGCTTGGCTCCACCTGGCCCCCTAGGTCGCGCGCCATCAGCTGCTGCCCGTAGCAAATCCCCAGCACCGGCAGCCCCAGCTGGAACACACCCGGATCGACCTTCGGGGCGCGCTCGCTGTACACGCTGTCGGGCCCGCCGCTCAGGATGATGGCGCTCGCGGAGAGCTCCTGGATGCGCTCGAGCGGCAGCGTCCCTGGGTGGATTTCGCAGTACACGTGGCTCTCGCGCACGCGCCTCGCGATGAGCTGCGTGTATTGGGAGCCGAAGTCGAGGATGAGCACCGACTGGTGCTTGGGGGGCGGCGCTGAGCTCATGCCGGCTCCGCTAGCATGGGCGCCCCGAGCGTGGAACACACGCCGCCACGAAGGCGCCAGGCAGGGGGCGCCCAGGGTGACGCCGCAGCGCCCGTCACGGCGCCGCCGTGAGCACGACCACGTGGCGACTCGACTCGAGGCTCTGCATCAGCTGCTTCAAGCGCTCGAGCTGGGGCTTCGGTGGCTGCACGCTGCGGCCCAGCCAGAGCGCCACGGCGCGATGAGCGGGGTCGTAGGCGCGCTCAAGATCACGCGCGTCGAGCGCGCGGGCGGCGAGCTCGAACTCACGGGCCGTGGCCGCGCCGCGCGCGAGGCGCGCGAGCAGCGCGCGCACGCTGGCCACCGCCTCCTCGGCGCCGTCCTCTGCTTGGATTTCGATGGAGAGCGCGGCTGCTCGGGTGCCGCCCAGCAAGGTGGCTGTGGCCGTGGCGGCTCGCGCCTTGGGGAGCGCGCCAGCGAGCCAGCCGTTCGGGCGGCTCAGGAGCCACACGAGCAGCTCGGCCTCTGAGCGCTCGGCGCTCGAAGGCGGCAGCGCCACCAAGATCCGCGCGTGGCTCCGAGGCGTGGTGTCCGCTGGCGGCTTCACGCGGTAGAGCCCTGGCTGCGCTGCGCTGGGCCGGGCCGCCTCACAGCGCGCCTCCGGAGCGTGGTGAGGCCACAGCCAGCGCCCCAGCTCGCGCTTCACGGTGGGGAGCGCCTCTGAGCTCCCGCTGACGAGGGCGCCGCGCCAGGGGCCGCTGAGGAGCACGCGGCGGCGCCGCTCCACTTGGGCCGCCCCAAGCAGGCTCACGCTGCTCCAGGTGCCGCGGGGAGCGAGCCACGAGGGATGCGGCCCCACGCTCGCCTCCAGCGCCAAATCCCACACGGCGTCCGGCTCGGCGCCGAGCTCGGTGAGCAGCAGCTCGCGCCCCCGCGTGACGTCGGTGCTCGGCAGCGGGCGCGTGAGGCGTTGTCCGAGGGCTCGGGCGGCGCGCGCTGCCAGCTCTGAGGCTGACTCGCTCGGGCTAGCGCGGTGCGCCTGCACCCACAGGCCCATGCCTTGACTCGTGATCCAGGGCGCTACCGTGAGGCCTGGCTCACCCGAGGCGTGCAGCGCCGCTGCGGTCACCCACAGCGCCGCGCTCCCCGCGCTCGTGACGTCTTCATCCGCGGGCGCGCAAGGGCTGGCGAGCAAGAGCTCGAGGGTGCCGAGCCCTGGCTCCTGCTGGCTGACGAGCGGCACCTCCACGCGTGCGGCGCGCTCGGCGGCCGCGAGGCGCTCGGCGCTGAGCGACTCCGCGGCCTTCGCCGCGCCGCCGGGGCGGTAGGCGATGAAGCGGCGGAGCGGCGCCGCTTCGGCCTGCCCGGTGAGCGAGCGCCAGCTGGCGTGCCCCGCGACCTCCCGTGGATCCCCCGAGCGGACCACCGGATCATCCAGGTACCAGCGGTCGCTAGGTGCCTCCGCCAGCGCCCGCCGCAGCTCATCTTCCACGATGACGGCGGCGCGCCCAGGGTCAGCTTCACTGTCTTGTAGCGGCACCCCGACCAGCAGGCACCCACCGCGCGGGCGGATCACGCCGAGCGCTGGCTCGGGGCTCAGCCCAAGCGCCGCCAGGCGCTCCCGCAGTGGCCCTTGGTTGACGGCGTCCACGCTCGCCATCACCTGGGCAGGATCAGGCGCTCGCAGCGCCACGCTCAGGTGCGCCGCGCTGTCGTTCGCTCCGCTGACCAGCACATCGCGCGCGGGCCAGGGATCGCTCGGAGCAGGCTCCGAGGAGCTCAGCTCAGGCAGCGCCGCGTGGGCGGCCCGCGCCTCCTCCAAGAGGGCGCTGGGGCCGACCACAGCCAGCGCGCTCGCTCGCGGCGCCGCCACGCGCGTGAGCCAGCTTTGCAGCTTGGCGCGGCCAGCGGGGGTGCGCAGATCGGGCACTTGAGCGCCTGGCGCTAGGCTGAGCGCCCCGGAGCAGGGCGCGAGCGCGCTCTCGAGCTCATCCTGGTGCCCTTTCAGGGCGTCGAGGTGCCGGGCGGCGCGGTCGAGCTCAGGGCCCGAGGCTGGCAACACCGTGGTGAGGGCCTGGCGGCTGGCGGTGATGAAGCGCTCGGCGCCGCCCGCGCTCACGGGCGTCACCAAAATCAGGCCCAGGCCGTGGATCTCCACCCTGGCGTCGGGGAACCCAGCGCTCTGAAGCCGCGCCTCAAGCAGACCCCCGAGCGCCGCAGAGGCGGGGGAGCCAAGATCGTGAGCCACGCTGAGGGCGGCGGCGGCGCTCGGGGTCGCGCCGCGCTGCACGAGCGAGAGCCGTGGGCGGCCCTCGCTCTCCGACACCTCGATCCCGGCGTGCGCGCCCGGCCCTAAGGAGGCGCCGCCGCAGCCGAGCGCGATGAGGCAGGCTCCTGCGAGGATGAGACGACGCGCCACCACGGCGCCGGGTATAGCAAAGCTGCCTCGGGCGCCGACCAGTTTGGCGCCCAAGGCGAGAGAAACGCGGCCCTATCGCGGCGCCAGCACCGCTCGGGGGCGGCTTCGGTCGTCACCCGTGGGGTAAGCCGGCCAATGGGCCGGAGGGCTGCGCTTTGAGGTGGTTGGGGCTGGCGAGGAGAGTCAGGCGGCCAGAGCAGCGTCCTCAAGCAGCTCCGCCAGCCGGGTGCGGATCTTGTGCTTCTTGCTGTACACCGTCTTCACGCTGATCTGCATGTGGCGGGCGATGAGCTCAGGGTCCATGCCCTCACCGTAGTAGAGCGTGATGAACTGCCGGTCCTTGTCGCTGAAGCTCTCGAGCAGCCGCGCCACGATCCGGGCGCGCTGACGCATCAGCACCTCTTCATAAGGATCAGGCGTCTGGCTGCTCAGCGTCTCCGCCTCGGTGAGGCAGCCGCGTTTGGGCTCGCGCTTGAGGCCGCGCAGGTAGTCGTAGGCCGCGTGGATGGCCAGCATGCCGATCCAGCTACCTAGCTTGTTGCCGCGGCCAGGCTCGAAGGTGCGAAGCTTGCGCTTGTCGTTCGCCAGCAGGCTGAGGCAGAGCGCGGCGTAGATTTCCCGGATGTCGTCGGGGCCCACCACGGCGCTGAAGCGGCCGGTCACCTTGGTGATGCAGCGGTAGATGAGCCGCGAGTAGCGGGTGTTGAACGTCTGCCAGGCGCGCTGGTCGTCTCCCAACAGGCCGCTCAGCAGGAGCCGCTCTTCAGCGGTCTCTGGGGTCTCGACGGGGCGCAGGGGGAGGGCGGTCACGGCGGCTTGCATGACGAGCCCTGAAGCACTCGGTGTGCCAACAATAAATACTGTGATTTCAAATAGTTAAGTGCGTCACACCAGGTGTCACAGCGTCACCGGGAGGCGTCACAGTGACGCTCAACGGGGGTCTCACAGGGGGCGCCGCCAAACCAGCTCTTCAAATCCCCAAGGCTCCGCACGACGTTCTTCAAGACCGCACGAAGACGCCCATGAGGTCGAG
>CAYQAC010000042.1:0-34295 GCA_964415255.1 uncultured Polyangiaceae bacterium | reverse complement strand
GCTGCTTCCCTTCTCGGCGCTCTAGTTGCTGATCTGAGGACGCCAAACGGTAAACCGTTTGGCGCCCTAAGGCGCCCCACGGCTCCCCGTGGGGCGTCTCGCGCTAGCGCAGGAAGTCGTCGATCAGGCCGCACAGCGGGCCGCCGGGGCAGCACTCGGTGATGTTCCCGTACTGTGGGCTGACCACGCAGATCTTCGCGCCCTTGCTCGGGTAGTAGTAGCTCCAGAAGAAGCACATCTCCTGGTTGGCGCTCTCACCGAAGCGCACTGTCTGATCGCTGGTGTTGTTCCACTGACAGGTGAAGTTGAAGCCGCCACCCTCAGGGATTTGGAACGGCGGGTTGTGCTGCACCGTCTCTGGCTCATCCCAGCGCCAGCCGGGCACGTTGTAGACCGACTCGCCCTGGGCGTCACGGCTCGCCGTGCGCTCCACCGTCACGTTACGACCGTACTGGTGGGTGTGCCCGGTGATGGCGAAGAAGTTCACGTCCTCGAAGCCAGTTGGCATCCGGAAGAAGAGCGGCCCCAGCGTGGCCTGAGACCGCGCCGGGATGTTGATGTCAGGGCTGCCGATGAAGAGAAAATCAGCCTCATGCTGAAAATCTTCGGCGTTCATCGTGTGGAAGCTGGTGGTCGCGGTGACGTCCACCTCCTCCGTCGTGGTGTTGATGTAGTGGAGCTCGATGCGGATCATCTGGTGCGCGTCGAGCGTGAACGCCACGCCCTCCGGCAGGCGCAGCTCATCCTCGTACTTCTGCGTGACCATCAAGGGCGCCCCAGCCTCGGGGTTCAGCGTCTCCAAGAAGGGCGTGCAGTTGAAGGGCGTGGTGCGCTCCTCCGTGTCGTTCGTCTTGTAGACGATGAGGTGATGCGACGAGCTGGAGATGACGTTCTTGATCATTCCCACATGGATTGGCGTGGGGTTGCTCAGCCGCTGCACCACGCACTGCGTGTTCTCGCGGCCTGGGACGACGGGCAGCGGGCCCACCGTGAGGCTGAACGTCTCCCCGGTGAACGTGCCGCCGCTCCCCCCGCCCGCAGTGCCTGCGCTGCCAGCCGAGCCCGCCGCGCCCCCCTGAGCACCCCCGGTGCCACCCTGACCCCCATTACCGGCCTGTGAGCCGCCAGCACCTGCGCTGCCCGCCTGACCACCTGGCTCGCCGTCCGTCGAGGAACCGCAACCAACAACGAGGCAGAGCATGCCCACTGTGCAACCCAGGATGAGTGACCGCATAACCAAATCCTCCAAAGACCGACCGGGGAACACCGCAGAATAACCTAGCCCCTCGGCGATTCAAACTCCCAAGGCGAGCGCGCCCACAACGCGAGCAACGCGCGCCCGCACCCAACCGGGAGCACAGTGGGTGCTCCGCGACGCAGTGGGTGCTCCGCGACTCAGTCGGTGCTCCGCGACGCAGTCGGTGCTCCGCGACGCAGTCGGTGAGCGCCGTGAGCGCCTGCTACTTTGTCGGCCGCGCTGGGGTGCGCCCTGGGCTTGGGCGCGCTGGCGTCCGACTCGGCGCGTCACTTGAGCCGCTCGACTCGTCCGAGCTTGAGCCCGATGACGAACCTGAGCTCCCCAAGTCATCAGGGAGGGCACAGCACACCACCCCCAAGAGCAGCGGCACCCGCAAGCTCACCCCCAACACACCCCCCTGAAAGCTCTGATCACCGACCACGCGGTGCGTGACCCCAAGGAAAGCGCCCACCGCCAGCTCACCTGAGCGCACCCCGGCCGTGAACGAGTCACCACGGTCACTGCCGTAGCTGCCCTCTCCAAAGAACACCCACTCGACCAGCCCCGCCAGCATGCCCCCGCCGCCGAGCTCCCCCGCTCCAAACAAAAAGTCGCCAGTCACCCGAGCGCCCGCGCGAAGCGAGCGCTCCGGCAGCTGCGCCGGGAGCAAATAGGCGTCGAGCGCCAGGTAAGGGCCATGCAGCGGCACCTCACCATCCCCGGTTGACCCCTCTAGCAGGTAGCCCACACCCACATCCACCGAGCGACCCGTCAGGTCCTCGACCGCGCCAAGTGGGTGGACCCCACCGCGCAAGGTGTAGTGTGGTGCTCCAGACGAAACCCCACCCCTCGAGTCGGCTATCACACCGCTCGTCGGCCCCACCCCCGCGCTCAAATGCGCGGGGGGCACCGCGTAGGGGAAGCACGCGGACGCACCCGTCAGGAGCGCTAAGCACCCCAGACGGGCAACCCCGCTGCCCCACCCCATGGGGGAGGCTACTCCGGCGCCGGTTCCAGCTCGAGATCCGCCGCGAGCTTCAGCAAGTCGCGTGACAGACGCAGCACCCGCGGGGGGCCTGACGCCTGACCATACTCCTTGATGATCTCTTGGGCGATCGGATCGATGCGCGCCACTGCCTGGCGGCCCCGGTCCGTCAGCCAGATGAGGCGAGCGCGACCGTCCCGAGGATCTGGGCCACGATGGATGTAGCCCAACCCCTCCAGGTCGTCCGCGATTGCCGCCATCGACTGCTTGGTGATCCCCGCACGACCCGCGATATCCACCAGGCGTGAGCCCGACGGATCGAGGCTCGCGAACAGCGTGGTGTGAGACACCCGCAAGTCCTCGAACCCTCGCTCCGCGAGCTTCTGCAGCATACGCCGCTGGAAGTCACGAGTAACTAGCGCGAAGAGTCGCCCTAGGTTGCTTTCCCGACGCGTTTTAGCGCCACGTTCAGTCTTATTGCGTGCCAACACTCCGAAGCTAGCCTGCCCTTCGCCCTAAAAGCAAATCAAAAACTAAACTCCTTGCGATATTCGTCAGGGCGGTCGTCAGGGGACTGGTTCGGGGGGCTGGCGGGCGCGCTCATGGTCATGTGCCCTGGCCAGTGCCAGCCCACATGGATCACATGCGGAAACACGCGGCGCCGTATCCCAACGTAGGAACACTTGGCCCAGCGGCGCCTCAGCGCGCCGCCACGCGACCCACAAAGGCGCGGGATTTAGGCGTAAATGCCTACAAAGGCGCCTCCGGGGTGAGCACGCTGAGGTGTCTACACGAGGGCGCAGCCAGCCCCACCAAGCCCGTCAGCCTAGCTGTAGCAGGCTCGACGCCGTACCACACCACCTCGAGCGTTTGAGAGTGGCGCCTGACCTGCAGCACCCCGAACTGAATTTTCCGTATGCATTCAAAGAGGTCGCTTGAAGGCCGCCGCCAGGTGGCGTCCAAGGCTGCTACTATCTGGCCATGGACGAGGCAGAGCGCAGGCGGGTTTGTCAGCTGATCGCAGGGATCGTCGTGGCCGATGACGACCTGGACGACGCCGAAGAGGCGTTCATCACGAAGATGCTGCTCAAATTTGGCATCCCCCTTGAGGAGCGAGAGGTCATTTTCCCCATCATCTCAGCCGATGAAGCCTCGGCGGCGATCGTCACCTTGCCCGCGGCGGCTCAGGCGGAGGCGTTTCAGCACCTGGTGGAGGCGGCCTGCGCCGATGGGACGATCGCGCCTGAGGAGCGTGAGTACCTGACGAAGGTGTCGGAGGTGCTCGGCGTCAGCGATCTCGACGCGCGGCTAGAGGCCCAGCTGAGCGCGGGCTAGTTGTTTCCTTAAGGAAATGCCGGCTGCTGAGCGGGCCCAGGTGTTTTCGTGCAGGAATGTATGCACCCGGAGCGCGGGCCCGGGTTAGTTTCCTCATGGAAAATTACTTGCGCTTCAGGGAGCGGATCTTCTTCACGAGCAGCGGACCCACGGCGGGCGTCTTCGCGAGGTCTGGGTTCGCGGGCATCTCAGGGGAGTAGCCGAGCGGTGGCCCGCCGAGCAGGATGACCGCCTCCAGCTCTTGGTCGTCGTCCTCAACGCGCTGCCACTCAGGGTCGCTGAAGTCCGGCGGCTTCTGCTTGAGGGCCGCCGCGCCAGGGCCATCGCCGCGCCCAGTGCGCCCGTGGCACTCAGCGCAGCGGCTCACCCACACGGACTCGGCGAGCTGCTCATCTTGTGATTGAGGTGGCCCCTCGGGCCACGGCTTCTCGCGGCAGCCGCCAAACCCCCAAAAAAAGCCGAAGATCAGGATCGGGGCGAGTCGGTGCATCACGCGGGAGCAGCGTAACATGGTGCAGCGTGGAGCCCACAGCAGAGCAGGCTCGCAACAACGGGGCAGAGCGTCGACCTTTCAGGGGTGAAAGGTGGGGTGAGGTAAGTCTAGGGCGCGACCACCCCCGCCCCATCGGCTGCCCCTGGCATGGACGATGCTCTCAGCTTGCCATGTCGAAGTTGCAAGGCCAGGTGATGGAAGCGCTGCGCACCCACTTGCAGGGGCACTACGAGGACGCGTTCGGCGCACCCCTCGAGCACAGTGTGTGGGACGTCGTGCTCTCACGGCTGCCACGAGGGCCTCGCGAAATCGTCAGTAAAACTGAGTTATCAGCCTGGGTCGACGCGCAGGCGGTGGAGGCCCTGCTTGAGGCCGTGGCCGACGTCGCTGGGATACCGCTGGCGCGCGAGCTGGGGGCGCGCGTGGTGGAGACGCTGTTCGCGCCCACCGATGATCCTGCGCCCGAGCAGGCGATGGAGCACACCATCAGCGCGCTGATCGAGCTCACGCAAGGCTACGAAATCCACTTCGAGCGGCTGGAGCACGTGTCAGGCAGGCTGCATATGAAGACGCCCTGCGTCGCTCAGAGCGACATCTCGAGCGACGCCTGGACGGGCGCCATTGAGGCGCTGCTGCGCCAGCACAGCCAGTCCGCCTGGAGCCTGATGGAGGACGTGTACGTCGACGACCACGGCTCCACCGCGACCTTCCTGTGTCACTGGGACGCGCAGGTCGCCAGCACCCGCGGCGCCAACCTTGAGCGCGAGGTTGGGTGATCCCACACGAAAATTGAGCTCACGGCTCAGCACCGCGCATGCTGCTCCCACCGCATGCTGCTCCCTTCCCACGGCGCAAGATGCCTGATCTGAGGGCGACCCATGGCAAACCGTGGCTTGCCTTGGGGCTGGGGGATTGGGGGGTTGGCTTCAGCTGCGGCGCGCCAGGGCGGTGACCGCGATGAGCTGAGAGCCGCTCTGAGGCTCGAACCGACCCGGCGCAGGGGCTTGCGACGCACCGCGCGGCGACGGCGCAGGCTCCCAACCCAAGGCATCCGAGCCATCAGGCGACACTGGGTCGGCCCCGCTGAGATGTGGGTCCATCAGGTGGCTGGGGCGCACGTTGGAGAGGCTCGCGAGCAGGTTGCCGGGGACGTTCGGGTTCTCTGCTGTCAGCTCGGCGATCAGCTCCTTCACCCGCTGGCGCTTCAGGTTCGCCTGCGAGCCGCAGAGGTTGCAGGGGATGATGGGGAAGGCCATGAGGCGCGCGAGCTCGGCGATGTCCGCCTCCGCGCACTCGATGAGCGGGCGGATCACCACGTTGCGACCGTCGTCTGACCGCAGCCGCGGCGGCATCGCCTTGATTTGCCCGCTGTAGAGCAGGTTGAGGAGCAGCGTCTGGGTGGTGTCCTCGCGGTGGTGCCCGAGCGCGATCTTGGTGCAGCCGAGCTCCTCCGCCACGTTGTAGAGCACCCCGCGGCGCAGGCGGGAGCACAAGGAGCAGGTGGTGCGGCCCTCCGGCACCTTCTCCTTCACGATCGAGTAGGTGTCCTCCTTCACGATGCGGTGCTCAAAACCGCGCTCTTCAAAGTAGCGCGGTAGCGTTTCTACGGGGAAACCTGGCTGACCCTGGTCCAGGTTGACCGCGATCAGGGAGAATGGGAACGGCGCCTTCGCCCGCAGCTCGTGCAGCAGGTGCAAGAGGGACATGGAGTCCTTCCCGCCGCTCACCGCCACCATCACCCGATCCCCCGGCTCGAGCAGCCGGTAGCGGTGGCTGGTGTGGCCCATTTGCGCGAGCAGGCGCTTCGACAGCTGACGCAGCCGCGAGCCGCCCGCTAGCGAACGATGGTTGGACACGGCGCGACGCTATCACGCGCGGGTCGCCCCGCCAGGGCGCGATGCTCAGCCCTGACGCAGCGCGTGAAGGCGACGTCAGCGCGCGGCGGTTGGGTGTCGCGCATGAGCGGCTGCCATCCTCCACGCTCCTGCCGCTGATTTGAGGACGTCGGTTGCAAATGCGTCGGGGCACGCCAAGCATCCGCCACCATGAGCCGCACCCCCTTCCAGCAAGGGCGCTTCAACCAGCTGCCCGCCGAGCCTCCGCGGCCCCACGAGTACTTCAGCTTGCCTTCCGAGCAAGTGAAGCTGACGACCCCTGGCTTCGGGGAGCACCACGTGTTCCTCAAGCGGGTGGGGAGCGGGCCGCCGCTCTTGCTCGTCCACGGGCTGATGACCAGCTCCTACTCGTTCCGCTACATCATCCCGCAGCTGGCGGAGCGCTTCGAGGTGTTCGCGCCAGACCTGCCAGGCGCCGGGCGTACCCTGCTCGAAGGTCAAGACCTGAACTTCAGCGCCGACTCCTTGGCGGAGTGGCTGAGCGCCTTCGTCGGCGCCGTCGGGATCCGTGGCTGCGACGCGGTGGGCAACTCGCTCGGCGGCTACTTGTGCATGAAGGCGGCGCTGCGCGACCACGCCCTGTTCGGGCGCCTGGTGAACTTGCACTCACCCGCGCGCCCCAACCTGCGCCTGCACGCGCTGCACCAAGCCCTGCGGGTACCTGGCCTTCAGCGTGGGCTGTCTGCCTTCATCCGCCGCGCACCGGAGCGCTGGGCGCACCGTAACGTCCACTACGCTGACGAGGGCCTGAAGTCGCTGGAGGAGGCGCGCGTCTACGGCGAGCCCCTCACCCAAGCGCGCGGCGCGCGCGCGTTCATCAGCTACTTGGCGGAGGCGCTCGACCCCCGCGGCTTCCAGGAGCTGCTGAGCGAGCTCGAGGCGCGCTCACGGCGCGAGCTGCCGTTCCCGGTGCCGCTGCTCCTGGTGTACTCCGATCGCGATCCAATCGTCGAACCAGCGCACGGCGACGTGCTGCGGCGCGCGGTGCCGAGCGCTGACTTCATGCGCCTCCCCGGGGTGAGCCATTTCCCCCAAGTGGACGCGCCAGAGCTGCTGCTCGAGGCGCTGAGCGCCTTCCTCAGCGCACCTCGTCAGTGAATATGACGAGCGGCGCGCTCAGTGCCTTCCTCAGCACACCTCAGGATCGTCAGCTTGCATGACGAGCGGCGCGCTCAGCGCCTTCACACGTGACGAGCGACGCGCTCAGCTGGGAGGCCGCGGGGGCACGCTCGGTGGCTCGAGCACCATGATGATGGCGCCGTCCATCACCGCGAGGTTGCCCTCCTCCTTGATGTGCATGCCGCCTTCAAGCGACAGGTAGCCCTGGGCGGGCAAGGAGGGGTTCGGCTCGCTCTTGGTGCCGCGATCGAGCAGCCAACCTGACTTGAGCTCCCGCGCCTGCACGAACACCCGAGCGGGCTCGTCGCCGGCATAGGGAGCCGGATCGTGCAGGACCAGCGCGTTAGGATCAGCCTCGCCGCGCTCATCCTTGCCGACGCTCACCACCGTGAGCCAGTGGCCACCGCCGCGCTTCAGCGCCTCCGTGCGCGGCACTGGGGTGTACCAGCCGATGTGGATGAAGGCGACGCCACCCTCCTCCAGCGCGCCGCGCAGCCAGCTGAGCTCCGGGCGGCGCACCCCGGTGCGGAACGCGCGCTGATGACCCCGCCAGCCTTGATACTCAAGGCGCCGGTATTGGTAGCCGCTCTTCCTCACGTAGCGGTGCAGCCCGCGCAGGATCCCAGCGGGCCCAGTCCCACTCCAACGGCTGGTGCCCATGTACGGCTCAGCGCTGATGACGCGGATCAGCTCGATCTGTTGGCGCCGCTGATCGTCGGCGACCGGCGCTTGCTCCGGCAGCTCCGGCAAGAGCCGCGGGTAACCTTGCTGGCTCAGCCACACCAGGCTGTTCGAGACCGCCACGGGGCCACAGTGCGACCAGCCGCCGCCCGGCACCTTGAGCTCCGGATCGGTCTGGTTGAAATCGGGCATGTCAGGCCAGCTGACAGTCTCTTGGGCTGACAGCTCGGCTGACGGCGCTGTCCCAGGCGCCTGAACAGGCGTCTGGGTTTGGGGGTTGGGCACCGCACCGTCGTCGCGCGGCGCCTCCGCTGAGCGCCGCTCATCCCCACTGGAGGCTGCCGGCGCGAGCTGAGTGCCATGCGCCGCTGAAGCGGGCGTCACCCGGGGCACGACGAAGCTCAACGCCGCGATCCCAGCGCTCGCCCCGCCGACTCCAAGGACCCACAGCCAACGCACGACCCGCGCCTTAGCACACCGCCTCACCTCACACCCAAATCGGTGCGACCCATGGCGCTGGCTCGCAGGCGGTCACAGCGCGGTGCCGTCTAACCCCCTTGAACCCCCGTCCTTCACGCGAGCGCGACGCGCGCGATCAGCAAGAGCAGCACCAGCGCGAGCGCCGCGCCCACCGCCTGCACACCGCGACGAACCGCCAGCCTGTCGTAGCTCTGCTCGGCGCGCACCATCAGCTCGAGCGCCTGCGCTGCCTGCGCCACCCGCGACGCCTGCTCAGCGACCGGGGTCGCCTCGCGCTCGCCGATCGACACCGTGCCAGGGCGCCGGAGCAGCTCCCGCCCCACCGCGGTGAGGGCGCGCTGAAGCTCAGCGTTCGCGGCGTCCGTGCTCTGACCGCGAAGCGCGAGCTGCTCCTTGTAAGCGGCCTCCAGCTCACGGCGCTGCCGCGCCAGCGCGCCGCGCTGCTTCTCCACCACCGCCACCTCTGAGAGGCACGCCCGGAGCGGCCGCTCACGCTCCGCCAGCTCATCGCGCGTGGCTTGGACCTCCGGCGCGAGCTGCGCTTGAGAGCGCTCGAAGCTGGCGATGCGCTCCAGGGTGGCTTCAGTCAGCTGCCCTGACGCTTGCTCCCGCCCCGCGACCTCACGTAAGGAGCGGAGCTCGATCTGCGCGCGCTGCAGCTTGGCCGTCGCGCGGCGGTGCGCTTCGCGCGCGAGGGCCGCCGCCTGCTCAAGGCCGGACACCTGCTCAGTGAGCCCGCCCAGGGTGAGCTGGTGGTCGAAGTCTGCCTGGTCTAGCACGGCGCACTTCTGCTCGAACTCCTCCTTCAAGGCGCGCGCCGCCTCCCGCTCTTCGCCGCTCGAGTGCTCCACGCGCTGCACCTCCGAGAGCAGCGCCGCGTGGGCCTGCTCCGCCTCGATCGCCGGGCGCAGCGCGAGCGCGAAGGCCGCCAGCGCCTCATCCCGGCGGCGCTCAGCGACAGTCAGCTGAGCTGATAGACGCCGCTGCTCGCGGCGCAGCTCGAGCCGTCGCGTGAGCACGCGCGCCGCGTAGAGGGGCGCCGCGAACCAGCCGCTCGGCGCCTCGCCGTACTCGGAGACCTCATGCGCGACGAGCGGATCGATCGGCAGCTCTTCACCGCGCGGGGTGTCGGGGCTCGGCAGCTCGCGCGCGTGCGCCACCCGAAGCGCCGACTCGACGCCGCGGGGGCGCTGCGCGCGGCCAGGCGGCGGCGGAAGATCGGAGGTGAGCGCGTCCACTTGGAGCGCGTCCACCTGGAGCGGAGGGGCGCTCTCATCGAAGACGTCGAAGTCGAGGTTGCCGCTCCCATAGGTCGCGAACGGATCAACCGTCTTGCCCCCAGGGGCCTCGTCGCCAAGCTCGAGGTTGGAGCTCATCGCTGGGCGACCCGGACCTGCATCGCCCCATGGCTCTTCATCGAAGGAGCCAGAGCCAAACAGGTCGTCCAGACCGCCAGCCGAAGGCCCTGCATCGGCTGGAGGCTTGCGCGTCATGATCCGCGAGGGTACCGCAAACCGGAGCCGATGAGCGAAAACGACGCCGCCCCGACTGGACAGGCGAGGCAGCTCGTTGTACCTCACCCGTGGCCCGCCAACAGCGCACCTCAAACCCCGCCAGGCCCGGAAGGGAGCAACGGTAGAGGGAAGCGGGTGTGGTGGGCCACTTCGTTTTTGCTGGCCTTGGGGGTAGCCAGACCCTGAGCGCGGGGGCTAACGCAGGGTTTGCAGCAGGGCCTGCACGGCGTGGTCGCCTGAGCTGACGCTCGCGCGAGGCATGGCCCTCCCCCCGCGCACGCACCAGGTCTCCACCTGGGCGGCGTGCTCCCGCGCGCCGCGCGCCGACAGGCAGCTGTGGCGGAGGGTGACGCGGCAGGCGGCGAGCTCCACCTGGGCGTGCTCGACCAGCGCCCCCAGCACCTCAGGGCCGATCTGCTCTTGCAGGGTGAGCCGCGCGGCGGCGGCGTGCACCAAGCGCGCCACGGCGCCGATGCCGATCAAGTGCTCCCCCGGCAGGTAGGCGACGCTCGCCTCGCCCAGCGCGGGCATCAGGTGGTGCGGGCACACCGTCACCACCCGCAGCCCCTGGATCACCACGGGTTGCCGCATGGCAATTCTCGGGGCAGCGCTCAGCGACTCGCGCACCAGCGCGCCCAGATCGACCCCGGCGCCCGCCAAGAGCTCTTCGGCGAAGGCGCGCGCGACGCGCTCAGGGGTGCCGATGAGCTCAGGCTCTGTGCTTGGGTCGTGCCCCAGCGCGCTCAAAAACTCAGTGATGGCGCGGCTCGCGCGCTCCAAATCGACCGCCATGGCTCAGTTGAGGAGCAGCGCGCGCTCTTGGTGCCCCAGCGCTTTGCGGCTCGAGTAGCCCGTGTCGAGATCATGGTAGTAGCCGAGCGAATCCTCACCGTAGCGCCAACAGAGCCACACCCAGCGGCCGTTCAGGTGACCATAGAAATCCAAGAGCCCGATGCGCGGATCCTTCACCACCGCGCCGAGCCGCTCAATCTCGTTCCACCCCTGCTCGTAGCTCTCCATGGCGGACGTCAGCTCGCGCTTCACGCGCGCCGCCACGGGGCTATCCCCCGGCTCCGGCTCCAGCGTGCGCGGCTCATGCCCCAGGCGCTCAGAGAACTCCGCCATCGCGCGCTCAATCTCGCTCCGCGCGATCAACAGTTCGCTCACCTTACTGGTGAGCTCCGGGATGAGTTGATCCACCTCGTGGACCGTGAACGCGCGGCGATCAGGCCGCCAAAGGGTCGTTGTAATCATCGTGATCGTGTCCCTCGCTGCCGCTCGCAGGCGAGCGCAGCCCAGGACGCGCCCCCTTTGCGTTGACCAGTCACGGCCCCTTGATCGTTGCCCGCCTTCGCGGCGACGTCGAGCCCTTCCGTCGCCTCAGGCACCAAAGGGCGCTGATGCTCTTGGGCCGAGCGCTCGACCGAGCGCGCGTCAGGCGATGTGAGTCATGTGGGGGGCGTGTGAGATGACGGACGGCTGACGGCTCGCTGCGCTCAAGTGCACGAGGCGCTGAAGCAGCTGCTCAGGCGCCATCTGATGCGGCGCGTCAGCGCGGACTGTCTCACCGCTAGGCGCTGGGCGGTGCGTGCACCTCGTGTGAGGAGGGCCGCCGCGCGCTACTCTGCGTCGCAGGGGACGCGCCAGAGCACACACACCGTTTTAGGCAGCGCGGAGGCCTCCGTCATCACGCGGCAGTGACTGCAGCCGTCCGGGTAGAGGCGATTTTCCGTACAGCCTTGGCAGCTCTGCAGGATTTCCTGACTGGCGACCAGGTCGTCGCGCAGCTTAGTCAGGATCCCGATGCGCTGGCTCATGCGCTCGATCTGCCCGCCCAAGCGGCCCAGCACGTCGCGCGAGGCGCCAGCGCCGTCACACGCACGCTCCTTGGACTCGAGCAGCTCGCGGATCTCCTCGAGCGAGAAGCCCGCGGCCCGCAGCTCACTCACCAGCTCGAGCTTAGCCAGCTCACTGCGCGCGAACAGCCGGTGCCCGCCGTCGGTGCGCTGAACCGGCCGCAAGATGCCCGTCTCCTCGTAGAAGCGCACCGTCCGCAGCGTATTGTGCGAGAGCCGCGCCATGTCCCCGGTGGTGAGCAAGCCTCCGCGACGCGTCGTGGGTTGGCGGCTCCTCCCGGTGCGCTCATCGCCGGGCACCTCAGCGGTGGGCGCAGCAGAGCCTAGCCGCTCCCTCACGCCGCCAAGCTCATCCGTGACATCGCCGGGCACCTCAGCAGTGGGCGCAGCAGAGCTGGTAGCGCCTACCGGCTGACTTCGCTCGTTGGACCCGCTCACGATGCACCAGACATTCAACAGCTCAAGGACCGCCCAAGCCTAGCATGTCCGGTGGCCGCGTCAGAACGCTGGCCAAAGTAGGATGGCGACCTTGGTGAGGACGAAGTCTGCGATCAAAATGGAGATCGAGATCACCACCACCGTGCGCGTGGTGCTGTGTCCCACCCCCGCGGTCCCGCCGCGAGTCGTCATCCCAAAATGGCAGCCCACCAGCGCGATGATGGCGCCGAAGAACGGCGTCTTGAACATCCCGCTCAAGAAATCCTTCATCCCCACGGTGCCGAGCGCGCTCCTCAAGAAGAAGTCGGCCGGGATGTTGAACTCCAAATCCGTGATCAACATCGCGCCGCCGAACCCGAGCACCAAGGCCATCGCCGCGAGCACGGGCATCACGACGATGGACGCGAGCAGCCGCGGCAGCACGAGCTTCTTCAAGGGATCAGCGCCGAGCGCGCGCACCGCGTCGAGCTGCTCCGTCACCGCCATCGACCCCAGCTCCGCCGCCATCCCCGCGCCGATGCGGCCGCCGACGATCACCGCGGTGAGGGTGGGCGCCAGCTCGCGCGAGAAGCTGAGCCCCACCACGCGGCCGGTGTACTCCATGCCGCCGAACTTCTGCAGACCGAAGGCGAACTGCACGCTCATCACCATCCCGATGAACACGCTGGTCACCACCACGATGCCCACGGAGGCGACCCCCAGGCTGTCCAGCTGATGGATGAACTCACGCATCTCGAAGGGGCGCTTGAACACCGCCCGTAGCGTCCCCGCCGTCATCGTCGCCACCTGACCCAGGTGCTCGATGAAGCCGAAGGTGCGCAGACGCAGCACCACAGTCGGCTTGGGTGGCGGCGGCGCGTAGGAGCGCCGGCTCACTGGCTCAGTGTCCGTGCCCGTCATGGAGAAAGCGCCCGGAAACCCGCGACGAAGCGCTCAAACTCTGGGGACGCCTCAGCGCCCGGCGAGCTGATGTGCACAAAATCGTAGACGCACCCGTTCTTCTTCAGCACGTACACCACGAAGCGCTTGGCCACGCCGTCGAGCTTCGCCTCCACCTCGCTGCGTAGCGCCGCGCGACCATCCAGCTGAAGCTCGCGCTGGCTCAGCACCGTCCGCTCGGTGAACTGGAGGAACAGGTGCTGCGTGAGCGACGTGAGCGGTACATCATCGCCGTCTTGGCCGCAGCGCCCCGAGACGGCGATCGTCGCCGAGCGGGCGTCGTCACGGAAGCTGACTAGACCGTGGCTCGCCTCGATCTCGCGCCACCCGGGGGGGACACCATCCACTTGGAAGCTCAAGCTCGAGCTCTCGTACACGCGACCATCGAAGCGCGGCCCACCACAGGCACCGAGCGTGAGGCCGCTGAGCCCTAAGACGAACCACAGCGCGCTGCTCACCGCCCGACGGGACCGCCGCTTGGGCCGCGCAGCCTGCCTCGCTCCGGCGGCTGCGAACCACGGCCTCACCACACCTACCATCGGGCCCGGTGTATCACCGCTTCCCGGGTGATGCGTGCGCAAGCTCGCCGAATCTAGGCTTTGGCTGGCCAGCGGGAGACCCCACCGCCAGCGCTGAGCGCAGGAGCCCCACGAACTCACCTGACCCCCTCGCCAAGCTGGGCCGCCGGCCCTACGATCCAAGATCGCATGCTGCCGATCCGGGACCTCAACCCCACGCGCCGCGTCCCGTACCTGACGTACACGCTTATCCTATTGAATATATTAGCCTTTTTGGCTGGGCGCGGGCTCTCCTGGGTGGGGGTGGAGGGGGTTGGACAGGCGCTGGGGGTGGTGCCCGCGCGCTTCCTGGAGGACCCAGCGAGGGACGGCATCACCGTGCTGACCTCGCTGTTCACGCATTGGGACCTCGCGCACCTGGGTGGCAACCTGCTCTTCCTCTACATCTTCGGTGACAACGTCGAGGATGCGCTCGGCCCCTTCCGTTACCTCTTGCTCTACTTCGCGAGCGGCGTCGCTGGCGTGGCGGCGCACCTCATCATCTACCCCACGAGCCAGGTGCCGCTCGGCGGCGCGTCCGGCGCCATCGCGGGGCTGCTCGGCGCGTACTTGGTGCTCTACCCACGCGCGAAAGTGCTGATGCTGAACCTGGTGCCGCCCCTGTGGCTGCTCGTGGGGCTCACCTTCTACGCGCCGGCTTGGCTCGTGCTCGGGTTCTGGTTCCTGTTTCAGAACCTGATGCCCGCGCTCGCGCAGCTGGTGGGGGTGGGCGGCTCGGACGTCGCGTTCTTCGCGCACCTGGGCGGCTTCGTCGTGGGCCTGCTGGCGATCCGTCCGCTGTGCATCGGGCGCACGCCGACGCACTGTGAGGTGTGGGACGGCTGGCGCTCCCTGCCGCGCGCCGCCAGCCAGAGCAAGGCCACGCTGCGAAGCAGTCACCATCCCTGACAGTCGGCTAGGCTGACAACCGCGCAGCGTACAGGAGCGGCGCCATGCCACACGCGAAGGCTCTGGGGAGTCACTCGTCAGGTAACATGACAACATGCCGCGCAGCGCCACGTGCGCGGCGCCACACACGCACTCGGCCCAGCGCCCTGCAACCGCCAGGCAGCAGCTACACCCCGATGAACAGGCGGTGCGCGAAGTTGCGCTCAAGCTTGGCGCGCAGCACTTTGTCCGCCGCGGTCTCGATGTCGTACTCGATGCGCTTGAACTCGAAGCGCTTCCGGTCCGTGTCGTACACGGTGAAGCTGGCGCGGTTGTCGTAGTCCCGCGGCTGGCCCACGGAGCCGACGCTGACGATGTACTTTCGGTCAGGGCGCAGCTCGAAATCCACCGCGGGCAGCTCCTCCACCGTGGTGGGGGTGAGCGCGAACACCTTGCACAGGTGCGAGTGACCGATCAGCGTGATGTGGCCGAGGTCGTCGTAGATGGGCAAGCACTCCCGCGCCTGCTCCGGCGCGAAGATGTACTCAAACTCCTCAAGCCGCACCGGCGAGCCATGGCAGAGGTGCACGCCGATCTCGTTCAGCTGCACTGAGTACGGCAGGTTCCGGAGCCACTCCTTGTTCTCTTCCGAGAGCATGGAGGCGTGGGTGTCGAGCGCCTGGCGCGCGGCCTCGTAGTAGTACGAGTAGTCCATGCGCCCCGCGACCGCCGCGTCGTGGTTACCTAGGATGGTCGCCTTGGCGAGCTCCCGCACCAGGTTCGAGCACTCATTCGGCGAGCCGCCGTAGCCCACGGTGTCCCCGAGGCAATAGTACTCGTCCACGCGCTCATGCTTGTAAGCCTCGAGCACGGCGCTGAGCGCCTCATAGTTGGCGTGGGTATCGCTGAAGATGCCGATGCGCATTCGAGAGAGAGCTGCCAGGCTAGCACCAGCTCGCCACCCAGAGGTGACGTCCCGGAACTTTCCGCCGCCTGGCTCTATCCGCTGGCCGCCGCGTCGCTGCAAGCACGAAGTGTCGCAGCCAGAGGGTTTAGGGGGGGTTTGGCAAGGTGACCGGGAGCGCCGGCGAGCTGCCCTCGGTGGCAGGCTTGGTGACCAGCCGCCCGGCGTCCCCTGGGACGGCCACCCGACAGCGCGCTGTGCACCGGTGCCCACCCGCTCCTGATGAACACCCTGAGAACGCCCTAAGCCACGGCCCCACGGAGCCCCGCTCGGCGTGCTACGAAGGGCCCCGATGAGCGCCCCTGAAGACGATGAGGTCGCCCTGCTCGGCGCGCCGGAGCGCATCGTGGAGCTCGCCCTGGCGGGCGCGCGCTTCGTCCACGGCGCGGTAGGCCTGTTGCCCGACCAAACGTCGGACACCCTTCCACTGGTCGACCACTACCTTCAGCTGTCGCGCGCCGCGATCGCGGAGCGGCCCGAGCTGGTGCCGCTCATCACGCGCAGCGTGGGCGCCTACTTCGGGGAGGTGCTGCGTGCGCGGGTGGACGGCTTCTGGACCCTCCCGAACGACGACGACCAAAACTGGCGCCTCTGCTCGCGCGCCGCCTTCCTCTCCCTGAACCCCATCGGCGCCGTCTACGACGCGCTGTTCGATGGCACGGAGCACCCCGGGCCAAGCTCTGAGCTTTACCTCGACCCCAGCGATCGGGAGCGCGTTGAGGAGCGCCTCGCGGCGCTGCCGGAGGTAAGAAGCGAAGACTACCTGCTGCTCAGCACGCGCTTCGACGTCATGGAGATCGCCCTCGCGGCGCTCTTAGACGGCGCCGCCGCCGATGGCCACGCGGACGTGCGCTTCGGCCCGGAGGACTACCTGGCGGAGTAGGGGCGGCGCTCTGTATGTTTTACCGCATGGCAATTCTAGGCCGCGGCGGCGCTCTTTTTCTGCATGACAACGCGCAGCCGGTCCTGAGCGGCGCGCGAGGTAGTACACTTAGCTGACGGATGCTCGCGGAGACGCGCGTCACCGCATGAGCTGCGCGCGCCGCGAGCCGCGCGGCGAGGTGCCGGCAAACCCCCCAAAAAATCAGAGCCTCATGCTAGGGCGCGCCGGCGTCCACTGGCGCACCCAGGGTGACCACGCCAGGCACCGTTTGCTTGATGTCCGGCGTCACGTGGCCCCCCAAGAAGTCACGCCAGCTGACGTGATACAGGCTCTGAGACAGCCCCAGCAGGTAGACGCTGCCCCCCGCGGGCACCCAAGCCACGGGCACGCCGTCCACCATCAGGTAGCGCAGGCCATCCTCGTGGTTCACCGCGCGGAGGCCCTCGCCCGGAGCGCCGGGCTCCGGCGTGACGTTGGCGGACGGCGCGCGCCTGAGGCTCGTGAGCTCCGCCGGGCTCAGCAGGACGCCGGTGGTCGAGGGCGGCAGCTCGCCCGGCTTCATCTCCGCCCCGCCGGGCGGCACCCGGAGCTCTTCCACGCGCAAATCTGTCCGGCGCGTGAGCTCGGTCACCACCCAGGTGATGCCCCCCTTGGGCTGCCAACGGAACTCCGCGTGCACCGGCACCGCGTTCGGCGCGCAAGCCTGACTAGTCGGCTCCACGCCCACCAGCTCCACCAGCGCGCGACACAAGAGCAGCCCCGCCGGCCCGCTCCCCGGCACCTTCGCCTGCTCCAGGGTGAGCACCCCGAAGCCAGAGCGCAGCTCTTGGCGCTCCGTGTCGAAGCCGAGCACCGTGCCTTTTCCGCGCGGCTTCGCCTCAGCGTGCACGAGCGGCGCTACGTCAGCGCGCCGCTCCGCGAACAGCGCCCGGAGCCCCCCAGGCGCCACCGAGCGGTAGGCGGCGCGGCTCGGCCACACCAGGACGTGCCCGGTGCGGTCCAGCCGTGAGCGCAGCTCGGTTCCGGGAGGAAACGGGAACACCGCGTTCTCCCACGCGAGGCGCATGCGGCCGGCGCTGGCCAGGTCCACGTTCATCCTTGGGATCAGGCGCCCTCGCAGCTCCTGCGCCGCCTCGGTGTTGGCCGCGACGCCCGCCGGCGGCTTAGGCGGCGCGTCCCAACGAAACTCCGCCGTCAGGCTGAGCCCGCTGGTGTCCCGCGTGCCCACGCTGTCCATCGTGAGCGGCTCCTCTGGCCGGAGCGGCGTGGCTGGCGGCAGGCCGGCGTCCGCCACCACGAGCCGCCCGGCGGAGTCCACCGGGATCCCCACCACGCCACCGTCGAAGCGCTTGGGTGCGGTCGGCAGGGCGAGCGGCACCTCTGAGCCGAGGGGCGTCGGCTGGATGCTGGCGTTCGGGCTCTTCCCCTTGCTGGTGGGCTCCGGTGTCGGGTCGTCGCAGCCAGCCCCCGCGACCAGGGCCACGAGGCACACCGTGAGCGCGACCCCAAGGGCGCCGCCAGCGCCGCCGACCGATCCCGCGTGTGCCCAGCCCATCATGATTCCATCTGGAAATCTTCGATCACGGCCACGTTGCCCTTGAGCGGCGGTGGGTTCGGGGCGTACTGCGTGAGCATCATGAAGTGGTGCCCCTCCGGGAACATGTCCGCGAAGGCGTTGCAGTTGCCGGGCTCGTTGTCGAAGGTGGCGGCGACGCGCCCGAGCCGTGTGATCTCTGGGATGATGTCGCGCTTGAAGGTGAGATCCGGCGTCTCGAAGTCTGGCTTCAAGATCAGCTCCGTCCCCGCCACGCCGATGGGGAAGCCGGCGTCCCTCAGGCTACCGAAGGTGCCGAGCGCCATGTTCGGCAGATCGCGCCCCGTGAGGTAGGCGAGGTTCGCCCCCGCCTCGTAGCAAGCCTTGGCGAACGTCACCGCGCCGGCGAGCGGCACGTCATGGCAGAGGACGCTGTCCGTGAAGAAGCGCTCGCGCCACAGCTGCACCGCCTGCTCAATCAGCGCGCGCTCGACCCCCACCCGCTCAAGCGCCTCTGTTGCCAAGTAACCGAGCTCGGTGAAGCGGAGCGAGCGCACCGCGCGCGCCGCCTCGGGGTGCTGCGCTGCCCAGCTGTCCGCCGCCTGGTTCAAGATGGCCAAGGTGCGTGGCCGGTTGTCGAACAGGGTGCCGTCTAGATCGAACACGACCACGCTCCGCTCACCCGCGCGGATAAAATGGAGCGCCTCCTTGAGCGCTTCTGTCTGCAGAGCCAGGCTGAGAGCCTCCACGTCACCTCCTCCAGTCGGGGCGCCCCCGCCCGATGAGCTCTGAGGCGGTGAGCTGGTGCGCAGCGCAATACGCCGCGATCCCTTGGCGGATCTTACTCGCTCGGGTGGGATCTGAGAAGCTCGCGGTGCCCACCTGCACCGCGCTCGCGCCAGCGAGCAGGAACTGGAGCGCGTCCTCTGCGCTGAACACGCCCCCGATGCCGACCACCGGGATGCGCAGCGCCCCGACCAGATCCCACACGATGCGCAGCGCGATGGGCCTGAGCGCCGGGCCGCTCAAGCCACCCGTGCGGTTGGCGAGCCGCACGCGGCCAGTGCTCGGATCGATCGACATCCCACGGATGGTGTTGATGGCGGTGATGGCGTCCGCGCCGGCCTCTTCACAGGCCTTGGCCACCGCCACGATGTCGCCCGCCTCCGGGCTCATCTTCACCCAGATGGGCAGCTGGGTGACGGCCTTGCACGCCGCCGTCACCTGCGCGCAGAGCGCCGGGTCGCGCCCGAACTCGATGCCGCCCTGGCTTACGTTCGGGCAACTGACGTTCAGCTCGATCGCGGCGACGCCCGGTGAGCGCTCGAGGCGCTCAGTGATCTTCACGAAGTCTTCCACCGAGCTGGCGAAGATGTTGGCGACCACCGTCACCCCGCGCTCACGCAGGATGGGCAGCTTGTGTTCGCAGAAGTACTCCACGCCGACGTTGGCGAGGCCGATGGCGTTCAGCATGCCGGCGGGCGTCTCGCAGATCCGCTCCGGCGGGTTGCCATGACGCGGCGCGAGGCTAAGCCCCTTGGTGCAGATGCCGCCGAGCTCGGCCACATCGAAGAAGCTGTCGTACTCCAGGCCATAGCCAAACGTCCCCGAGGCGGTGAGCACCGGGTTCTTCAGCGTCAGGCCGCCGAGGGTCACCTCTTGGTTCACGCCACACCTCCCGCCGCGTCCTCGCCCCAGTCGATGGTGCGCGCGTCGATACAAGGGCCATCCATGCAAGCGTACAAATAGCCCCCCTCCGCGCGCTTCACCGGGCAGCCCAGGCACACGCCGTAGCCGCAGGCCATGGGCGTCTCCAGCGAGGCGATGCAGCGCACCTCACGCGCGCCGCACAGCGCCGCGACCGCCGCCATCATCCGGTCAGGCCCGCAGGTGAACACCTCCACGTCGCCGCTCAGCAAGTCTGGCAGCAGCTGGGTGACGCGCCCCCGTGTGCCGCGCGAGCCATCCTCGGTGGTGACGTGGAGATCGCACACCTCGGCCAGCTCCTCGTGCATCGGTAAGTCGCGCTCACTACGTCCGCCGTAGAGCGCGATGGGGCGCACCCCACGGGGCGCCAAGCTGCGCGCGAGGTAGAGCAGCGGGGCGACGCCGACGCCGCCCGCGACCAGCACCGGGCGCTTGCCCTGGGTAGCCTCGGGCCAGGTGTTGCCGAGCGGCCCGAGCAAGTGGAACGGCTCACCCGGCACCGCGCGCGCCATGCGCGTCGTGCCGTCCCCGACCACCTTGATCAAAATCGACGGGCGGCGGCCGCCTGAGAGGTAGCTCATGGGGCGCGGCAACAGCGGGGCGTCGCCCCACTCAGCGCCGCGCACCATCGTGAACTGGCCCGGCCGCGCGTCGACCCCCTCCGGCACGTCGAAGGTGAGCACGTGGTAGGCCGGGCCCATGCTGTCGCGCCGCGCGAGGCTCGCGGTGATCTGCCGGCGCGGGGCGAGCTGGGCGGTGAGGTCGGGGTGAGACATAGTCAGCTATCCGATTCATCTTCGCGAGGCTGCACCTCACCGGTGTCCGGGTCCAGGTGGAGCTGCATGAGCAGCGCGTCCTCACGGGGCGCTGAGTAGTAGTCGCGCCGCACCCCGATGACACAAAACCCGCTCGAACGATAGAGGCCGATCGCCGGATGATTCGAGCGGCGCACCTCCAGGGCGATGAGCGGCGCGCGGCGCTCCCGCGCGCGCCCAAGCAGCGCCGTCATCAGCGCGCGCGCGCGCCTCGGCCCGGCGCCGCGGCGTGGCGCGCGTCACTAAATCGACCACCTCAAGCTCGCCGGCCAGCTCCCAAGCGAGCAAGAAGCCGAGCACCTCCTCCGGACGTGGTGTGTCGCCTGGAGGCGGGGCCTCGTCAGGTGACGCGTCATTTTGAGCGCCCCGCGCCACCCAGATCAGCGCGTGGGGCACCTCGAGCGAGCCTGGGTCCAGCGTGACCTCAGCGCCGCGCGCGATCTCCAGCACCACCTCGCGGTCGCCCGGCGTGAACTGTGACACGCGCACCTCAAGCACCGTCCCCCTGAGCGCGCAGCGCCGTGGCGGGGCCGTGCAGCACCAGCGCCAGCTGACCCCCGCGACGCAGCGCGGCGCCGGCATAGGGCCCGCGGCGCGCGACGCGCGGTGGCACCGGGTGCACGTTGACCGTCTCCGCGGGCTCCACCGACGTCACCGCCACGTAGACCGGCCGGCGCCCAGTGACCTCCAGCTCCACCGCGGCGCGCAGTGGGCTGCGCGGCGCGGGGGCACCCAGGCAGGTGGCGAGGCTCACCGCGGAGAGCCGCTCGACGTTGCGCACCACGCGGCGCGCGTACATCACGGGCAGCGCGAAGCGCAGCTCGTCTAGACCCACCCACAGCACATCGAGCAGGCCGCTCTCCGCTGGCACCTCCAACACGGCGCGCGCGCCGCGTGGTGCGCGGCTCGTGAGGTGGAGCGTCCCCCCGAGCCGCCTCAGGCTCGCCTCAGCGGTGGTGAGCCCCACGCCGCGCCCAGCGAACACATCAGCATATTTCCTTGTGGAAACACCTGATGCGAAGGCCAGCTCCTCGGACGCGGCGCGCAGCGTAGCCTCCCCCGCTGGGCCTGAAGGGGCCGAGCCGAGCGCCTGCCTGAGCCGCGCCACGTCGAACCCCGCGCCGTCGTCCGCCACCGTGAGCCGCAGCCACCCCCCTACGCGCTCGCCGTGGATGCAGATTTCACCGCGCTCATGGTCGGAGACGCCGTGGCTCACGGAGTTCCTGACCAGCTGCAGCGTGGGGTCGAGCAGCCGCTCCGCGAGGCGCCGATCCACCGGGAGGTCGCCGCCTGAGAGGCGCACCCGCACCTGCTTGCCTTGCTGCTCCGCGAGCTCCAGCGCCGCCGCCTCGAGCCGCCCCAGCAGCCACTTGAGGTGCGTGCGGCGCAGCTGCGTCAGGGCGCTGCGCGAGCTCGTCACCTCCGCCCGCAGCTGCTCCCCCACGTGGTTCAGGAAGCTGACGCCGCGGGTCGCCCAGGCGCTCGACGCGTTCAGGCTGCGTGACGTCCCCTCGATCAAGCGCAGCGCAGCCTCGGGGGCGCCCCACGGCCGGGGCGGCCCGATCAAGCGCAGGCTCTCCCCCAGCTGCGCTCGCTGCGCCCGCGCGCGCGCCGCCACCTGCCCGCTGATCTCGACCACTCGGCTGATATCGTCATGGACCCGATCCAGTCTTCGTAGGCCGTCGAGCAGGGTATCGAGCACCTGCTCGGGCACCATCAAGGCGCTCGGCGCGCCTTCAGCTGGCGCGCCAGGCGAAGGCGCACCTTCAGCTGGCGCGCTGAGCGCGCCCACCGCGCCCTGGAGCGCCTGAAGCACACGCGCTGGCTCCTCCATCAGGCCGAGCAACACCGCGCGATGACGCGGCAGCTCGCTTTGCACCTCCAGGACGGCGCCGCGCTCACGCGCCGCCTCCAGGTGTTCCTCCAAACCATGGCAGTACCACGCGGTGACGGAGTCACCCTCAGCGCTGGCGGCGCTCTTCAGCCCGTGCACCGCGCGGTACACCTCACTGAGCCCCGCCTCCCCTGACGCGGCGCTCGGCTCAAGCGCCGCGAGCCGCTCACGCATGCTCTCCAGGTACTCCGCGCTCGGGGCCCCCCGCGAGGCGACCAACGCTGGAGGCGGCGCTGGCCAGCGAGAAGCGAAGGCAGGCTGACCCGCCGCCAGGCGCCGCGCGCAGACCTCAAGCACCGCGCGCACATCCCCCGTCGCCCCGACCTCACCGGCGCGGATCCGCGCGCCCAGCTGCCCCAGCACCAGCGCCAAATCTGACTCACCTGCCATCGCGGCTGAGCCGCGCACCGTGTGCAGCACCGCGCGTGTCGCCGCCTGGTCCTCGCCTACCAGCGGCAGGCGCCGCTCGATCTCCGTCGCGAGCAGCTGACGCAACTCGCGCTCGCTCACGTGAGTGACCCGCCAGCGAGCTTGCGCAGCGCGGTCCGGAGCTCGGCGATCAGCGGGATCAGCGGCTCGAACACGCTGCCGCGAGGCGCTCGGGCGCTCAACTGACTGAGCGACGCCAGCAGCCCTTCAGCGTGCCGCGCGGCCTCCGTGAGGGCCCGCGCCAGCTCCGGGTCGGTGCCCAGCACGCGCTGCAGCTGCTCCCCCAGCGAGGCCACCTCCTCTGCCGCTTGGCGCTGGGCGGACTGCGCCGCGAGCAGCTCATTGGCGATGGCGAGCGCGTGCTGCTGCGCTTGATCGAGCTCGGCGCGCGCCCCCTCGCGCTCTGGCTCAAGCTCCGAGAGGCGATTCGCGTGAGCCTCCGTCGCCTCAACCCCGCGCTCCACCAGCGCGCGCACCTCCTCCGCCACCAAGAGCAGTGGCGTCCCCGCCGGCTCCCCCAGCCGCGCGCCCGCGAGGCCCGCGTTGAGCGCGATGATCTTCAATCGCTCAAAGGCCTCCTTCACGAGCTGCGCGCCCTGCCGCAGCTCCTTCTCGCGCTCTCCGCTGCGGCGCAGGTAGTCGCGGAGCCCGTCGAGCGCCGAGCGCTGCTGAGTGGCGCGCGCGCCCGCCCCGCCAAGCAAGCTGCTAGCGCGCTCGCTCGCCTCCCCCACCCGCTCGTGCTGCTCCAAAAGGCGCGCTTCGTCGAGCGCCGTCGCCCGCGCCTCCGTGCGTCGCGCGCGCGCCTGCTCGGTGACCCAGTCCATCACCCCGTTGACTAGCCGCCGCCTCCGCTCCATCACGCTCCTCCTTCACCCGTCGTCCGTCAACGCGCCCAGCTCGAGCGGCGCCAGGGCCTCACCCAAGTAGGTCACCCCGGCGCCCGACGCGCGGAAGCGCCCGCTCGCCAGCACCCGCGCGCCGCTGAGCAGCACCGACTCCACTTCGCGCGCGTCGCCTGGCAGGTCGCACCACACGAGCTCCGTCACGCTGCCGCTAAGAAACAAGATGGGCAGCACCTGACCTTCAATCAGCGTCATCCCCAGCTCACTGAAGGGCACCCGCGTGATCTCCGCGGCGGGCACGATGCGGCGCGCCACCTCCGCCGTCAGGAACCAGCGCCCCGCGAGCGCGCCTTCAGGCAACTCCAAGATGAGCCCTGGGCGGAGCTCAGGCGTCGCCATCATGGGCGCCTCAGCTCTCGATCCGCACCAGCCGCGAGTTGACGAACTGGTATAGGATTTTGCAGACATCGAAGGAGCTCGCGCGCACCCCCGCGACGACCTCCCGCACCGTGCGCTCCCCGTCGATCGCCTCGAGCACGGTGGCCTCCAGCTTAGTCAGCTTGCCTTGCCGTGCCAGGCGCTCGATCGCCATCGGGTCCTGGTAGAGCACGTTCTCGAAGTCGAAGCTCCCCTCGATGAGGCGCCACTCGTCCACGCGCCGGAAGCCCTCCATCGCGATGGCGCTGGTCTGCAGCGCGAGATCTGCGGCCTTCGCCGCCGCGCTTGGCTCACCGCGCTTGAAGCTGAAGCGCCCTGAGCTCCAGCGCACCACCTCGTAGATGAGCTCGCTCGCTTGACGCGCCAAAGCGCGCCGAATTTGCTCCTCTGTGGCGCGCCCCTGGGCGAGCAACAGCTGGCCGAACAGCGTCGAAATATCGCCCGCCGCCGCGCCTGAGGCGGTCACGCCGCTCTCCGGCGTGCTCCCCTCCGCCTTGGGAGATCTAGGGATCTTAGCTGACGACACCGGCGCGCCGTCCGCGGAGATGGTCAGCTCAAATAACGATGCCTGCGCCTTAGCGGCCGCCTCGGTCCGCGCGACGCCCTGCTCGCTCAGCACCCCAGCGAGCTCCGCCTCAGCCACCACGGCGTCCTGCACCAGGTAGCGGCCGATCTGAAACTCCCCACGGAGCCCCGCCGAGGTGGCAAGGCTCAAGTCTCCCTCGTGGATGCTCAGGGTGATGGACGCGCCCTTGCGCGTGTGCACCCGGAGCTCGCCTGTCTGGCGCTGCAGCGACAAGAGCTGCAGCACCTCGGCGATTGAGATCACGGCGATGTCACCGGAGAGCGAGTCGTCCTCTTGGCCCTCCAGAGTAACGCCCAGCACGGGCGCCAGCTCCGCCAAGAAATCCGGGACTAAAGCGCGCTGAAACGCTAAATCGTAGCTGGCCTCATCCATGTCCCGCAAGAGCTCAGGGCGGAGCGCCTCCGAGACGCGATGCGCGAAGGCCATCGCCGCTCGCGCGCGGTTCACGCCCGCGTCGCGCGTCCAGCTGAAGGAGCTGGGGCGCTGGCTCTCCACCACCTCCTCCTCCAGCATCGCCGCGGCCTCCGGCACCGGGCGCGCGCGCCCTGCCTTCTGCTTCGACAGCGCGCCCTCCACCACCGCGATCAAGCCGCGCGGGTCGAAGGGCTTGGTGATGGCGTCGACCGCGCCCGTCTGTTGCACGAACTGTCCGCGGATCTTGTCGCCCTTGGCGCTCATCAGCACCACGGGCAGCGCCTTCACCTCAGCGCGTGAGCGCAGCTCACGGCAGAACTGGTAGCCGTTCATGCGCGGCATCACGAAGTCGAGCAAGATGAGCTCGAAGGCTGGGTCTTGCTCCAACTGCTCCAACGCGTGGAAGCCGTCGCGCGCCTCCACCGGCTGGAAGTCATTGCGCTCCAGGATGGAAGCGACAACTTTCCGAATCGTCGCGCTGTCGTCCACCACCAGGATACGGCCGCCCATAGCCGCGCCAACATAGACGAAACCGCGCCGCTTGAACCCTGGTTTCGCTCTCGACCGTGCCCTCAGCCTCCCGAAGGGCGCCCCCGAGCCGCTTCACCTCAATCCACCTCCGTCCCCCATCACCCCAATTTTCTTTTTGGGGGGGTTGGTCACGCTATGAGGCCGCGCGCGGCGCTGCCTAGCACCCGGCGGGCGCTTGGGGGCGTGTCATCGCGAAGCGCCCGCCAAACACGAGCCGCGCTGCGGCGCCAACGCCCTTCACGGACGTAGCGAGCGGATCTATGGGTTCAGGATGTCGCCCCCCAGCCGCGCCCCGCTCGTCTGGCTGCTCGTTGTGGCAGGCCTGGTGGGCGGGCTGGCGTGGGTCGCGCTGCGCCCTGACACGCAGCCGTCCCATGACCCACGCGAGGAGCGCGCCCACGCCCAGTCGCTCGGCGCCGCGGGAGCGGAGCCGGAGGTCCCCCCTTCATCACCGGATCACCCTGGCAGCCCTGACGATCCAACAGACCCAGGGCCGGGTGCCGCCCCAGCGCCCCTCTCCCCCGCGCAGCTCGCCCAGACCCCCAAGGCGATCGCGAAACAGGGGGAGACCCTGCTGCGGCGCAAGGAGTTCGCTGAGGCGCGCGAGCTGGCGATGGGCTGCCTCGCCGCCAACCCCGGCGACAAAGACTGCCACCGGCTGCGCGTCTACAGCTACACGCGCCAACACCCGATCGCGGAAACGCAGCAAATCCTGCGCTGGTGCATCTCCGTGATGAAGGACGACCTGAACTGCATGCGGGCGCTGCGTCAGTTTCATTTGGAGCATGGCGACCGGATGGAGGCGTCGAGCATCGCCAATGAAATCCGCGATCAGTGGCCCTACGACAGCGTGGAGCTCCCCCCCATGGACCCGCCCCGTCAGGAGCCAAACCCGGACCCAACCCACCCCCCTGAACCCGCCGACCCAAGCCAAGCCCCCGCAGAACCCCAAGAGCCGAGCGAGCCCCCCGTGAGCGACGAGCCCCCCGCACCGACAGAGTAAGCCCACGCTGAGAGACCGAAGCAGCTTGCGTCCACCACGCTGATGGAGCGACCGAGTGCCCGCGCTGACCCAACTAGCGCAGAGGAGCCTCAAGCCGCGCCGGAGCACCTAATGAGCTACCCTGACTAGCCACGGGTGAAGGCGCACCTCACCGACGCAGCCTCCCTCTGCCGTCGTATCGGCTCTGGGAACCTGATACCGTGGGCGGATGCGACGCTCCCCCAAACACCTCAATGTGCTGGTTGGCGCTCCCTGGCTCGCGGGGTGCCTCAGCGTGTGGCTCATGGCTTGTGGACCGAACGCGACGCCGGTCGCGGACGTCCCGGACCTGCTCCCCAGCGCGGAGGTGCCACCCGACGCGAGCGCGCCGCGGGCTACGGAGGCTGAGCCGCAGGACGAGCTGTCGGTGCTGGTGCGGGGGCTCGCGGCGTGCCCCCTCGCCGCCAAGGCGTCCATGCCGCCCGAGCAGTGCCCTGGTTGGCAGCGCTGGGAAGCAGCGGAGCCGGAGCTCGTGGAGCAAGATGAGGCGAAGCTAGTGGCGCTGCTCGCGCACCAGAACAGGCTGGTGCGCTACGGCGCAGCGGACGCCCTCGCTAACCACGGCGCCCGTTATTTCAGCGAGCTGCCGCTCGCCGAGCAGGTGGTGGCCCAGGCTGAAGCGGAGCGGGACCCTGACATTGGCCCCAACTTGTCGTCGCTGCTGCTCAGGGTCGATCAGCCCTCGCTCACGCGACGGATCCGGCAAATGCTCGTGTCGCACCCGAACCACGATCTCCAGGCAGGGCTGATGTCCCGTGGGGCCATGCTCGAGAAGGGCTCGGAGCTGCTCGCGTCGCTTTTTGACAAGGCCACTGACAAAGACAAGGCGCTGATTGTGCAAGGCTTGTGGCTCGGTGAGGAGCTTCACGCCTGCCCAGTGTTCGCGCGCGCGCTCCGGGGCAACACCTTCGCGGCGGCGGACAACGCCGCTTACGGCGTCGCCTTTGGGCCGCGCTGCCCTAAGCTCGTGGGCTCAGCGCTGAGCTGGATCGCTCGGACGAAGGAGCTGCCCGCACAGTCCATGGCGTCGCTTGCGCTGGGTGAGCTGTGCCGCACCGGGGCAGCTCAAGGGAGCGAGCGGGTGCTGGCGGCGATCCAGGCGCGGCGGCTGAGCGCTGGTGGGGCGCCTGACGTTCGTGTCTCGGCGCTGCAAGCCGTGATGCACTGTGACAGCGCGGCAGGTGCCGCCTTCGTGCGTGGGTACCTGAAGGACCCTGAGCCGGCGGTGCAGGCGGCCGCAGCGCGGCTGCTCGAAGCGGCGCCCTGAACGCGCTGCGGCGGCGCGCGCGGCCCTCACACCTTTTGCCGCGCCTAGCCCGGCGGACTGAGCGACTCCACGGCGTCGAAGAGGACCTTGCCAAACCCCCTGCCCTGCCCCCCCCTGAGGGTGCGGCCCCTGGGAATTCAGCGGGCCGTGGTGTCGGTGAGCGCAGGTTTTGCGGGCCTCGCGTTGGGCGGGGCACGCTTGACGCGCTGGGACGCATGGAGCAGCGTCGGTGCGATCGCGTGGCTCGTGGGTTGGCCCGATGGGGCCCACGCTCAGGGCGGGGATCGCTAAATTTTTCCGTGCGGATTTTGGTGGCGCGCCGCCACTTAGCTTGGAGTTGAGGAAGATGACGAACATGCCTCGTTGGTCTTGGGTGCTCATTGGGTTGGGGATGACCGCGGCTGCTTGCGGCGGGGACGACGGAGACACGGGCGGCGGCTCATCCGGGCGCGGCGGCGGCGGGGGTGACGCGGGCAGCGCGGGCGTGGCTGGGGATGGCGGCAGCGCAGGGAGCAGCACCGCGGGCGTCGGCGGCTTGGGCGCCAGCGGTGGCTCGGCCGGCGTCGGTGGGGAGGGTGGCTCGGCCGGTATCGGTGGGGATGGTGGCTCGGCCGGCATCGGCGGGGATGGTGGCTCGGCGGGCGTCGGCGGGGATGGTGGCTCGGCGGGCGTCGGTGGTTCGATCGGTGGGGCGGCGGGCGCGGGGGCCAGCGGCGGGACCGCGGGCGTCGGTGGGGCGGCGGGCGCGGGGGCCAGCGGCGGGACCGCTGGTTCGTCAGGCTCGGGCGGCTCGGGGGCCAGCGGCGGGACCGCGGGTTCGTCGGGCTCGGGCGGCACATCGGGTTCGGGCGGCACGGCTGGCTCGGGCGGCAGCGGCGGTGGGAGCTCAGCGGGCCCTTGCACCGCGGGCGCGCGGCGCTGCGATGGCTTGGTCACGCAGGTGTGCAACGCCACGGGGAGCGCTTGGATCACGGTGGAGACCTGCTCGCACGCCTGCTCGGCTGGGCTGTGCACCGGCGCGTGTGAGCCCGGCGCCCGGCGCTGCAGCGGCACCACGGTGCAGGAGTGCTCCGCCGGCGGCAGCTGGGCGCACGAGGAGAGCTGCCCCAGCTATTGCCACGTGGCAACTGCGCAGTGCGCGCTGGTGGGCAAGCTCGTCACCGGCAACGAGAACCACGACGGCGTGCTGGTGGTGGACGGCGCCTTGGTGGTGAAGGCTGGGGCGTCGCTATATTCACCGGCAGGTGAGCTAACTATTTACGCGGACTCCATCATCGTGGAGGCGGGCGCCTCCATCGGCGTCGCCGCTACGGGGGATGAGCCAGCGGGCCGCGGTTCCGTGGTCACGTCCTGCTCCAGCACTTACCACGTCGGCGGCGGCGGCAGCTACGGCACCCGCGGCGGGAACGGCTACAGCAACTGCGGCTCAGCCGGGCAGGTCCACGGACAGACGCAGGACTCACGGATCACCAAGGGGTCGCGCGGCGGGGCTGCCGTTAGCTACACCAACTGGGGCATGGGGGGCGGCGCGCTGCGGCTGATCGCACCCACCATCGACATACGCGGCAGCTTGATAGCGCGCGGGACGAACGCGCCCGCCGCTGCTCGCGCCGGCGGTGGCGGCTCCGGCGGGGGGATCTTGGTAGCCGCGAACGATCTCTCCATCACTGGGGCGGTCGACACGGCGCCCGGTCTGGGTGGCACCACCCCCTACCCTGGTGGCAACGGTGGTGATGGCCGCATCAAGCTCCTATCTGGCGTGCGCTTCGTAGACAACGGGACCTACACCGGCGCCGTCATCACCCGCGGCATGCTCTCGCCGCTCGACATTGGCTCATCCACCGCGCCCATCGACACGCTGCACTACAATGACGACTTCAGCGAGGCGCACTTCAGCTGGTCGGAGGCGTTCCCCAGCGTGCTTGGGTACTACTTCCTGACGAACACCACCGCGACCACGGTGCCCACGCCTGGTAACGCCACCTGGGTGGCCGCAGAGACGGTGGCCGTGCCGCGCAGCGGCTTCGTCCAGGGCGACAACTACTTCCACCTGGCGTCCGTCAACAGCTCCTCCTTGGTGAGCAGCGTGCAGTCGTGGCTCCGGGTGCGCCTGAACACGGTGCCCCCCACCGTGAACTCAGCGAGCCACCCGAGCCAGTCCACTTGGTACACCGCGAACCGCGACGCGTTCTTCTCTTGGACCCTCCCCACCATGGACGAGAGCATCGCGGGGTATTACTGGCGGCGCGATCAGTTCGCGGACACCGTCCCCACCAAGGCCGATCCGTTCCTGGCGGTGGGCGACAAGCAGCTGCTCCAGGCGGGGCTGCCTGACGGCGTCCACTTCTTCCACGTGGTGAGCATGGATAAGAACGGGCACCTGACTAAGTTGGGCGGGCATCGCCAGGTGCGCATCGGCGCCTCGCCGGGCGCTGGGGATCTGGTGGGCGTCATCAGCTCCGCCGCGTCGTCCCAGCTCATTGCGAACGCCAAGGTGGAGATCAACCGCGGGCTGTTCACGGCGACCACCAACGCGAGCGGCGCCTACAACATCACGAACGCCATCGCCGGCACCTGGGAGCTGCGCGTCTCCGCGCCTGGCTACCAGACGGCCACCGTAGCCGTCACCATCAACGACTCTGGGGCCACCCTGCGCGACGTCACGCTCACCCCCGAGTGAGCCCTTAAAGAGGCCCTTGCCACCCATCTCCTCCCGGCCCACGCGGTCGCTCATCGGCGCGGCGCTGCTCGCGCTGCCGCTGCTCTTCGGCTGCGGCTCGCTCACGCTGCGCGGCTTCTTCGTCGACAGCGCCTACCCCAAGCGCGCCGAGCCCATGCCGGCGCGCGACGTGGAGCTGGTGGTGAACGCCAGCGTCGTCCCAAGCTTGATCGTGGACTACGAGCGGCCTGCGGCCGCGGCCAGCTGCCTCGCGCAGCTGGCACAAGAGCCTGAGACGATCGCCGCGCTGACCGCCTACGGCCGTTGCCGCGCCGAGGGCCAAGCCAGCGCCGCTTGCTACATGGCGGCGCCATGGATCCCAACGCGCGGCCCCGCTGGGTGGGGCGCGTGGGGCGCGCGGCGTCATGGTCAGCCTGGCAGACTAAGAGGCGCGCTCAGCTGCCCCAGTCAGCTTGAGAGCAAGCTGGACCAGGTGCGGATGTACCTCTCCCTGGCGGAGACGGCTGAGGCGGCGTTCGGTTATCACCTCGACACGCGCGGTCAGGCGGCGGTGGAGGCGCCGTTCGACGCCGAGCTCTCGCAGGCGCTCACTTCCACCTTGGAGCACGCCAGCGCGATCTTAGGCGCCACACCCACGGCGCGCCGCGACCCCACCTTGCCCACGCTGGCGCTCAGCGGGGGCGCGGCGAACGGCGCGTTCATGGCTGGCTACGCCTACGGCCTGCTGTGGCAGCGGGAGAAGGCGCTGCTCTACGCAACACCGGAGCAGCGCGAGGCGATCGAGGGCTATCGCATGGGCGGCGCCGCGACCTCCAGCGTGGGGACGCTGGTCGCGCTGGCGCTCGACCTCTACTTCAGCGAGCAAACCCCGAACGCCAAGGAGGCGAGCGCCCTGCGCCGCTGCATCGAGGCGGGCGGCGCGCCGGTGTCTGGGCAGCCTGGGCGCCTCGCGCAAGACTGTGGCCTCGCGCAGCTGCGGGTGAACTTCCGGCAGGACGAGTGGGATCTGCTGTGCGCTCAAAAGGGCACCGTGCTCGACCTGGTGGGGAGCCACTTCACGGGGCTGCTGCGCTTCGACCCCCTTCAGGAGAACATCCTTGAGCCGTTCTTCAAGGACTTCCAGCGCCTGCTGCTGAACAACGGCTTCATCCGCACGGCGATGGCCGTTGAGATGAATCAAGGGGTTTTGGGGGGGTTGGATGAGCGCGCTTGTCGGCTGCCCGGCATGGACACGCAGCGCTGCCTCGTGAGCGCCAGCTTGGCCTCCATCATCGAGCCCATCTTCGCCGCACCACTGGACGTGGTGTACTCCGGGCTGCGCGGCGCCGCTGGCGAGCGCGGCACTTGGCTCGATGGCAGCATGCGCTCCATGAACCCCGCGGGGCGCGCGGCGGCGTTCGGATCTGGTCAGGTGCTCGCCCTGAATCCGGCGCGCGCGCAAGGGATCCCCAGCGTGCGGGTGGGGCCCATCACCGAGCAGTTCTTGCACACGGCGGACACCCTGGCGGCGTCGCAGCGGGGGTGGGAGCTCGGCTTCGCCAAGACTTACCTCACGGAGCGGCGTGAGGACGCCTGCACCCTGAAGCAGCTCACCGGCAACGGCAGCCTCTGCCCCGCACCGTCGCGTGAGCGCCGGCTCGGTGAGCCGCAGCGGCGCGGTGACGCCAGCGCCTGGCCGCGCCGTGGTGCCTCAGCACCGCGCGGTGCCTCAGCGCAGCGCGGTGCCCGCGGCGGACTGAACCCAGCTCGCGCTGGAGCGCGCGCGCTGCCCGCCTCCGATCCAGGGGGTCAGCTGCTCGCCGTTTGGGTGCCCGAAGACATCGAGCCCAAGACGCTGTTCGCCTCGGGCTACACCTTCGACCCCTTGGTGATGTCCGCGCTGTTCGCCTGGGGTCAGCAGCAGGCGCTGACTGATCGTCATCGCGTGTTCTCGTGGCTCGGTTGGTGCGCGTTGTCCGCGATGGAAGACGGCGCGGTGAGCTGCCCCACGCGCGGCGCCTCACCACGCTACCGCCAAGCCATCCAAGACTACCGACGCGAGCTCCGGCGCGAAATCGACGGCTACCGCAAGTACGCCGACCTCGCGCTGTGGCAGAAGCACCTCGACGAACGGCGCCGCGACCTCTCGAAGCACTTCAAGACCTGCAAGTAGGCTAAGGCGCTCGCAGCGCCTCACGGCGCGATGACGTGGCGCTCACAGCGCACCGTGCGCTGACGTGGCGGTAAGGCGCACGGCTGCGCGCTGGCGGCAAACTGATCGGCGCTCTAAAACACCGCCCATGGCACAGCTCAAAGATCAGGTCGTGTTGGTGACGGGTTGCTCCTCAGGCATTGGCCTGAGCTTGATCCGCGAGCTCAAGCGGCTGGGGCACCGCCCCATCGCCACCGCGCGGCGTCAAACCAGCGTGGAGGAGCTCGACGAGCAGGGCTTCGACGCGCTGGAGCTCGATGTGGGCAGCGCTGAGAGCGTGAACCGCGCCGTGGCGCAGGCGATTGAGCGCTTCGGCCGCATCGACGTGGTGATCAACAACGCTGGCTTCAACCTGTTTGGCCCCGTGATGGAGGTGTCGCTCACCGATCTGGAGCGGCTGTTCGACACCAACGTGCTCGGGGTGCTCCGGGTGAGCCAGGCGGTGTTCCCACACCTGGCCGAGCGGCGCAGCGGGCGCATCGTGAACATCGGGAGCGTGGTCGGCGTGCTGCCCACGCCGTTCGCCGCGGGCTACTCCGCCACCAAGAGCGCGGTGCACACCTTGAGCGACGTGATGCGCCAAGAGCTGGCGCCGCTCGGGATTGATGTGGTGGTGGTGCAGCCCGGTGGGGTGCGCTCCAGCATCGCGGACAACGCCGCCGCCAGCGTGGAGCGCTTCGCGGATCCTAGCTCGCGCTACCACGCGCTGCTCGAGCAGATCCGCCGTCGCGCGTACGCCTCCCAGGCGGCGCCGATGGAGGCAGACGCCTTCGCGCGCAAGGTGATCAAGGCGGCGCTGGCGCGGCGCGCCCCACGGCGCGTCCGCGAGGGGCGCGGCGCCTTAGCGCTGCCCGCGCTGGCGAAGCTGCCGGCGCCGCTGCTCGACCGCATCATGGGGCTGCAGTCAGGCTTGAGCCGCCTGCGCTGAGCGAGGGCGGGTTGAAAAACCCGCCCCGACATCATCACACCTGGGGGACGGTGGAGGCGACGTTCAGCTCGGCGAGCTGGGCGGCGGTGACCGTGCCCGGCGCGTCGGTCATCAGGTCCGTGCCCTTCTGCGTCTTGGGGTAGGCGATGACGTCACGGATGCTGTCCGTGCCGGCCATCAGCATCGCGATGCGATCCATCCCGAGCGCGATGCCGCCGTGGGGCGGCGCGCCGAAGCGCAGCGCTTGGAGCAGGAAGCCGAACTTCTCCTCCGCCTCGGCGTCGCTGATGCCAAGCGTGCGGAACACCCGGGCCTGCACCTCCGGGTCGTGGAGGCGCACCGAGCCGCCGCCGATCTCGAAGCCGTTCAGCACCAGATCATAGCGGTAACACTGCACCAGGCCCGGATCCTTCTCCAGCAGATCCACGTGCTCATCGAAGGGGCGCGTGAAGGCGTGGTGCGCCGCCGCGAAGCGGCCGGCCTCCTCGTCGTACTCGAACAGCGGCGGGTTCACCACCCATAGGAAGTTCCACTGACCACCATGGCCCGTCTCCGGGATGAGGCCCAGCTGCTTCCCTACGGCGAGGCGCAGGTTGGCCATGATGGTGTGGACCATGCTGGCCTTGCCGAACTGGAACAAAATCACGTCGCCCTCTTGAGCGCCGCAGGCGAGGTTGATGGCGGCGCGGCCCTCCGGCGTCACGCTCTTAGCGAGCGGGCTCTGGGTCCACTC
>CAYQAC010000041.1:16626-34559 GCA_964415255.1 uncultured Polyangiaceae bacterium | reverse complement strand
CCCAGTCCATCCCCAACCCCCTCACCCAGCCCCCGGCCCGCGCCGCAGCCGAGCCCTCAGCCACAGCCCCAGCCGCAACCGCAGCCCCAACCGCAGCCCGAGCCCAGCCCGCAGCCGGCGCCGGGCCCCGGCCCACGGCTGCGCCTGCCCGGCCTGACGAACCCGTCCCCATCCCCCTCTCCATCGCCAGGCCCCGCCCCAGCGCCAGCCCCCACAACCCCCAGGCTACGCCTACCCGGCGGGGGTTGAAGTCGGCGGTGGTTACCTCACGTGCATCACGCTTCACCCGCGAGCACCAGGATTTGCTTGAGCACCGGGCTTGATAGCCGCATGCCCTGCGCGCGAAGTGCCTCAAGGACGGGAGCAACCTGAGGAATCACGCCACGGGCCTTCGCCCGGAGCACCACCGACGCCGTGCCGAACCGCGCGAGGCCGACCCCATCCGCACAGCGCCGCGCAGCTCGATCATCAAGCACAACTCGTGCGCCCGGTGTTGAGAGCGAGCGAGATCACCTTCGTTTCGCCAGCGTCGACGTGCCAAGCAACGACACGCGGATCATCGGGAGGATCAGCGGCGAAGCGTTGAGGATGTAGGCTCGCCTAGTCAAGACGGAGGGCCTCTTCGATCTCACAGACCGTCTCTTGGGAGACGGAGGTGCCCGCTTCAGCTAGGGCGTCGATGAACTCTGAGCGCGTCATCCCCGCGATCTCAGCGCCTTTTCCTTGTGAGATAACCCCCCGCTCGTACCAACGTATCGCGAGTGCTCGCCGCATTTCCCGGGCAACGTCGTGCGGACCTCGGCGCGCGGCTTCGAAAGTATCGTCCGGGAGCTCAATCAGGATTTGGGCCATGCATCCTCTCGTCACCACCAAGATACCGAGCCACAGCGTAGCTTTGATGTGTAACGCAAGCCAGCAGAGCCAGCCCAACCGCACAGCCCTTTCGGCGCGCCGCAGCACAAAACAGGCAAACCCCCTGCCCTCCCTCGGTATATAACCAGTCAAACTGACTCACTGTGCACACCAGGGCCTCACACGAGGGCGCGGAGTACTTCGGCGGTGGCGGTGCGGGCGCGGCGGAGATCGGCTGGGGTGCTTTGGGCGATGACCTGACCACCTGCTTCGCCGCCGCCGGGGCCTAGCTCGATCACCCAGTCGGCGCTCTGGATCACCTCCGGGTGGTGCTCAATGACCACCACCGTGTCGCCGCGCTCAACCAAGCGGTCCAGCACCGTGATGAGCCGCCCCACGTCGCTCAGGTGCAGCCCCGTGGTCGGCTCGTCCAGCACGTACAGGGTGGGCTCGTGGCGTGTGCCGCGCGCCAGCTCCGCCGCTAGCTTCAGCCGCTGCGCCTCGCCGCCGCTCAAGGTGTGGGAACCTTGGCCTAGCCGGATGTAGCCGGCGCCGAGCGCGACCAGCACCTCAAGCGGCGCACGGATCTTGGGGTGGTGCTCGAACACGCTGAGGGCCTCCTCCGCGGACAGCGCCAGCACCTCACCCACGCTGAGCCCGCGGTAGCGCACCTCGAGCGTGGCCGGCTCGAAGCGCATCCCCAGGCACGCCTCACAGCGCGTGATCACATCGGGTAAGAAGCTCATCTCATGGGTGATCGCCCCTTGCCCATCGCAGGTGGGGCAACGACCGCCGCGCGGCGTGTTGAAGGAGAAGCGGCTCGCGTCAAAACCTCGCACCGCGGCCTCCGGCGCCTTGGCGAAGAGTCGGCGCAGCTCGTCGAAGATGCCGAGGAAGGTGGCTGGCACCGAGCGCGGTGTCCGACCGATGGGCGATTGATCCACGCTCACCGCGCGCCTCACCTGCGCCAAGTGGAGCTCCCGGTAAGCCTCACTGACGTTAGGCTCGTGCGCCTCACCCGCCGCGCTCGCCTTGCGTGCGGCGACCTTGCGTGCGGCGACCTTACGCACCCCACCCGCCGCGCTCAGCTTACGTGTGGCGCCCTTGCGCACCGCGCGCGCCTCATCCACCGCGCCAGCGAGCCGCGCGCGCACCGCCGGCAAGAGCACCTGCCGCACCAGGGTGCTCTTGCCCGAGCCGCTCACCCCCGCGACCACCGTCAGGCGACCGCACGGGAGTGAAATACCCACCCCCTTGAGGTTGTGCTGCGTCACCCCATCAAGCTGAATCCACGAGAGCTCCGCCAGGTCCCGAGGGGCGCGCGCCGCGGGCGGCGAGCGCAGGCTCACCGCTGTAGGCGAGTCACCGCGCGCCAGCACCTCGCTCGGCGACCCCGCCGCCACGATCTGCCCGCCGCGCTCCCCACCGGAGGGCCCCACGTCCACGATGTAGTCAGCCGCACGAATGACGTCTGCGTCGTGCTCCACCACCAGCGCTGTGGAGCCCTGCGCCACCAAGGACCTCAGGTTCCCGATCAGGCGCTCGGTGTCCTTCGGGTGCAGCCCGATGGTCGGCTCATCCAGCACGTAGAGCGCGCCGGTCAGCCCCGAGCCGAGCTGCGCCGCGAGCCTGAGGCGCTGGAGCTCACCGCCGCTCAAGCTGAGCGCCGCGCGATCTAAGGTGAGGTAGCCGAGCCCCACCTCCACCAAGAACTCAAGGCGCCGCAGGGCTTCGCGGAGCACCGGCTCGCCCACCTTCGCGCGGTCACCGCTCAGCTTGAACTTCGCCACCCTTTGGGCAGCCCGGCTCACCGGCAGCGCCATCAGCTCAGGCAACCGGAGCGGCTCCGCGCGCCCGCCGCCGTGGAAGCGCACCGCGCGCGCCAGCGGGCCCAGCCGCTCACCATGGCAAGCGGGGCACATCAGGCAGGCCCCCTCAGCTACGCTCGCGCCCTCAGCCTCCACGGGCTCCTTCTGCACCGGCGCGCGGCCACGCCTCCGGCGCCCACGCTTCTCCAGCTTCGGCGCCGCGCTGATCACCCCCTCGCCCTCGCAGCGTGGGCAGCGCCCCTGCTGCGTGTTGAAGGAGAAGAAGCGCGGATCGAGCTCCGGCACCGCGAACTGACAGCGCGGGCAGGCGGCGCGCTCAGAGAGCAGCAGCGGCTCCGCTACGTCAGCTTCACTGTCAAATGCCAGCTTCAGCGCGCCGTGACCAAAGCGGAGCGCCTGCTTCAGCTGCTCGTCAGTGAGGCTCTTCCCCGTGAGCCCCTCCGCGATCACGACGTCGACGCTGTGCTCGCGCGTCTTCGCGAGCCGCGGCGGCTTATCCGTATGACAAAGCTTACCATCAGCGTAGGCCAGCTCGTAGCCTGCCCTGCTCGCCTGGCTGAACACCTCAAGGTGCGTCCCCTTGCGGGAGACCACCGCCGGCGCCAAGAGCGTGAAGCGCTCACGCACACGGCGCGCCGCGCCCCGCAGCTCCTCGAAGCTCTGGCGCTCAATGGGCAGATCGTGCTCTGGGCAGCGCGGCACCCCGAGCTTTGCGTAGAGCAGGCGGAGGTAGTGCGCCACCTCGGTCACCGTGGCCACGGTGGACTTCGAGCCGGCACGGCTCGTGCGCTGAGACAGGGCGATGACCGGCGGCACCCCGGAGACGCGGCTCACGTCGGGGCGCGGCAGGGTGGGCAAGAACTGCCGCGCGTAGGGGGTCAAGGTGGAGATGAAGCGCCGCTGCCCCTCCGCGAAGATGACGTCGAACGCTAGGCTGCTCTTCCCTGAACCGCTCGGCCCCGTCACCACACATAATTTTCCGTGCGGGATGTCCACCGAGACATCCTTCAGGTTGTGCTCGCGCGCGCGCGTGACCGAGAGCACCGGCGGCGCCGGCTGCGGGCGCTGTCGCGCGCCGCGCTCCGTGGGCCGTGAGCGACCCGCGAGCGCGCGCGCCGTGGCGCCCCGCTCGAGCGCCATGGGAGGCCCCGACGCCACCACACGACCGCCCTGAGCGCCGCCGCCCTCACCGAGATCGATCACCCAGTCGGCCGCTGAGATGAGATCAAGATCGTGATCCACGAGCAGCACGCTGCCGCCGCCGCGGCGCACGTCATTCAGCGCGCGCACGAGGAGCGCCACCTCGCTCGGGTGGAGACCCGCGCTCGGCTCGTCGAGCACAAACAGCGCGCCCTTGGCCGACTCGCACAGCGCGCGCGCGAGCTTCAGGCGCTGCGCCTCACCGCCGCTCAAGGTGGACAGCGGCTGCCCCAAGCGGAGGTAGCCGAGGCCGAGCCACGACACCGGGCCCAGCTTGCGCTGGATGTCACGCTCCGCCGCGAAGTGCGCGAGCGCGCCGTCCACCGTCAGCTCAAGCAGCTCCCACACGGACAAGCCAGCGTGCGTCACCTCGAGCACGTGCGGCTGGAACCGGCGCCCGCCGCACACCGGGCAGGAGAGCCTCACGTCCGCCAGGAACTGCATCTCCACCGTCTCGTAGCCCTCGCCCTTGCACGCCTCACAGCGCCCCCCGGCCACGTTGAACGAGAACGCGCCGGCGCCGAGCTGCTGCGTCAAGGCCGCGGGCGACGCCGCGAGCAGCGCGCGGAGCCGATCCCAAGCCTTGGTGTAGGTCGCGGCGTTCCCACGCGAGGTGCGGCCAAGCGGCGCCTGATCCACCAGCAGCGCACGGGAGAGCTGCTCCCAGCCCTCAAGGCCGCGGTGCGCGCCGGGCACCTCCCCCGTGAAGTCGCCCAGCGCCCGCACCACGGCGCGATGGAGCACGTGCTCCACCAGGGTGCTCTTGCCCGAGCCGCTCGGCCCCGTCACCGCGCACACCACCCCGAGCGGCACCCGCACGTCGATGTCCTGCAGGTTGTGCTCGCTGGCGCCGCGCACCGTGAGCCACCCCGTGGGCTCCGCCGGGAGCGTCGCGCGGTACAGCGGGCGCGCGCTTGCGTCAGCCACACTGACTTGCGGTGAGCCTCGCTTCGCCTTGACATCAGCCACACTGACTTGCGCCGAGCCTCGCTCCGCCTTGACGTCAGCCACACTGACTCGAGCGGCACTGGCCTGCTTCGGGTGCTCCTCGCCCCACCGCACGTCACGGCAGATCTGCCCACCTGCGTCCCCCGCCCCTGGCCCCAGCTCCACCACGCGATCGGCGGCGGCGATCAACGCCTCGTCGTGCTCCACCAGCACCACCACGTTGTCACGATCCGCCAGCTCACGGACAAGCTTCGCGAGCTTCTCCACATCGGCGCTGTGGAGGCCGACCGTTGGCTCATCCAACACGAACAAGGCCTGGCTCAGGGTGGTGCCGAGGGCCGCGGTGAGGGTCACGCGCTGGGTCTCGCCGCCGCTCAGGCTACGTGCCTGACGATCTAAGCTCAAGTAGCCGAGGCCCACGCGCGAGAGGTAGCTGAGCCGCGAGAGCAGCTCCTCGCGCGCTAGGCTCCCCTGGCCCGTCTGGGGGCTGAGCGCGGCGAGCCGCTCACGCGCCTCCTCCACCTCGAGCCGGTGCCACGCCGCGAGCGACAGCCCACCCACGCGGTAACGCAGGGCTCGCTCGTTCAAGCGCTCCCCCTGGCACGCGCCGCACACGTCGTAAGAGCGGTAGCGCGAGAGGAACACCCGCACGTGCATCTTGTAGGTGCGGGTCTCGAGCCAGCGGAACCAACCGCGCACCCCAGGGAACTTGGTGCTCGTGAACGCACCTTCGCCATCCAGCACCTGGGCCCGCTCCGACTCGCTCAGCTGCTCCCAGGCGACGTCTAGGCGAACCCCCACCCGCTCACAGAACTGACGGAGCATGCGCCGCTCCCAGGTGGTCGACTTCCCCTTCGCCCAAGGCCTTATCGCGCCCTTACTCAGGCTTATTTGGGGGTTGGGCACCACCTTGTCGAGGTCCAAGCCGATCACTCGCCCGAAGCCCTTACACGCCGGGCAGGCGCCGAGCGGCGACTCATAAGAGAACAGCCCAGCTGACGGCTCGGCCTCCACGCGCGGCGTGCCCTCCGCCTGACACGCGGCGCAGCCGAGCCCCAGGGCGAGGCGCATGGGCGGCTCCTCCGCCACGCGCACCCAGGCCACTTTATTGCCACGTGCAAATGCTAGCTCCAGCGCATCGGTCAAGCGTGGCAGCGGCGCCGCGCCGGCGCGCAGACGGTCAGTCACCACGACTAGCTGGGCGCCCACCTCACTTGGGCGCACCTCGTCCAGGCGCCGCGCCACGCCGCCGATGAACAGCCGCGTGAAGCCCGCCTCGGCGAGCTCGGTGCGCAGCGTGAGGTAATGTTCTTTCCCCTGACAATCGAGTTCATAGCCGATCAGCGCTGAGGCGCCCTTGGGGCGCTCCGCCAGGTGCAGCGCGAGCTCCTCCGCGGCGCCGCGCGCGGTGAGCGGGCGCAGGGCGATGCCGTGCACGGGGCAGAGCGGCGCCGACTCGCGAGTGAACAGCGCGGCGAGGTAGGGCTCCAAGTCGGCCAAGGTGGCGAGGGTGGAGCGGGAGCTCTTCACCTGCGCGCGGCGGTCCACCGCGATGCCGGCGGGCACCGGCTCCAAGGAGTCCATCGGCGGCCGCTCCAGGCGCTCAAGGAACTGGCGCGCGTAGGGGCTGAAGCTCTCGACGTAGCGGCGCTGCCCCTCGGCGTAGAGTGTCTCCAGCGCCAGGCTGCTCTTGCCGGCGCCGGACACCCCTGTCAGCGCCACCACCTCGCCTGGCACCAGCTCCAGATCGACGCGCTTCAAGTTGTGGGTGCGCGCGCCGCGCAGCTGGGTGATCCGCATGGCACGGCTTATGCGACTCGCGCCTCCCGAGCGCAACGCGAGGCACCTCGGCTTGCGGCGCGCGGCTTCGGGTGCATAGTGGCGACTCCGCTTCCCGGCGGGAGGTGCTCATGGCTGCCAAGAAGGACATCGATTTCGGCGATCGCGTGGTCGCGCTCAATCGGCGCGCGCGTCACGAGTATGAGCTCGGCGACCGCTATGAGGCGGGGATGCAGCTGATTGGCAGCGAGGTGCGCGCGCTGCGCGTCCACGGCGGCGACTTGAGCGACGCCTGGGTGGACATCTCCAAGGACATGCAGGCCACCCTGAAGGGCATGCGCATCACGCCGCTCGACCACGCCGCCTTCGGGCACCAAGACGTACGGCCACGCAAGCTGCTCCTCCACGCCTCCGAGATCATGAAGCTGAAGGCGGCGGTGGAGCGTGAGCGCATGACCATCGTCGCCACCCGCTGCTACTTCAAGAACGGGCGCGCCAAGGTGGAGATAGCGCTGGCGCGCGGCAAAAAGAGCTATGACAAGCGCCAGGCGGTGAAGGAGCGCGACGCGAAGCGCGAGGCTTACGACGCCATCCGGGAGGCCAAGGGGCGATGAAGCTCACCCTGAGCCGCGGTGGGGACGCCTTCGTCGTCAGCACCGACGGCGCGCACGCCATGCTCAACTCGAGCACCTCCTCCCCCCCTGGCTCCACCGTGGAGGGCCAAGCGACGGGCATGGAGGGGACGCTCGCCCTCAAGGTGCGCGAATGTAAGCGCCAAAGCGACGGCCGCTTCGCGATCAGCGGGCGCTGGGTGAACCTCTCCCGCGAGCGGCGGCTGCTGCTGCTCGCGGCCTTTTCACCCCCCTGCGACTAACCCTTGCCTCCTAAGCGCCCCCGAAATCATGATGCGGGGGATGTCCGAGACGGCGATGGCGCGCGAGAAGGCGAAGAGGGTCGCAGCCTGGCTCGTGGAAAAGGAGCGCCCTGACGAGGCCGTGGCCTTGTTGGCGGCTTGGGCCGCTAATGGACCTAACGACACGGAAGGTCAGGAGCTGCTCGCCGAGGCGCTGCGCATCGACCCCGGCGCGAGCGTCGCGCAGATGGCGTTCGAGCGCATGGAGGGGATGGAGGGCGAGCATGCGGCGCTCGACCAGCAAATCCAAGCGTACTCAAGCGAGCGCGTCAGCCAGCTCGAAGCGGAGATGCGCCGCCCCACCTTCCGCCGCGCGCAGATGGGGTTCAACAACAACATCAAGTTTCACGGCGTGCCCTACCACGTGCAGACAGAGGACTCGGGCCTCGACTCCCCGCACATCATCACGCACCTCTTCGCTGACGGCGGCCGCGTCATCAAGAGCCACAAGCGCGACTACGCCGCGGCAGTGAGCCGCCCTGACGTCGCGGAGTTCGTGCGCGGCTTGATGAAGGCACAGCACATGGAAATGGTGCTGATGCTGCGCGACGGCAAATTCGATCGCATCATCGCCGGCGAAGAGGTGGGCGGCATCAGCCTGCTCACGGAGCCACCGCAGGAGGTCCAGAAGATCGCGCGGCGCAAGGAGGCGGCGCCGAGCGGCGTCACCCACGAGCCGCCCGCGGTGGCCACGCCTGAGGTCACGCGCCATTTCAGCCTGGTGGTGCTGCGGAGCCTCACCGGTGGCCCTGAGCGCTACGACCCAGTCGGTGACGAGGCAGTGCTCGGCGCCGGTGGCGCCATCAACCTGCCAGGGGAGCGCTTCTGTCACCCGACGGAGGCCATCTTGCGCTGGCGCCAGACGGAGAACGGCGGCGCGCTGTTCATCGAGGATTTGGAGGGCGGCAACGGGGTCTTCTTCCGCATCAGCACCGCGGTGGAGCTGGAAATAGGCGATGAGTTCATCGTCGGCGATCAGCTGCTGCGGGTAGAGAAGAACCCAGCGCCAGACGATGGCCCCGAGCCAGGCCCCACCTACTTCTACTCTTCGCCCAAGTGGCCCTCGTCGTTCCGCATCTTGCAGGTGTTCGAGGGCGGCGCGGTCGGCTCCTGCGTGGTCGCGCGCGGCAACAGCATGCAAATCGGCTCCGCGGTGGGCGACCTCATCTTCACCGACGACCCGCTGGTGGAGGAGCAGCACTGCGTGATCGAGGAGCAGGCCAGCACCGTGGTGCTCACGGATTTGGGGAGCCGCACCGGGGTGTTCGTGCGCGTCCGCGGTGAGCAGCGGCTCCCCCATGGCAGCGAGCTCTTGGTCGGGCGCACCCGCCTGGTGGTCGACCTACCGACCGCGCGCTCGGCGGACGCAGGAGGGCAGGCCTCCTGAGGCCCCCTCGGCTCGCTCCGCGGCGCGACCGTTCGCGTGCTGAGCGCGGCCATCATGAGGCGCCACGAGGACGTCAGGGCTCACGGCGCCTGAGCTCGTTCGGCTCACTGACGATTGGCTGCTGGCTGGTCGCGTGCAGCGCGGCGCCTAGCGCGCCTGGGGCGCCCGGAGCGCCGGGGGCTGCGGTGTCGTCTGGTGGGCTGACGGATGCACCTGTCAGTATAACTGACGCTTCAGGTGACTCGACCGGCGCGGCCACAGCGGCTCCCAGCGCTCTAGCTGGCAAACCCCCAACCCTGGATGCGGGTGCGGCGCCTAGCGCGGATGACCCGCCAGCCGACGCGCCCCCAGCTTACGCGGATGAGCCGTTCTTCACGCGCCCGTTCGAGGCGCGGCGTAGCCTGCCTGAGGGCGCGCCCGCGCGGCAAATCGCGAACCTCTCCCCCGCCGACTGCAAGCGGCGCCTGAGCGCGCTGAAGCTGCCCGTCACTCCCTGGGGTGGCGCGGCCAAGGGAGTCGCCACGCCGCTCAAGCTGAGCGGGCCCATCGCGGGTGTTCAGTTTGTAATTCCTGGTGGAAAAAGCCCCTACGGCGTGCTGGACTGCCGCTTGGTGCTCGCGCTACGCCAGCTGGCGAGCCTGCTTGAGCCGCTCGGGGTGATCCGCGTTCAAATCGACAACGCGTATCGCCCGGCAGCCAAGCTGCCAAGCCGCCGCAAGCAGCTGAGCCAACACGCGCACGCGCTGGCGCTCGACGTCACGCGGCTGTGGCTGAAGAGCGGCGAGGTGCTAGTCGTGGAAGCTGACTGGCAAGGCTCCATCAAGGAGCCCGCCTGCGGCCCCGAGGTGCGCCTGCACGAGCCGAGCGAGCGCGCCGTCAGGCTCCGCAACGTGTTCTGCGCCATCGCCGAGGCAGGCCTCTTCAACCACCTGCTCACGCCGGGCCACGACGCCGCCCACCGCGATCACTTCCACCTCGACCTCAAGCGCGACACGACGTACCAAGTCGTCCGCTGAGCTGACCATCTGTCACCCAGGGCGAAAGGTCAGGCACGGGAGCCTGGCCACTACGTCCCACTCACCCTTCACTGAGGGCAGGCACGGGGGCCTGCCCCTACAAGGCACCCCGAGATCCAGCGGACAAAAAGTAAGGAGCCGGCCAACGTCAAGCGCTGGCCAGCTCCAAAGGTCATTCGCTAACGCGAAATCACTCAGCTTCCTCTTCGTCGCCGCCGGCCTCGTCGACCTCAGGCGCCTCAGGCGCCTCGGGCACGTCGGCCTCGGGCGCCTCGGGCGCCTCGGGCGCCTCGACATCGGGAGCCTCGGGAGCCTCAGCCTCGGGCAGGCCACCGTCGCCACACGCCACCGCCAGAGCCACGAACGGGATAAAAGCAAACTTACGAATCATCTTGGGATCCTCTCTGTGGGGGTAGCGCAGCGCGCGCCCCGGGTTCGAAATGGGGAGATGCTTCAGCGCAGCAGAACGGCTCACACAAAAGCACCGACGCCGCAGAAAGGCGGCTGGGGCACCGCTTAACGCGACCCGATAGTCACTATTTGCCAATGTCATCGGAGTGACGTGAGCCCTGAGCCGATTTCGTGGCAAGCTGCGTCTCCTCCGTGTCGATGGGTTCCCGCTCCTCTTTGGCCGAACGTCGGCTCCGCCTGATCTCAGGCGGGCTCGCGCCAGGCGCGGAGGCAGGTGTGGAGCCCCTGGCGGAGGGCGCTGAGGCGCCCGTTGATCCGAGTGGTCCCGTCAGCGCCGCACGGATCCACACGCATGTCCTCACCCCAACACCTCCCATCCCCACCGCTGAAGGCGCTGGCCCAGCGCCCGCCGATGCGGAGGAGCTCACGTGGGTGGAGGGTGCCATTCATGGGGAGCGCGCGGCGTTCGAGCGCCTCTACTTGCGACACGCGGGGTACGCCTTGAACCTCGCGGTGCGCATCCAGGGCAACGCGACCGACGTGGAGGACATCGTCCACGACGCGTTCTTGAAGGCGCATGAGCGCCTCGCAGATTTGCGTGATCGTGGCGCGTTCCGCTCGTGGCTGGGCGCCATCGTGGTGCGCCTGGTGCGGACGCGGCTCCGGCGTAGGCGCTGGATGTCAGCGCTCGGCCTCACCTCGGTAGATCCCGTGGATTTAGACGCCATCGCGAGCGACGTCGCGGGCCCTGAGGTGCGCGCCCAGCTGGCCCAGGTGTACGCGCTGCTGCAGCTGCTGCCCACAGAAGATCGCATCGCGTGGACGCTCCGCTACGTGGAGCATCATCGGCTGGAGGTGGTGGCGGAGCTGGCAGATTGTAGCCTGGCCACCGCCAAGCGGCGGATCGCCCGGGCGCAGCGCTTCTTCCAGCAGCACTTCGTGGGTGAAGCGGAGTCGGGCGCTTCAACGACCGCTGAGGGGCTCGCCTGATGGCACGCGATAAGTCAGTGTCACTGCCCAATGGGCGCCGTGGGGTTAGCCGCGGTGGTGGTGGGAGCCGCGGTGGTGGTGGGAGCCGCGGTGGTGGTGGGAGCCGCAGCAGTTACCCAGAGATCCCAGTGGCCGCGCTGCGCGATCACGGGGCATCGGGTGAGCACTTGGCGCAGCTGTGGCAGCGGCTAGATGAAGAGCTGCCTGAGCGTCCGCTGGTGGCTCCTGAGCGCGCGGGTGTCGCGCGGCTGGTGCGCTGGGGTGGCGTCGCGGCGGCGGCCGCGGTGCTGCTGTTCGGCGCAGGCGTGGTGGTGGGCTCGCGGCTGGGGGTCAGCCCAGAGGCGCCTCGCGCTGAGGCGCCAGGGACGGATCGCGCCGCGGGCGAGGAAGATCCAGCCCCGACGCCCGAGCCTCCCATCGCACCCTCCAGTGAGTCCTTGCTGCCGTTGGCGCCCGATGCGCGCTTCATCCCACCCTCACACGTGCCCCAGCCGCAGGCCACCCTCGAAGTCATTGAGCCTGCTCCGGTCGTCCGGCCGGCGGGGCCCCCGGAGTGGCAGCTGCTCGCAGACTCGGGCGAGTACGCCGCGGCCTATCGGGCGCTGGGGCAGCAAGCAGGCTTTCAGCGGGCTTTGGCTCAGGCCAGCGCAGATCAGCTGATGACGCTGGCGGAGGTGGCGCGCGCCAACCGCCAGCGCGGCCTCGCCACGGAGGCGCTGCGGCAGCTGCTCGCGCGCTATCCAGGGGATCCCAACGCGCCCCTCGCGGCGCTCTCCCTCGGCAACCTGCTCGAGGCCGCGGGGGACAAGCGGGGCGCCGCCCAGGCGTTCGCGCGCTATCGCGCCTTGTCGCCCGACGGCGATTTCGCTGAAGATGCCCTCGCGCGACAGGTGATGTCCGCCATTGAGCAAGGTCACCTGACGCTCGCGCGTAAGCTCGCGGCCCAGTATGAGAAAGACTACCCCAGCGGACGCCGCGCTCAGGAGATGCGCGATGCCCTCACCGAAGCTGAGGCGAGTGACGCTGGGGCAGCCACTGAGGAGCCTGAGGCCGACGTGGACGCCGGCGCCGCTGAGCTCGCCCCCAGTGAGGGCGCCGCTCCAGGTGCCGCTCCGTCCCCAGGCGCTCCGTCTCCAGGCGCTGCAGCCCCTGAAGGTGCGCCGTAAGGGAGCCCCGGTTGAGCCCGGGACCGTCAGTGTCATTGACGGCATCCGAGGCATCTCATCAGGTAAGCTGACGGCACGGCGAGCGGCGCCGCGTGGGTCAGTCTGGCTGACCACCCTGACCGCGGCCGCGATGTGCTGCGCGGCGCTCAGCATCACCTCCCTCGCGCGCGCAGAGACGGCGCTCGCTATTGAGATCGCCGCCGACGCCGAGGCAGAGCTCGACCTCAAGCTGGTGCGGCGCCTGATCGCGCTTGAGATCGCCGACGTGGAGGTGCCGCCCGATCCCACGCGTGAAGGCGCGACAGACGTCGTGCTGTTCTTCCGGGTGCTGCGGAGCGACGACCCAAGCCAGCCAGACACGCTCAGCGTGGAGCTGTGGGAGCTCGGGGTGCTGCACGGCTCACGGCGGGTGAGCACCGGGGGGAGCGAACGGCTCACGGCGCGCCGCGTGGGGCAGGCAGCAGCGCAGCTGGTGCTGAACTTGCGCAAGCGACGCTTGGCCTTGAAGCGCCGCTTGGAGCGCGAGGCCTTGGCGCGCGCTCGCGCAGCGAGCGAGCCGCGACCGCTCAAGCTGGGAGCCGGACTGAGCCTGGACGCAGCGGCGCGCGGCGCGCTCGTGGGTAGCGACGGAGCGTGGCTGAGCGGCGTCGCGCTGGAGCCCACGCTGCGCTTCGAAGGTGGGCCGCGGGTGGGGCTAGGCTTGGGGATGCTCGCGGGCGGCGCGCCGAGCGGCGGGGGGTGGCGCTGGTATGAGGCGAGTATTTCCCCAGGGTATGAGCTCAGCGCGACGCCCCACGTCAGCTTCGGGGTGGGCGCTACGTTGGGCGCCGCCGCGGTGCAGGTGCTGCGCGCCACGGAGGTGGCAGGCGCTCGTGGCACCACCACCTTGGGGGCCCGCGCGGCGCTCGACCTACGCCTCGACCTGCGGCTCTCGCCGCACACGCACCTCAGCCTGGGTCCGGAGCTGGGCGCGCTGCTCACCCCCATCTCCTACCAGGGAGCCGCGGGTGATAGCGGCACGCTGAGCGGACTGTGGCTCGGCGCCCGGCTGGCGCTGCGCGTAGACGCGACGCCCACACCGTGAAGGTCGTGAGGGCCTCTGGGTGATTTGCACGTGGGGGATCGGGGGGTTGGGCACCGCGCTGCACGGCGACGGGGGAGGCTCGCGCGGCGTGGCGCGCCGCATCGCGCCGTCCTGGCTCACGCAGCGTGGAGCGCCGCATCGCGCCGTCATGGCTCGCGCGCTGGGCGGCTCTGCCGCTTGCTGGTAAGCTGAAGACGTCGTGCGCTGATGTCACCGCCTCGTTCGCAGAGCCCGAGCGTGGGCGCCCTCCCCGCGAGCTCGGTCGCTCAAGCGCCCGAGCAGGGCAGCGCGGGCTGGCCGCAGCTCGTGAGCCTGAAGCGCGCCGTACGGCCGCAGCATTGGCTGCACTTCATGGTGCTGCCCGTCGCCTCCTGGGACCCCGCGGCGCCGCTCGGGGTGAGCCTCACCGCGCTCGCGCGCGGCGCGCTGATCTGCGCAGCGGTGCTGGCCTTCGGCTACCTGATCAACACCATCTCCGATCGCGATCTCGATCGCGACGCTCGAAAGAACCCGCTGGTCGGCGTCGCCAAGCCAAGCGCGCTGCACTACGCCGTCGCCGCCGCGCTGCCCTGGGTCGCGCTCGTCGCCGCTTGGCTGTCTCCCACGCCCGTGCTGTACGCGACGCTCACCGCGATCAGCGCGGGCACGCTGTACTCCGTGGGGCCCCGGCTGAAGTCGCTGCCGGGTGTGGGATCGTTGCTCAACGTGGGCTGCTTCGCGCCCCTGCTCCTCTTGGGGCTCAGCTCAGAGACGGTCCCCGAGGCGCGCTGGCTGCTAGTCACGTGCTTCTCGCTGCTCCTCTTGCAAAACCAGCTCATCCACGAGGCGGCGGACGCCGAGGACGACCGCGGGGGCGGCGTCCGCACCACCTTCCAGCTGCTCGGCGCGCGCGCCACCGCCCTGCTGCTGGGGGCGCTGGGCCTGTTGCTCTTGGGCGTCTCGGTGGAGCTCCTGAGGCGCTCCGCGGCGCCGCTCTGGCTCGCCGCTTACGCGGCCCCGTTCGTGCTCTGGTTCCCCTGGGCGCTCATGCGGCGGGCGCCCCACAGGAGCCACGCGCAGGCGCTGCGGGTGCAGCACCGCATCGCGAGCGCCGCGAGCTGCGCGCTGCTCCTCAGCTGCGTCCTCGTCTGGTAGGATGGCCGCTCGGCCTGACCGCTCGCGAACATGACGCGCCACCTACCCCTAATCGGGATGAACCCCGATCCCGCAGCGCTCGATGAAGCGACCCCAGCGCCCCCGCTGCCCCTGCTGCCGCTCAGGCCGGTGAGGCGCCTACCGCAGCCGCCTGATCTCAACCTCTTCGCCAAGGCAGGGCTGCCGCTGGTGATTGAGGGGGCGCTCAACGACTGGCCCGCCGTGGGGTGCTGGACGCCGAGCTACCTGCTCGAACACGCAGCGAACCTGACCACTCAGGCCTACGTGCTGCCGGGTGGTCACGTACGCCTGAACGACGCCACCGGCTTCGAGTTGAAGACGGTACGCTTGGGTGACTATGCCGCGAAGATCATCGCGGGCGAGCCCACTGAGAGCTACCTCCGCGCGCCCGTCGGGCGCTTGCCGAGCGCGCTCCAGCGCGAGCTGGGTGAGCCGCGCTACTGCCGGGGGCGCCTGCGCTTGAAGAAGAACCTCTGGTTCAGCGCCGCCGGCAGCGTCACCCAGCTGCACTTCGACTTACCTCACAACCTCATCGCGCAGCTCTCCGGCACCAAGCGCTTCATTTTGTATCCAGCGCGCGAGCGGAAGAACCTGTACCCCTTCTCCGTCCGCTCCTCCGTGCCCCACCTGAGCCAGGTGGATCTCACCGCGCCGGATTTTCGCCGCTTCCCGCGGCTGCCGCTCGCGCAGGGCTTCCACTGTGAGCTTCGGTCAGGTGACCTGCTCTTCATGCCGAGCCGCATGTGGCACTTCGCTCACTCCCTGAGCGCCAGCGTGGGCGTGAACTTCTGGTGGCCACCGGCCTGGGTGATGCCGCTGTCCATCGCTTCAGATGCGTACAAGCGCCTGCGCGGCTTGAACATCTGAGGGGCGCCCGGCGACTGCGGCGCCGAGCGGTGACGCGCGACGCTACCACCCCCAAAAAAACAAGCTAACCGCTGGGGACGAGGCGACCGCGCTCCGCGCGACGGGCAGCCTCCCTGACCGAACCGGGCGCTCTCCAACCACGAGCCGGTTGGCTACGTCAAATGACCGGCTCACCCGTCAGTCACCCGCACCATCGGATGATCTGACGAGCGCTCGCGCATCAGCCGACTGACGCGCGCGCTAGTGCAGCCGGCTGGTCAGCCCGAACGCGTTCAGCACCACCTCTGGGTGGAAGCTGAGCATCATGTTCATCTCCTGCAGCGGCTCGCAGGAGCAGCCGAGCGCCTGCGGCTGTGGCAGCTGGTTCAGCGCCTCCAGGTAGCCATGCTCGCGCCCGGACACCGCGCCGGGCGTCTTGTGCGTGAGCAAGCACGGCACCACCACACCGTCAGGCATCACGTGGCAAAAGTAGCGCGACGCCATGCAGGTGTCGCAGCTGTGCAGCCGCCGACCGCGCTCCAAGAGCGCGTGAAGGAAGGCGCGCGAGGGGCCCACCGGCAGGCCCTCCTCCTTGCGCCGGAGCAAGAGCTCCGCCAAATCGCGCACGCCCTGATCGTCGATGTCGGGGGAGATGGGGCGGTTAGTGTCGCAGTCCGCGTCGTGTTCCAGGTGGAAATGCGCGCGGAAGCCCATGCTCTTGGCCATGCTGAGCACGTAGTCGATGGTCTCGCGGCTCTTCGGGGTGACCACCGTCATCGTCACCACGTTCACGCCGCGCGACAAAGACAGCTCAATCGCGCGCACCGCGCGGCGGAACGAGCCCTTACGGCGCTGGGTGTCGTGCACCTCCTCCGGCCCGTCGATGCTGACGCACATCACGTCAAGCAAACTGACGTCCTCGATGCGATCTTCCACCAGCCAACCGTTGCTGTTCATGGAAGCGTGCACGCCGCTCCGCTTCAGGTGCCGGATGATCTCCCCTGCGTCGAGGCGGAGCAGCGGCTCGCCGCCCATCACGCTCGCGCGGATCATGCCGGCAGCGGCGAGCTCGTCGATGGCATGCAGCCACTCATCCGTGCTCATCTCCCCTGCGGCTAAGTCCGGCACGTTGCAATAAACACAGCGGAAATTGCAGCGGTTCGTGAGCGACAGCGTCACCGCCAGCGGGATCTTGCCTCCGCGCGCGCGGGAGGCGAGGTATTTGCCGAGCGGGACCACCAGCTGGCCCATCTCGCTCACCGTCTTCAGTCGCAGGTTCATGTGAGCCTCAAGGCGTTCATCACCGCGGCCGGGCGCAGGCCGAACAGGTAGTTCATTTCCATCAGCGGCTGCGACGAGCAGCCGGCATCCGTGGGGTGCGCGACGTCGTGGAAGGCGCGCAGGTAACCGAGGCTTGCGCCTGAGAGCATCGGCCCTTGGTGCTGGGTGAGGAAGCAGGGGACCACCATGCCGTCAGGCCGCACCATGCACGAGTAGCTCGGCACCCGGCACTCGCTGCAGGAGGACACCATGCGCCTACCGCGCGCGGCGAACGTCTCCAAGAAGGTCTTGGACACGGCGATGGGCGCGCCCTCCGCGCGGCGACGAAGCAGGTGCTCGGCCAGCTCCACCAAGCGCTCGTCGGAGAGACCAGCGCCGATGGGGTTCCTGACGTCGCACTCCGCGTCGTGCTCGATTTGGAAGCCAGCGCGAAAGCCCATTTGCTTCGCCATGTGCAGCATGCTGTCCACGTGATCGATACTCGCCGGCGTGACAGGCGACATGGTGACCACCTCCACCCCGCGCCCCACGAGCAGCTCAATCGCGCGCACCGCACGTCGGAAGGAGCCCTGACGTTTGCGCTGCGCGTCGTGGATCGCCTCAGGGCCATCGAGCCCCACACACACCAGGTTCAGCTTGGCGACGTCGTCGAGCTTGTCCTCCACCAGCCACCCGTTGGTGTTCATGGCGGAGTGGACGCCGTTCTGCTTGAGGTACTGGATGATCTCCCCGACGTCGCGCCGGAGCAGCGGCTCACCGCCCATCAGGCTGCAGCGGATCATGCCGCCGGCGCGGAACTGATCGATGGCGGAGAGCCACTCAGCCGTGGTCAGCTCGCTGCGCTTAGTGCCCGGCATGTGGCAATAAACGCAGCGGAAATTACAACGATTGGTGAGGCACAGCGTGACCGCGAGCGGGAATTTGCGATCCGTGAGGCGCGCCCGGAGGAAGCCGGTGAGCGGCACCATGGCGCGCGCGAGGGGCACCGCGGCGCGCGCGACGGGCAGCGCGCGAGTGCGGCGCCCAAGCCGCTCAAGCACACTCCCCCCCAGCATGGATGGGCGCGCGTGCGGTGG
>CAYQAC010000041.1:8805-16616 GCA_964415255.1 uncultured Polyangiaceae bacterium | reverse complement strand
ACCGCACGCGCGCCCATCCATGCTGGGGGGGAGTGTGCGGTGGGCTCGCAGGCTGTGAGGAGGCGTGTGGAGGTGGCACGGCGTCAAGCAGACGCCAGGCGCCCAGCGACGCGCGGCGCTCAGATCAGCGTGACATGTCCCCTACTTGCGTGTCAACGCGACGCCGCAGCTTCAGAAGAGCGCTTACACGCTTCGAGGCGCGCCGCTTAGCGCCGTGCCGCTCAGGGCCGCGCCGCTCAGGGGCTGCGCCGCTCAGGCCGCCCGGCGCCGCTCACCAGACGGACCTCGCGGGGTAGAGTAGCGGGCGATGCTCTCCCCTGCCTCTTCGGGGCCACCTCGGCCGCGGGCGCTCCGCGACCGGCTCGCTCGCTTCGTGCGCTCGCCGCTCGCCTGGGCGATGGCGCTGTTCATGGTGCTTGGGTGGTGGGCCACGGGGCGGCTCCCGGCAGGGCACGAGGAGATCTCAGCGCTGCCGCACCGCAGCGTGCCGCAGCTGACGGACACAGGGGAGCGAGTGCCCGCGTGCGGCGCCGAGGGCGCGGGGCGGCTGGTCAAGAGCGGCGCGCGCCCCACCCTCGCGCTGTGCGCCGGTGACGTGGCGCTGCCGCTGCTCATCGCGCCCTACGCGAGCGGCGTGCCGCACTGGCACGCCTACGTCAGTTGGCCTGTCCATCAGGGCAACCCGTTCGCGCTCCGGCGCTGGAACCTGCTGCTCGGCTTGATCGCGCTCTACATGGCGCACCGCCTGACGCGAAAGCTCATCGACCAAGACACCGCCGACGCGAGCGTGCTGCTGCTCAGTGTGTCGCCCCCCTTCGTGCTCCTCTACAGCCTGCTGCTCTCCTATGAGTCGGCGCCGTGGCTGCTAGCGACAGGCGGTGTGCTCACGCTGCTCCCCGCCAAAGAGCGCGTCAGCCCCCTCCGCGCGGGCGCCGCTGGGCTGCTGTTTGGCCTCGGCTTCATGAGCAACATCAAGCTCCTGTTCACGCTGATCGCGCTCGGCTTCGTCGCGCTGCGCTACGCGCCGTGGCAGCGCATCCCCAAGGCTTCGCGAGTGAGCCTGCTCCTAGGCGCGGCCCTCGGCGCCGCCCCGCTGTTCGCGTTGAACCAGCTGCACGGCGGCGCGGGCCTCGAGGAGCAGAGCCGCTGGCGCTCGGAGCTGCTCGCGCGAAAGATCACTTTAACTGACATTGAGAGCGTGCTCACCAACTTGGTCCGCTTCGGCGCCGACACGGGCTCTTACGGCGTTGAGCGTTGGGAGCCGCTCGGCGTGCTTGGGTGGCTAGCGGCGCTGGTGTGCGCCGCTAGCCTCGTCTACGTGGCTCACCATGGGCTCCGCTGCTTCATCGGGCTCCGGGCGAACCCGCTCTTGGCCTTCTCAGGGCTCTTGGCGCTCGGGTTCTTGTTCGTCAGCTTGAAGCTCTATGATCAGAGCCCGGGGGCGAACTACGCGTCGCTCCACGTCACCTACAGCGTGGGCCTGGCAGGCGCGCTGGCGGCGCTGGCCCGGCGCCTCACGCGGGGCTCCGTCACGCCAAGTAGTGACGTGCAAGGCTCAGGGGACGCGAGGCGCACTGCAGAGGACGCGCAGCGCACTGCAGAGGACGCGCTGCGCACTGCAGGGGACGCGCGGCGGCGCAGGGTGCTGTTCGGGCTCGCCGCGCTCGCGGCGGTTCCGCTCGGTACCGTCTCCATTTCGCGCCTGAAGTCGAGCGCCGAGCACTTCACGTCTCACAGCACGGTCGCCGAGATCGAGTTAGCAGACTACCTGACGAACAATCCCGGGCCGCCGCTCTACACCACCACCTACAACCTGGCTGGGGTGATTGACGCCTTGAGCCGCGGTGAGGTCCGCACCACCCGCGCCGACACCGCCGTGCACTGCGAGGTGGCGCAGGCGGGGAGCACCGGGGCCCAAGCCTGCCAAGTCACCCGCTTCCGCGCGCTGCTCGACCGCCCCGGTGCCCTCCCCGCGCGCTTCATCCTCCCCGCCAACCCCAGCTACACCGACGAGCCCTCCGCCCCCAGCCTGGAGGCCAGCCTCAAGCGCGCCGCAGCGCTCTCTGGGCGCCGCCTCACCACGGAGGTCGAGGCGCGCGCCTCGAACGGCGTCCCCGCGCTGCGAGCGATCCGTGTGGACGCCGCGCCCTGAGCCACGAACCACACCTCCCAGCCCGCGGGCCAGCTCCCCATCCAGCGCTCTAGCGTGGCACGGGAACGATTCAGTGCTCTAGTACGCCGGATGCGCGTGGCCCACGCCCTGCTCGAGGAAGCCCTCTCCGCCTGGACACCCTGGATCGTCGTGGCGGTCGCGTTAGCCACCCTGACGACCCGCGGCAAGGGGAGAGTCAGGATGGCGAACTTCTTCCTCGCCGTGCACCTGATCTTGGTGCTGGTGGGCGCCGCCCTGAGCAGCCTGGGCTCTAGCTCCTACGCTGACGTCCACCTGGTCACCTCGCTGCTCGGGACGCTCGCCATCGTGAGCGCCGCCGGCGCGGTGCTGTTCCACGGGGTGCTCCCGCGCCTCCACATCACCGCCCCGCAGATCATCCAAGACGTCTCCGTCGCGAGCGCCGCGCTGGTGGTGCTCCTGTTCGTCGCCTCGCGCAAAGGCCTCAACCTGTCAGGCATCGTGGCGACCAGCGCCGTGCTGACGGCGGTGGTCGGCCTCTCGCTGCAAGACACCCTGGGTAACATCCTGGGCGGCATCGCGCTGCAGACGGACGAGTCAATCAAGGTGGGCGACTGGATCCAGGTGGGGGACGTCACCGGGCGCGTCGCGAACATCCACTGGCGCTACACCGCGGTCGAGACGCGCGACTGGGAGACGGTGGTGGTCCCGAACAGCGTCTTGATCAAGACCCAGGTCACGGTGCTCGGGCGCCGCACAGACCAGCCACTTCAGCTGCGACGCTCGGTCAATTTCAACGTGGATTTCCGCTTCCCACCCCCGGAGGTGATCCGCGTGGTGACGGAGGCGCTCCACGCCGCGCCCATGCCCAATGTGGCGCGCCAGCCGCTGCCCGACGTGGTGCTCCGCGAGTTCCACGAGAGCTGGGCGCGCTACACCGCGCGCTACTACCTCACCAACATCGCCGTGGACGACCCGACGGATAGCCAAATCCGCGAGCGAATTTACTTCGCCCTGTCGCGCGCCGGCATGAACCTCTCCATCCCCGCGCAGGCGCTGTTCCTCACCCAGGACTCGAGCGAGCGCCGCGCCCAGAAGCAAGGTCAATTTTCCGAGCGGAAATGCCATGCGATCGAGGTGGCGGGGCTGTTCGCCAGCTTGTCCCGGGGAGATCAGGCCGAGCTCGCGGAGTCCTTGGTCTACGCGCCGTTCGCCAAGGGCGAGGCCCTCACGCGGCAGGGCGGGCGCGCGCACTGGCTCTACATCATTGAGGAGGGCGAGTGCGCCGTGCAGGTGGAGGTGGACGGCAGGCAACGCCAGATCGCCACGCTGCGCGCCGGCGACTTCATGGGGGAGATGTCGCTGCTCACAGGCGCGGAGCGCTCCGCCACGGTGGTGGCGCAGACGGACGTGCAGTGCTGGCGCCTCGGGCGCACCGACTTCGAATCCCTCTTGAAGCGCCGCCCGGAGATCGCCGAGGAGGTCGCCGAGACGCTCGCCAAGCGCCAAGTGGAGCTCGACCGCGCGCGCCACGACCTCACCGAAGAGCACCACCTCGACGCCCTGGAGCGCAAACGCGACCTCACCGAGAAGATCCGCTCCTTCTTCGGCATGGATCCTTAGCGTCATCCCACATGACTATTAGGAGCCACGCGAGGCCCCATGGATCATCCGTTCTAGTCAGTGTTCAATACTATCTGTCGGGTTTTGGGGGTTGGGTAGTCGACCCTCAAGCCTCTTCGCCCGTTTGGAGTCGCCACAGCGCGGCGTAGCCGCCGCCCTGCTGGACGAGCTCTTCGTGGGTGCCGCGCTCCACCACCTGGCCGCCCTCCAAGACGAACAGCTCGTCAGCGTGGCGTACGGTGCTCAGGCGATGGGCGACGACGATCAGCGTACGGCCCTCCGCGGCGCGCCGCATGGAGCGTGAGATGGCGGCCTCCGTCTCGTTGTCGACGGCGGAGGTGGCCTCATCCAGCACCAAGATGGGCGGGTCCCGATACAGCGCGCGCGCCAACGCCACCCGTTGCCGCTGACCACCCGAGAGCTGGAGTCCGCGCTCCCCCACTTGGCTCTGGTACCCATCGGGCAACGCCGCGATGAAGCCGTGCGCCTCCGCGGCGCGCGCGGCCCGCTCAGCGCGCTCAACATCTGGCGCGCTGTCGCCGTAGGCGATGTTGTCTAGCAGCGTGCCATCCGTCAAAAAGGGATCTTGCGCCACGTAGCCGATCTGTCCGCGCAGCGCTTGAGGGCTCAGCTGGGAAACATCCACACCATCCAGCGTGATGGCGCCCTCGCTTGGCTCTTCAAAGCGGAGCAGGAGCTTGAGCAGCGTGCTCTTGCCGCTGCCTGTTTGACCCACCAGCCCCACGGTGCGCCCCGCCGGGGCCGTCAGGCTCACGTCCTTCAGCACCAGCGCCTCATCGTAAGCAAAACTCACTGAATTGAAGCGCACCTCGCCGCGCACCGGCGCCGTGAGGCTCGCGGTCGCCGCCGCGTGAGGGATGGGCAGCTGGAGTAAGCCATCCACCCGCTCCACCGAGGTCATCGCGCGCTGGAAGACGTCCGTCATGTCCGCGAGGCGCGTGAGCGGCCACAGGAGCCGCTGCGTGAGGTAGACGAGCGCGGAGTAGCTGCCCACGCCGAGCTCACCGCGCAAGGTGAGCAGGCCACCGTACAAAAGCGTGGCGACGAAGCCCGCCAGGATGGCCAGGCGGATCACCGGGGTGATGGCCGCTGCCACCCGGATCGCGTCGGCGCTGCGCGCGCGGTAGGCGTCTGACGCCGCCGCCAGCTTTTCCTGCTCGAACACCTCCGCGGTGTAAGCCTGGATCGTGCTCATGCCGACCAGGCTGTTGTTCAAACGGTGAGAGACTGTGCCCGCCGCCTCGCGCGCCGCTCGGTAGCGCGGCTGGAGGCGACGCAAAAACCAGAACGCCCCCACCACGATCAACGGCACCGGGATCAGCGCGAGCACCGCGAGGCTCGGCGTGAGCGCGAAGAACACCGCGCCGACCAAGAGGCTCGAGCACGCCACCTGGATCAGATCGTGCGCGCCGCTGTTCACGAAGCGCTCGATCTGGTTCACGTCCTCGTTCATCACCGCCATCACGCGCCCGGTGCGGAGCTCCGTCAGCGTGGCGGGGCGCAATTTAGTCAGGTGCACATACGTCTCGCTGCGGAGCGCGTGCTGGATGTCCTGCGCTAGGTTCTGCCACTTGACCTTGGCGAGGTACTCGGTGAGCGACTCAAGCCCCCACACCAGCACCGTGAGTGCGGTGAGGCAGATGAGCTGGTCCACCGGGTCGCTCAGCCCGAGCCGCGCTAGGAAGGACTGTTGACGATTGACGACGACGTCCACCGCCACGCCGATCAAAAGCTCGGGTAAGACGTCGAAGACTTTGTTCAGGACCGAGAACAGCGCCGCCAGGCGGATGTTGGTCCGCCAGCGGCGCGCGTACTCTAAGAGGCGCTTCAGGGGGTGCATGGACAAGCTCCACGCTGCGCGCCCGAGGTACCCCCGGGAGACCGCGAGCGTCGCGCGCGGTGTACCGCACCCGAGCCTCCTGTGTCACACGCCACAGCTAGGTGGCGAGGGGGGCTCAGCTGTAGCTGGTGTTCTCGAGCAGGATGACGTTCGTCTTGGAGCGCGTCTCGCCGGCGTTCGTCACGTACACCGCGGGCTTGTCCACGATGGGGCACACCTTCTCGCAGGCGCCGCAGCCGATGCACAAGGTCGGGTCCACCTGCGGGCGCTGCACGCGCACCGTGGTCATCTTGGCGTGGCCGTCCCCGTCGTACTCCGACTCACGCTTGGGGACGTCCAGCTCCTCCGCCCAAATCGCCTTGGGCGACGTGGGGCAGAACTCCTCACACACGATGCACGGGGTGGCCATCGCCCAGGGTAGACAGCGCCCCTGATCGTACATGGCGGTGCCGAGGGTGATGGGCTTCTGCCCAATGCCCATCTTCTGGTTCTCGTCGATCTTCTGGATGGCGCCGGTGGGGCACACCTGACCGCACAGCACGCACGAGAACTCACAGTAGCCAATGCGCGGGATCAAAATCGGCGTCCACAGACCCTCCAGGCCGGCCTCGAAGAACGCGGGGTGCAGCGCGTTGTTCGGGCACACCTTCATGCACTCCGCGCAGCGGATGCAGCGCTCGAGGAACTCACGCTCATCCACTGAACCCGGCGGGCGAATCACCTTCTCGCTGTAGGCGCGGTCAGGCCAGTTGGCGATGCGCATCGCGGGGATGGTGACGGCGCCCGCGGCGGCCGAGGCCAGCGCCGTGCGACGCTCCAAACTCGGCTTCTGGATGGTGCCCTTACGATTCGGCAGGAAGCGGAACTTAATCACGTCCTCCGGGCAGGCCACCTCACAGTTGAGGCACATGTGGCACTCATCCTGACGATGCTTGACGCCACCCTGCGGGCTGTCCGCGCCCTGGCAGTCCACCAGGCACAGGTTACAGTCTGTGCACTTGGAGTGATCTTTCTCCATCCCGAACAGGGCGAAGCGCGAGAAGACGCCAAGGAACGCGCCGAGCGGGCACAGCGCGCGGCACCAGAACCGCGGGATGAAGCGGTTCATGAACAGGATGGCCACCAGCGTGAAGACGATGAACCAGGTCTGGTGGAAATAGACCTGCTGCGAGGTCCACACCGTCTGCGCGAGGAAATCCTGTGTGGAATCGCTCGCCATTTGCAGGGGGCGCACGTTGCTCTCAGCCACCACGCTGCTTGAGTAGAGCCCCAGGTACTGCAGCGCAGGGATCACCCCCAGGCCAATCGTGCGCACCGCCACGCAGATGGGGTCTAGCAAGCCGCCGATGGCGCTGCCCGCCGCCGACGCCGCGAGGAACGCGATCATCAGGTAGTACTTCCCTGACTGCCACCACTTGGTGGTGTTCGCGTTCACCCGCTTGCTGCCCTTCACGTAGCGCGACGGGAAGATCCACGAGAAGAAGTGGTGCATCGTCCCGAATGGGCAAATCCACCCGCAGAACACGCGCCCAAACACCAAGGTGAGGGCGAGCACCACCAGCGCCCACGCCATGCCGCGGTAAACGGTGTGCGTAGACAAGAACGTCATCGCGGCGACGAACGGATCCGCTGAGAGGAAGGCCTCCACCGGGTACGGCAGCCGCACCGGCTCCCCCGCCTCCGCGGAGAAGGTGCCGCGGAACGCCGTCTGGAACAGCAGGTACATGAACAGGGCGAAGAACCCGACCTGCGACACCCGCCGCACCCAGACCAACGCGCGGATTATTTTCCGTGCGGGTATACCCGAGCCCGGGCGCTTCTTGCCCTGCTTCGCGGGTTTCTCGGGTTTTGGGGGTTTGGCATCTGCCTTCGGCGCGGGCGCAGCCGGAGCGTCGATGACCGCCGCTGTAGCCTGCTTGCCCGCGCCACTCGGCTCGTGCGCCGTACCGGCCCCTGCGCTCACCCTCCTCAGCGCCCCCAGCGCATCGTCAGGTATACTGCCAGTCTGCGTGCCCACTGAAGCGCCCAGCACCGGCAGCTGACGACGGCCGCTCGCGCCAGCCCCCACCTTCGGCGCCCCACCTGCGCGAGACCCGGCACCGCTCGCCCTATCCGCGCGCCGCTCCCAATCAGCGCTGAGCGCGCTCCGCGTGGGGACGCTGTCGATCGCCTGAACCACCCCGACCCCCGAGAGCC
>CAYQAC010000041.1:0-8795 GCA_964415255.1 uncultured Polyangiaceae bacterium | reverse complement strand
CCACGGGATGGGCAGCGGGAGGTCCCCCGCGGGAGACCTAGCAGGTCCTCGGTTTGGCGTCGTTGGCATGGCTCAGGCTAGACCTCGACGTGGCGCACCTCTTGCCAGTGCATGTTGCCGATGCCGCGCTCATGCGCCATCAGGAGGTACTTCACGTTCTCTGGCTTCTCGCCGATGAGCGTGCTGCCGTAAGCGTCCACCGCGACCTCATCCAGGCTGGCGATGACTTGGTGCATGTCGCGCGCGTCGTCGATGTTGCCGCCTTGGGGGCCATTTCGCATGAGCACGCGCGTGGCGTCGAGCACCGTCAAGGTGGGGCGCATGAAGGTGGCCAGATCCGCGATGCTGGTGTCGATGTTCTGATGCAGGCGGTTCCTGCGCCCGCCGAGCAGCCCATACCAGTTCTTCATCGCGCCGGTGTACTTCGAGAGGTTGTGGTGCTTGGCGACCGGGATGTTGATCACCTTGTCCGCGTTGACGAGCGGCGTGTAGACCGGCCACAAGTCGAGCACGTCGCCGCGCATGCGGATCTCCCGGAAGCGGTGCTCAGCGGGGATGACCACCGTGGCGCCCAGCGCGTGGGTGGCGCGCCAGATGCCGCTGCGCTGAAAGCAGCGGTTCGGCTCGTTACATGAGGCGTCCGTCACCACCACCTTGGAGGCCCCGGCGTCGAACACCTGGCGGACCACCTCCGCCACCACCAGCGGGTTGGTGTTGGCGGCGTGAGCCGGCTGCCTATCCCACCCGATGTTGGGCTTGACCGCCACAATATCCCCCCGGGAAATGAAGCGCTTCATCCCCCCGATCGCGTCGATCGCGAGCCGCGTCAGCGTGGCTGGGTCCTGGCTGCTCTTGGCGATCGCCATCACCGGGTGCTCCCCCGGCTTCGGCCGGAAGTCCCGCACCTGGCGCTCGCCGGCGTGGCGCGTGAGATCGAACCCGCCAGGGTCGTAGGTCAACTTGGTGACCCAACCCGCGGCGCCGAGGGCAGCGGCGCTCAGCCCCACGCGCGTGATCACCTCCCGACGGGTGATGATGCGGGGACGATCCCCAGCTTGGTCCGCTGCCATGGCTTCACCTTGTTCGAAGAATGACGTAACGTCAAGTTTCTTTATCTTATTGATATTATTGATGTTTTTCAGATTTATCGGTCCCCATGTTGGACTGTCGCGGGGGCGCAGCGGGAGTGAGGCCAGCGGGTCAAGGCTACGCCTTATTCCTCTGGGTGCTATTTCCATGCAAAGGGGCGCGCAAGGCCTGAAGCCGCGGTGCCGTCCAACCCCCCGAGCCCACTCAACCGGAGAAACAACCAGCACCAGCCAGAATCGGCCATTGGGCCGGCGTGCTGTGGCTTGTACTTGAAGTCCGCGCCTGGGCTTGTGCGAGCCGCGCCTGGGGATTAGGTTGCGCGGCCCTAGCGTGCGCCTGGCCCTGCCAGCCACCAGCGCGAGGCTCACAACGCGGCCTCGCAGACAGAGAGCAGATCATGAAGCAGGAACTCCACCCCGACTACAACACCGTCCAAGCCAGCTGCGCCTGCGGTCACCAGTTCGCCACGCGCTCCACCTCGAAGGAGCTCCGGGTGGACGTGTGCTCACAGTGCCACCCCTTCTTCACGGGCAAGCAGCGCTTCGTTGACACCGCCGGCCGCATCGACCGCTTCCGCAAGAAGTACGGCAAGTAGTCCAGCGTTCGCAGCGCGGGCGGCCCTCTGCACAAGCAGACGGGCCGCCTCCGCACGCCGTGCCCTGATCGGCGCGCCGTGCCCTGCGTGAGCTCAGGCGCCTGAGCGCCATCCTTGCCACCGCTGCAGCGAGAGGCCGCGCTATCATCCGGCGCTGGCTCGCCGCTGACCGCACCCTCCCCCACCTAAGCACCCGTCATGATCCCTGTCGATAAGCTCCAAACCCTCGAGCGGCGACTGACCGAGATTGACGCGCTGATGTGCGACAACCAGGTCGCTCAAGACAGCAAGCGCGTGCAGGAGCTGAACCGCGAGCGGAGCCGCATCCTGCCTAGCGTGGAGGCCTTCTTGCGCTGGAGGCAGCTTGAGCAACAAATCCGCGAGGATAAAGAGGCGCTGAGCGATCCTGAGCTGGGTGAGCTGGCGCGCGAGGAGCTGCCCGAGCTTGAGCGGGCGCTCGAGGGGCTAGAGCAAGAGATCAAGGTGCTGCTCTTGCCGCACGACCCAGCGGACGAGAAGAACACCATCTTGGAGATCCGCGGGGGCGCCGGCGGCGAAGAGGCCGCGCTGTTCGCCGCCGATCTGTTCCGCATGTACGCGCGCTACGCCGAGCAGCGCGGCTGGAAGGTGGAGCTGCTCACCAGCAGCGAGGCCAGCGCGGGCGGCTACAAGGAGGTCATCGCGCTGATCAGCGGGGACCGCGTGTTCTCTCAGCTGAAGCTCGAGGCGGGCGTGCACCGCGTGCAGCGCGTGCCCGAGACGGAGGCGCAGGGGCGCGTCCACACCTCCACCGCGACGGTGGCGGTGCTGCCTGAGGCAGAGGACGTCGAGCTTGAGATCGACGAGAAGGAGCTGCGCTACGACATCGCCCACGCGTCGGGCCCCGGCGGGCAGTCGGTGAACACCTCGAACAGCGCCGTGCAGATCACGCACTTGCCGACGGGCATGGTGGTCAAGTGCCAAGACGAGCGCAGCCTCCTAAAGAACAAACAGCGCGCGCTCAAGGTGCTGAAGAGCCGCCTGCTCGACATCGAGCGTCAGAAGCAGGCGGACGCCATCCGCGACGAGCGGCGCACGATGGTGGGCGCCGGGGACCGCTCCGAGAAGATCCGCACCTACAACTTCCCTCAGAACCGCCTGACAGATCACCGCATCGGGCTGACGCTGTACAAGCTAGATAGGGTGGTCCAGGGGGATTTAGAGGAGCTTCTCACGGCGGTCTCCTCCTGGCATCAAGCGGAGCGCCTCCGCAGCCAGGAGGCGCGCTCGTGACGCACGCGAGCCCGCACCCAGACGCGCTGCTGTGCGCCCTCGTGCTCGCCCCAGCGGCCTTCTCCCGCAACCGCTTCTATCACCTGTACGAGGGCGCTGAGGGCCGCCGGGTGCGGCGCCGCGCGCGGCGCCTGCGCGGGCTCATCCGCCAGCTGCTCGGCCAGGGGCGGGACCGCGCTGAGCTGCTCGGGCGCGTCGAGCTCTCCGATGGCGCGGTGCTGCTACGTTTCCGAGTGGAAAATCTAGCCTACCAGCGCTCCACCTCCCTGAGCCCACTCGAGGCCTCCATCGTCAGCTACGCGCTGAGCCGCACCGGGGAGCATGAGCTGGAGGCAGCAGACAAAGAGCGCGTCATGGCGAGCCTCGCGCGGCTGCGCGACGACTTCCCCGAGCTCAACCTGCCAGCGCCGTAGGGGCGGCGCGTCCTAGCGGCAGCGCACCGTGGCGCCGCCCCCCGCTGTCTCACAGGTGCAGCCAGGCTCTAGCGTCGGGCGCAGGCAATCGCAGCTGGGGCGCTCTGCGCAAGCCTCTGACCAGCTGCAGCCCGCGCTCCCGTCGGCGGTGTACTCGCAGTAAGACCCAGCGAGGCACAGGCCCTCCCCGCACTCAACGCAGCTGCCGTCGTCGCAGCGCCCGGCGGCGGGCTCACCCTCGGCGCCAGCGCCGTCGACCGCCGTGCGCTCGCCGCCTGTGCCGCCAGAGCGCGGCGACTCACCTGCCGTGGGGCCTGCGGCCCCGCCGCACGCCGCCATGAACAAGAGCAGCGCCAAAGGCAACACCACAGCGCGTGATGACAGGGCAGTTTGCCACGGGAGCTTAGCCAACGGACGCATCTCACCTCTATAGCCAGGCCCCTGGCGAGCCGACAAGCCCGCGCCGCCGCGCTGGTTCCTATCCCCCGTTAGGCAGGCTAAAAGAGGGGTGTGGACATCACCCGAGCCATCGCGAGCGCCGTCCCAGGCGTGCGCTGCAGCACGGAGGCGGCCGATCGCGCGTGCTACGCGCGCGACCTCTGGCCACGCAAGCTGATCGACGTGCGCGCGGGCGAGGTCGCGGAGCATCGCCCGCAGGCGATCGCGTGGCCAGAGACGCCCGAGCAGGTGGCCGCGCTGGTGCAGTTCGCACACGCTGAAGGGATCCCGCTGACGCCGTTCGGGGCGGGGAGCGGCGTGTGTGGTGGGGTGCTCCCCACCTCCACGGGGCTGGTGCTCGACCTCAAGCGCCTGCGGCGCTGGCACGTGGAGAAGGACGCGCCGCTCATCAACGTGGAGGCGGGCGCCATGGGCATCACGCTGGAGGAAGATCTCCAGCGTGATGGCTTCACCATCGGTCACTTCCCGAGCAGCATTTTGTGCTCCACCGCGGGCGGCTGGATCGCGGCGCGCGGCGCCGGGCAGTGCTCAGGCAAGTACGGAAAAATCGAGGACATGGTGGTGAGCCTCGACGTCGTCACGGGCACCGGTGAGCAGCTCACGCTGAAGCGGCGACAGCTCGGCCCCAACTTGATCCCCTTGGTGGTTGGCAGTGAGGGCACGCTCGGCGTGGTCACCAGCGCCAAGCTGCGGCTCCACCCCGCGCCCAGCGCGCGCTCCTTCGTCTCCTTTGAGTTCCCCTCCACGGAGGCTGGCTGGGAGGCGCTGCGTCAGCTGTTTCAAGCGGGCCTGCGGCCCGCGGTGTCGCGGCTCTACGATCCTGTAGACACCTTCTTCTTGAAGCAAGGCGCCGTGAAGAGCCCCGCCTCCAAGAGCGGCCCCAAGCCCCAAGGTGCGCTCAAGCCCTGGCTACTCCGCTCGCTGCTGCGCGCGCCGCGCGCGCTAAACCACCTGATTGAGGCGACGGAGGGCAACCTCCTCGGCGGCGCGCGCCTCATCTTGGTGTTCGAGGGCGACGCCGAAGAGACGACGTCAGACGCCGCGCGCGCCGAGGCGATGTGTGAGCGCCTGGGTGGCCTCGCGCTGGGCGAAGGCCCCGCGCGTCACTGGCTCGAGCATCGTTACAGCGTGAGCTACCGCCAAGCGCCGGTGTTCCGCCTGGGCGCGTTCAGCGACACCATGGAGGTGGCGGCGCCTTGGTCCAAGCTCAAATCACTGTATGACTCGGTGCGCGCCGCCTTGGGCCGCCACGTGCTGGTGATGGCGCACCTGAGCCACGCCTACCCAGATGGCTGCAGCATCTACTTCACCTTCTCCGGCACCGCTGAAGACGACCAGCGCGCCAAAGAGAAGTACGACCGCGCCTGGCGCGCCGCGCTCGGCGCCGCCATCTCAGCGGGCGGCACCCTGAGCCATCACCACGGCGTCGGGCGCAGCAAGGCGCCGCGCCTGGGCGCCGAGCTGGGCTACGGCGTCACGCTCGTGCGCCGCGTGCAGCGCGCCTTCGACCCACACGGCGTCATGAACCCCGGCAACCTCGCGCCGCGCGAAGACAGCGAGGCGTACGAAGCAGCGCCGTCGCGTGCGGCCGAAAGAGGAGCGCCAACGGGTGAAACGTTTCCGCACGGCAACGGAGCCATCGCGCCGCGCGCTAGTTCCCAGCGCGATGAGGCCGCCTTGGCGGCGGCCCGGGTGCCGCTCGGGGTCAGCCTGGAAGATTGCCTCATCACGGCGCGCGGCGCGGCCCGCTTGGCGGAGGTGGAGGCCGAGGTCGCGCGACGCGGCCTGAGCTTGGGCTTGGCGCCAGACACGGACCTCTCCGTCAGTGTAGCGGACTGGCTCGCTCGCGGCGCGCCCGGCGCGCGCGACGCCTACAGCGACCCGGTGGAGCAGCGCCTGGCGGGCTTCGTCGCGCGCCTGCCCTCGGGTGAGCAGCTCGGCGTGCGCCCAGCGCCGCGGCGCGCGGTGGGCCCCGATCTCTCCGCGCTGCTGCTCGGGATGAACGGCCAGTGCCTGCAGCTAGAGCAGGCGACGCTCACGGCGCACCCGCGCGGGCAGCGCTCCCGTGACCTCCCGTTCGCCGGCCCGCGTGACCCAGCGGTGTCCGCCGAGGAGCGCGCGCTGGTGGACCGCGTAGCGCGCGCGGTGCGCGGCTAGGCTCGAGCTGAGCGCTCCCGCTGAGCGCTCCCGCTGAGTGGTTTGACGGCGCCTCACGGCGAGGTGCCCAACCCCCAAAACCCGATCGAACCGACACTGACGACCGAGCGAGGCGCTGACGGTCAAGCCAACTGACGACATATCATCAAGCCAACTGACGAGTTGGCTCGCAGGCCAATGGTCAACCTAACTGACCAACCAGCGCAAACTGCCAGCTCGCTCAAGCGGGCCGCTGCGCCAGTACGATCAAGCTGGGCGAAGCGGGGCCGAAGAACACGCCGGGCGTCGCGACTTGGCCGCTCGCGCTGCGCACCACAAAACCCACGTCGTGCAATAGCTTGCCGAGCTCATGCAAGCTGTAGAGACGGATGGAGTAGTTCCACTCCTTGGAGCGACCGTCATCTAACATGACGGCTCGCTTCACCTTCAGGCGGCTGGTGAGCCAATCGAGGTGGGCGTCGTCCATGCACAAACAGCCGTCCCCCTCGAACCACACCGAGCTCGGCGACTGCGCGGCGACGTAGTCGCGGTTCGCGACCTCGAGCAGTAACGTCCCCCCGGGGCGCAGCGCCTTAAGCATGCGCTGCGCCACCTGGATGTTCTTCTCTTCTTCGAAGTAGCCGAAACTTGAGCCCCAGCAGTAGACGGCGTCGAAGGTCTCCTCGAAGGCCATCTCCCGCATGTCCCCCTGGAGGAAATTCAGCTTCTGGTCGCGCTCTTGCGCGACCTCTTGCGCCTGCGCCAGCTGAGAGATGGATAGATCGTAGCCGACCACCGCGAAGCCTCGGCTCGCGAGCTCCACCGCGTGCTCCCCCGAGCCACACGCTAAATCCAGCACCATGCCGCCCGGCTGCACGCCGAGTGAACTCTGGATGAAGTCCACCTCCCGGGCGATTTGGCGCTGGCTGGGCGTGAAGGTGGCGCGAACGTAGTCATCCCCGAACACCTCCTCCCACCACGGGCGCACCTTGCGCTTCTGCGCGGCCTCCTTGACGGCGCGCTCCTTCTCCGCGAGCGCGCGAGGCGGCGGGGGCCGCTTGTTGCTGCGAGGAGGCGGGGGCGGCTTGGGCAGACCGCGCTCGGAGCCGGGCTCCTCCGGCTCTTCAGCGTAGCGACCGGAGTCCGGCGCTAGGTCGTCATCGTTCAGCTCCTCGGCGTCCACCGCCTCAGGATCTGAAGGGGGCGCCTCAGGCTCCCCGATGCGGATGATCCGCATGGCCATCAAGGCGGAGGTGGGCGCGGGCGCCACCTCCATCGGACCCTGGGGGATGGTGTCGTCCGGGATGACGAGGTCGGCGGGCTCAACGCTCGCGGGCGCTGCCTGAGAGGAGGCCGCGAGCTCCTCTTGGTGAGCTGCCGCCGTGCTCGACGCCACTCCGTCATTTTCCGCGTGGTCATCGACGGGCTCCGCGGGCTCACCCAGTGAAGCCTCAGCGGCGGGCTCTTCAGAGGCGGGCTCTTCAGAGGCAGCGGCGGCCTCAGCGCTCTCCGGAGCGTCCACCTTCGCTACAGGCTCTGCGCCTTCAGCTGCAGCGCCTTCAGCTGCAGCGCCTTCAACTGAAGCGCTCGGCGCCTCACTCGCTGGCTCGCTCACCTCAGCGGGGCTTGGAGGCTCTTGCTCCACCACGGTGTCCAAAGCGGGCTCGACGTCTGCGTCATCGAGCGGCGCGACGTCCGCCAGCTCATGGATGGCGACCTTGGGGAGCTCAAGCGCCGGCGCGTTCAAGAGGGCAGCGGGCGGGCTTGAGCGAGGTCGGGGTGGCGCGGAGCGCGTGGCGCTCGGCGGCGGCGGCGCAGACAGCGGTGGCGTAGACAGTGGAGCTGCAGACAGTGGAGCCGCAGATGGCGGAGCGGGAGGTATGGACAGCGGACGCCGAGTGGAGGCTGGGGCGTCGCTCGGCAGCTCATCGAAGTCGAGGCCTTCGAGCGGCGGAGGCGGCATGGAGCCCACGGTGATGTTGGGATCACTCGCGGCGCGCGCGCGCTGACTGGGCGGTGGCGGTGGGAGACTCGCCGGGCGCACCGCGGGGATTTGCACGGAGGGTGGCTTAGGCGGCGCGCTCTCAGCGCGCGCTGGCTTAGGAGGCGGGGCGGAGCGCGGGCTCTCCGAGAGATCGGGGACCTCCGGCGGCGCCTCGTCGTCGAGCGCCTCAACGCGCGGCTGTCCCTCCTCGTCTGTCATGAGTCCCCGGTCAGCGCCTCGCCGTAGCGTACGGGACCCACCGGCCGCGTGATAGTGACTCCCGGCTCAAGCAACACCACAGCCGTCGAGCCCAGGTGGAAAATTCCGATTTCGTCACCCTGAGCGACCTCCACACGTGGATCGATCGGGTGAATGCCCGGCGGCACCGAGGGGCCAGGCAGCGCCGAGACCGAGATGCGCCCCACCACCATCGCCCCCACGAGCACCACGGTGACGCGCCCGAGCGACTCCGTGTCGATCACCACCGCCGCGCGGTTGTTGCGCACGAAGAGCCCCGGCACGTAGCGCTCCCCGATGGAGTTCACTGGGTACAAATCCCCGGGGATCCCCCGCACCAGCCCGATGTGCCCGGCGACCGGCGCGTGCAGCCGGTGATAATCGCGCGGCGACAGGTACACCACGAAGAAGGAGCCGCCGAGGTAGCGCGCGGCATCGTCAGGGTCCCCGACTAAATCGCCGACGGCGTAGCCTTGACCCTTGGCGTGGATGCGCCCCCCTGCGTCGATGCTCCCCAGGGACGACAGCACGCCGTCAGCGGGGCTGACTACCTGCGCCTCCGCGACGCTGCGCGCGCCGTCCTTCAAGGTGCGGGTGAAGAAGGCGTCGA
>CAYQAC010000040.1:30316-34617 GCA_964415255.1 uncultured Polyangiaceae bacterium | reverse complement strand
CTACGAGATCACCACGGAGCGTGCCCCCACTGACCAGGGTGCTCCCACTGACCAGAGTGCCCCCATCGGCAGTGCCTCCTTGCACCGCGGTGCCCCCCTACGCCGCAGTGCCCGCGTGATTCGCGACGGCGAGCGCTGGTTCGTCAGCTCACCGCTCGGCAGCGTCACCCTGACGGAGCTGCCGCGCTTCCCCGAGCAGGAGGCCCAGGTGGAGCCCGGCGCTGAGAGCGCGCCGATGCCTGGGCGCGTGGTGCAGCTCCTGGCTCAGGTGGGGAGCTCGGTGGAGGTGGGCGCGCCGCTCGTGGTCTTGGAGGCCATGAAGATGGAGCACACGGTGCGCGCCTCGTCGTCGGGTGAGCTCACGGAGGTGCGGGTCGCGGTGGGCGATCAAGTGGAGGGCGGCGACGTGCTGGTGGTGGTGCGCCCCAGCGAGTGACGGCCAAGGGCCGCCAAAAACTCGCCCAGGTGGGGGGCCTGGTGTTAGCCGCTCCGGGATGCGCCCTGGAAAGCGGCCCTCCCGCGCCGGCAGCCGGCTCCGCCTCCGCACCTGGTCAGGTGTCCTGCTGCCGCTGCCGCTCGCGGCGTTAGGCCTCGGCGCCTGTCAGGCGGCGCCCCCGCCAGGGGACACGGCGACTCGCGGCCCGATCGAGATCGTGGTCGCGGTGCCGGGCGCCGCGCCCCAAGAGCGCGCCCCCAAGGCCAAGCCCAAGAGCCAGCGGCGCGCGGGCGCTCCCAGCGCCGCCAAGCAGGACGCGCCCCACGCGGCCCTGGACGCACCCCACGCGGCGGCTCACGCCTCCCCCCCGCGGCCTGGCGACGTTGAAGCTCCCGCGAGCAGCGATGACTCAGCGCCCAGCGCCGGCCCAGCGCCAGGCCCCGTCGCGCAACGTCAGCAGCCTGCGCCACAGCTCGGCTTGCTCCCCAATGACCCCAAGGAGCGCTCCCCGCTGCTGCTCGCCAGCTACGCACCTGGTCAGGCACCCGTCCTACTCGACGACGACGGCGCCCTGCTCCCCCAGACCCGCGAGCTGCCCTCGGGTGAGTCGGAGTTCTTCCGCCAGCTGGGCCCCGCCCTGTTCAGCGCCATCATCGAGAACGACCCAAACCGCGTGCTGCCCTACTTCATGCCGGTGGAGGTCTACAAGCAGCTGAAGGACAGCAAGAACCCGCCGCGCGACTGGCGCTATCGGCTCCACGCGCAGCTGAAGCGCGACCTCGAGCGCTACCACCGGCGCCTGGGCCGCGACCGCAAGCGCGCAAGCTACGAGGGGCTCGAGCTCAAGCCCGCCGACGCCGCGTGGCTCGAGCCGGGCCGCGAATACAACAAGCTCCCTTACTATCGCCTGTTCGGCTCACAGCTCAGGTACCGCGACGCCAAGGGCACCCTCCGCCACCTGAACCTCTCCGCGCTGATCTCCTGGCGCGGCGAGTGGTACATCGTGCACCTCGACGGCCTGCGCTGAGCGCCCTGGTTCCTCATCCAGGCGCTCGGCAGCTCAGGCGCTTGATAGCTCAGGCGCTTCGCACCTCAGGCGCTTGGTAACTCAGGCGCTTCGCAGCTCAGGCGCTTGGTAGAGGGTGCAGGCCCCGTCGCCCCCATGCTAGCGAGGCGCGATGCTCGCGCGCCGCACCCTGCTGAAGCTCGCCCTGCTCACCCCGCTCGGCGCCTCCCTGGGCTGCGCTCGGCGCGAGCTCAGCGTCCCCCCGGGCGCGCCCGTTAAAGGCGCGAAGCGCCCGAAGCTCATCATTCAAGAGCTGGGGGACTTCGAGTGCCCCTTCTGCGCCGACGTGCAGCCGGTGCTGGAGGAGGTGCTGCACCACTATGGGGAGCAGGTGAAGATAGTCTGGCGCGACTACCCGCTGACGCGCATCCACCCCCACGCCATGGGCGCAGCGGAGGCGGCGCGCGAGGTGCGCGCGCAGCTCGGCGAGGCGGGGTTCTGGCGCTTCCACCGCGTGCTGTTCGCGCGCCAGGGCGCCCTCGCCAGGCCGCAGCTCGAGACCTACGCCGAGGGCCTGGGTGGCGTCGACCTCGATCGTTTCCGCACAGCAATGAATCAGGAGGCGCACCGCCCCGCGATCGAGCGCGAGGTGGCGGAGGTGGACAGCCTGGGCATCGACCGGGTGGGCACGCCCGGCTTCTTCATCGGGGAGGACGTGCTGTTCGGGGCGCACCCCTTCGCCACCTTCCGCGATCTGATCCAGCCGCACCTGAGCTGAGCCACATCGTCAGCGCCGCTGACACACGGCGCAGAAGTGCGTGCTCCGCTGCCCCACCTGCACGCGCTGAATCAGCGCGCCGCACTCAAGGCACGGCAGCCCGGTGCGCGCGTACACGCGACGCTCGTCTTGGTAAGCGCCGTCGCTGCCGTCCGGCAGCACGTAGTCGCTGATGCTCGAGCCGCCGGTCTCGATCGAGCGCCGGAGCACCCACTTCACCGCTTGGATCAGCCGCTCCCAGTCGCTCGCCGTCAGGCGTGAGGTGGCGCGCGTCGGGCGAACGCGCGCGATAAACAGCGCCTCGTCCGCGTAAATATTACCCACCCCCGCGAGCACGCCCTGGTCGAGCAGCGTCGCCTTGATGGGCGCGCTCCGCTGACGAACCTTAGCCTGAATCGCCCGCGGCTCCGCCTCCAGCGCGTCCACCCCGAGCCGCGTCAAGCGCGCGTCCGTCTCCCCCGCCGCGAGCCACAGCAGCTTGCCAAACTTCCGAGTGTCGCGCAGGAGCACCTGGGGCCCGCCGTCCTCGAATTCAAGCACCAAGTGCAGGTGCTTATCCGCGCGGATCGAGCGCGCCGTGAGCGGCCCCGTGATTGGATCGTTTAGCTGACCACGCGCGCCCTTGCTGAGCAGGCGCACGCTCTCCGCACCCTCACCGAACAGCTGCCCTGTCATCCCCAGGTGGAGCAGCAAGCGGCTATCGTCGTCGAGCTCGAGCAGCAGGTATTTTCCATGACGCATGAGCGCGGTGGGCGTCCGCCCGGTGAGGCGCCGCGCGAGCTCCTTCGGGGGCGTGATGAAGAGGTAGCTCGGCTCCGTGGTGTGCACCCGCTTCACCCGGCGCCCCACGAAGAGCCCCTCGATGCGCTGACGCGTGACCTCGACCTCAGGCAGCTCCGGCATGACTCAAGCGGCATGCTAGCGCCAACGCGGGTCCTCCGCGACCAGCCACACGAGGCTCTCCGCCACCCGCTCCCCCACGGCGCCGCCATAGGTGTGCCCAGCGCCCTCCGCGTACTCGAAGCGCGCCTGCACGCCGCCCCTCCGAAGCGTCCGCTCGCTCCGCGCATAAGCCTCAGCGCAGCGCCCGAAGCCGCACACCAAGGCCACGCGGTCACCACCCTTGCTGACGAAGCGCTCGGCCGCGCTCACGCTCCAGTCGTCTTGCTGCCCCTCGATCAGCAGCGCGCGCGAGAACGGCGCCTGCTGCTCCATCAACATCAAGGCGCCCATCACCGCGCCTTGGGAGTACCCCGCGTACACCGCCCGCTCGAGATCGACGTGCTCAGCGTAGGCCTCCTCGAGCGCGCGGAGGCTAGCCGTCACCGCGCGACCCAGCCAGCGATGATCCGGATAGTAATGTCGACTGACTTCAGGCGGATCGCGGCGGTTCGTCGGCGCGCCGCGCAAGCACAGCACGAAGGCGCGATCGGCAACCAGCTGCTGCCAGCGCTCACAGTGAGGCTCAGGGCGCCCAGTGGCGCCGTGCGTCGCCAAGAGCAGCGGCCGTGGAGGCGCCGCGCGGGGCACCCACAAGACCGCGCTAGGGAACCCAGGGACAGCCAGGGTGACGAAGCTGCCCGCGCCGGGGATCAGCCGCGAATCCTCTGATTTTTTGGGGGGTTGGACGGCACCGCCCTGAGCGGCGCTGTGCGCATCAGCCTCATTCACCGACGATTTTGCGCTCGTCTCTGCGTGCGCTGCCCGCTCCGCGCCCTCTCCCGCCTGCCGCGCTGGAGCTGGCGCCGCCACCGGCGCCCCCCATTCCCCCGCGGGAACGCAGCCCACGGCGGCCCACCCCACGGCCAGCCCCGCAATGATCACCCATCCACGCACTGCGTCGACTCTAGCGCGGCGCGTGGAGCGCGCACCCAGCGCGCTCCGTGACCAGGCTGCGACGCTTCGCCGCGCCCTCAAGGCCCCACCACAACGCGGCGCGCCAATTCACCGGCGCAGGCCCCGCTCACATCTCCTGTTTCCCACTAGCGAGCCCCAGACGTTCGGATAGCATTCGCCTATGCCAAGCTTCACGCTCCGCCAACGCCTCGCACGAGGTCGATTACGAATGCGAACTCGCCGTC
>CAYQAC010000040.1:0-30306 GCA_964415255.1 uncultured Polyangiaceae bacterium | reverse complement strand
CAGTGCCTGCAGTGCCCGCGGTGCCGCCGTTGCCCGCCTCGCCTCCCTCGCCGTCACCCTCCCCCTCGCCGCCCTCGGCTGCGGCTCAGACGAGCCGAACGGCTCGGGAGGCGCCGCGGGCAACGGCGGCACCGCGGGCACTGCAGGCACTGGCGGCGCGGGCGGCACCGCGGGCCATGGCGGCACCGCGGGCACCGGCGGCTGGGCGCCAGAGGTCAGCTGGCCTCACTTGGAGTGCGATCCGCTGGTCCCGGACTACTGCGGCTACCCCTTCCCCAGCAACGTCTACACCGTGAGCGCCTCAACGCCGACGGGGCGCCAGGTGCAGCTGCGCGGGCGGGCGCTGCCCACCTCCTTCCAAGGGCCGCAGCTCGACGGCGCGCCGTGGGACAAGAGCGACGGCTTCTCCACCGGCGTCGCCGCCATGACCTACATCCCCAACGCAACGACAGCTGGGCTGCCTAGCTCAGCCAACATCGCGGCGTCGCTCGACGCAAACTGCCCCTCGGTGTTGCTCGACGCTGAGACGGGCGAACGGATCCCTCACTGGGTGGATCTCGACCAGTCGAACCCACCACCCGACGGGCACCGGAGCCTGTTGATCCGCCCCGCGGTGCGTCTGAAGGACAACGCCCGCTACATCGCCGCCTTCCGCAGCGTGCAGACCACGAGCGGCGCCGCCACAGCCTCGCCAGCGTTCCAGGCGCTGCGCGACGGCACCCCCTCAGAGGAGCCCTCCGTTATCGCGCGGCGCGGCCTCTACGCCGATATCTTCGAGCGCCTCGAGTCAGCGGGCATCTCCCGGGAGGGCCTCGTCATCGCCTGGGACTACACCACCGCGAGCCGCGAGAACAACACCGGATGGATGCTCAAGCTGCGCGACGAGTCGCTCGCCGGCGCCGCGCCGAGCTACACCATCACGGACGTGGACGAGAACTGGGATCCAGACATCGCCTACCGCATCCGGGGGACGTTTGAGGTGCCGCTCTATGTGGACGACCCGGCGCCTGGCTCCAAGCTGATCTTCGACGAGACGGGCGCTCCCATCCGCAACGCCGCGCGCCCCACGCACTCAGTTGAGTTTCAGCTGATGATCCCGGAGAGCGCGCGCACCACGCCGGCCAAGCTAGTGCAATACGGGCATGGGCTGCTCGGCTCCCGTACACAGATTGAGTCGGGGCACTTTCGCACCTTCATGAACCAGTATGGCTACGCCTTCTTCGCGGTGAACCTCGCGGGGATGGAGTCCATCGACGAAGACTACATCCAGTCCATCTTAGGGTCCGGGGAGATACACAACCTAGACACCATGTTCTATCGCCTCCACCAAGGCTTCTTGAACAACCTGATGGCGATGCGCATGGTGAAGGACTCCTTCGCGGCGGACACCACGTATGGTCAGTACCTCGACCCAACGGAGCGCTACTACTACGGCATCAGCCAGGGCGGCATCTCCGGCGGCGTGTACATGGCGCTCACCACCGACGTGCAGCGCGGCGGGCTCGGCGTGATGGGCCAATCTTACAACCTGCTCCTCAACCGCTCCGTCGACTTCATCCCCTTCTATGCCGTGATGCGCGTCACCTACCCGGACAGCCGCGATCAGCAGCGCGTGCTGTCGCTCCTGCAGATGCTGTGGGATCGCGTGGAGCCGAACGGCTACACGCCTTACATCCAGAACAACACCCTGCCCGGCACGCCGAGCCACCAGGTGCTGATGCGCGCCGCGCTGGGCGACCACCAAGTGACGACGCTGGGCGCCGCGATCATGGCGCGCGCCATCGGAGCGCAGCGCCTGGAGACGGGCGTCGGCGACGTGTGGGGGCTGCCGTCAACGGCGAACATCGCGAGCGGCTCAAGCTACATCGAGTATGATTTCGGGCTCCCCGCGGATCCGCTCTGCAACCGCCCGATGTCGCTATGCGAAGATCCTCACGGCAAGCTGCGCTCGCTGGATGAGGCTCGTCAGCAGCTCGATCTATTCCTGCGCACCGGGGAGACTCGCAACTTCTGCACGGGCGGGGAGTGCAAGTTCGAGCACCTGTCAGGCTGCACCCCGGCGAACGAGACCAAGGTGATCTGCGACGAGTGACGCCCAGAACCTACAGGGGCGGGCTTCTAGCCCGCCCGCACCCGGGGGTTGCCCGCGCCGAACAGGTCCACCCAGGGCGCGCTCACGGCGCCCACGGCGCGGTGCCGTCCAACCCCCAAACCCCCTCGAGCGATCATCAGCTCGTCACCTTTGACGTTGCAGCCGAGGGAGAGCCAAGAGACGATTGTCGCCGTGGACCCTTCTTCGCGAGCTCGTGAGCGTCTAGGCACCGTGCTCGATGGGCGCTATGAGCTGACGCGGCTGCTCGGCGCGGGGGCGTCAGGCTCCGTCTACGACGCCACGCACCGCTACACCGAGCGCCGCGTGGCGCTGAAGCTCCTGCACCCCGAGCTCAACAACTCAAGGGAGCACGTGGGGCGCTTCCTGCGAGAGGTGCGCACGATGAGCGCGCTGACGCACCCAGGTGTCGCGGCCATCCTCGATGCGGGGCGCACGCCGGAGGATGTCCCCTACCTCGTGACGGAGTTCCTCGAGGGGACGGACATGGCAAGCTCCATGGAGCGCGGCCCACTTGAGCACGGCCAGGTGCTAGACATCGGCGTGCAGCTGCTGGACGCGCTCGCGGCGGCGCATGAGCGCGGCATCGTCCACCGCGACGTCAAGCCGGACAACGTCTTCCTCACGCCGCGGGGTGAGGGGGTCCAGGTCAAGCTGCTCGACTTCGGGATCGCCAAGCGGCTGCTCGCGCACTCGAGCACCGCCCTCACCGCGGCGGGGACCACCGTCGGGACGCCGCACTACATGAGCCCCGAGCAGGCCCGGGGCGAGCTGGTCGATCACCGCTCGGATCTGTGGTCGGTCGGCGCGCTGCTATTCCACGCCCTGAGCGGTGAGCCGCCCTTCGAATCGCGCGAGACGGCGCAGCTGCTCGGCCGGATCGCCACCGAACACCCCGTCTCGCTAGGCGCGCGCTCCCCCAGCCTGGATCCTGATCTCATCCGCATCGTGGATCGCGCGCTTGAGCCCGATCGTACCGAGCGCTGGCAAGCGGCGCGCGAGATGGCCAACGCCCTGGCCCTCACCAGCTACACCCACGCGTCCTAGCGCCGGGCGAGCGGCGTCGCGCCCGCGCTCACCCCCAACGGCTGCACCCGGCCGCGGAGCAGGTCGATGCTCCGGTCGATTGCAGGTGGACGCCGCCCACTCATTCCCTCAAGGTAAGTTGCTACCCCAAGGGACCTGATGCGCAGCCTACTTCATCTAGTTCGTACACCTGACCTGAGCGCGCTCTCACGGGTGAGCGTCGCCTTCCTCACCGCTGCCCTCGGCTTGGCCGCGTGTGGTGGCAGCGCCGACGACGGCGACGCGGCGTCGGGCGGAGCGGCGGCCTCGGGTGGAGCGGCAGCGTCGGGTGGAGCGGCAGCGTCGGGTGGAGCGGCGGCCTCAGGCGGAGCGGCAGCCTCGGGCGGAGCGGCAGCCTCAGGTGGAGCGGCAGCCTCAGGTGGAGCGGCAGCCTCGGGCGGAGCGGCAGCCTCGGGCGGAGCGGCGGCCTCGGGCGGAGCGGCGGGCTTCGCAGGCGCAGCGGGCTTCGCCGGCACAGCGGGGTCCGCAGGCGCAGGCATCGACGCGGGCGGGCTGTGTGTTGAGCGAGAGAACCCACCGGACCTCAAGCTCACGTGCGCTGACTTGAGGGAGCTCACGTTGGACGCGCCTCGCTTGGCTCCCTCAGGGGGTATCGCGGCAGGCGCCGAGGGGATGCTCTCCATTTGGCTCGGCGACGTCACGGGGCGCGGCTTCATGTGGTACCCGGGGGTCGAGGTGGAGGCGAACCACTTTGGTGTGCAGGGCTCCAGCGTTCAGCTCTTCGGGGTCCCTCCCTGCAGCAGCAGCGAGCTTGAGCTCCCCATTGAGGTCAGCACCTCGGTCCCTCCAGGCACCGAGGTCAGGCTCACCGCGCGCGTCACTTGGCTCGACGGTCCCTGTGAGGGCACCGCCGAGCAGCGGCTCAGCTTCACGGTCCGCTGAGCGCGCCCAGGGACGGCGCACAGCGTCAGACCCTGGCCTGTCCGTCGTGCTAGATCGAGACGCGGTGACGGATCACCCCACCCATTGGCTTGTTGGCCTGGGGCGCGCCCTCCGCCTTGGAGGGCACCCCACCGTCGTTGGACGCGATGAGACCTGCGATCTGGTGATCGTGGACGACCCGCTGGTGTCCCGCCGACACGTCAGTTTCTCTGTCAGTCAGGGGCACATACGGGTTGAGGACCTGATGAGCCGCAACGGGGTGTTCGTGGGGGGGCAGCGGGTGGAGCGCGCCCAAACGCTCGCGCCTGGCGCCGAGGTGCAGCTCGGCTCGGTCACGCTGCGAGTGGAGGAGCGCTATGGGGCTGAGCTCGAGACCCCAGCCCCGAGCACCCGGCTCGCGTCGACCACCGCCGACACCCTGGGGCCCGCCTCAGAGCACGGCACCGTGTTCACGTTGCTCGGCAGCGTCGCGCAGAAGGCGCTGAAGCTCGGCAATGTGAGCGAGGCCGAGCGGGTCCTCTCGCCTGCGCTCGAGCTGGTGCTGTCAGAGGCCGAGCGGCTCGCGCGGCTGGACGAAGCGACCCGCCAGCAGAGCCTGAGCTTCGCCTGCCAGCTCGCCGCCGCCACGCGCCGCTCGGAGTGGCTGAGCTACGTCTTCAAGCTTCAGCTCGCGCTGAAGCGGCCCCCGCCAGCGGACGTTGTTGATCAGCTCTACCAGCTGATCGTCAAGGTGGAGCGCCCCGAGCTGATGCCGCTCCGCGCGCTCGTGAGCTGCCTCAACGCGCGCCGCGAAGCGCTCAGCCCAAGCGAGCGCTTCCTCGCCTCGCGGGTGGAGGGCTTGCTCCGCCTCGCCGAGCGCTGAGGACCTCCCCTCACGGCCGCGTCAACACTGTGTTCCGTGTTGCAACGACGCCAGATTGGTGCGATAGCCAGCGCATGACACGTGGAGGCGGGGGCGCGCCACTTGAGGGTGGCGAGGAGAACACACGAGACACCATCCCTGACGGGTTGGAGGCGAGCGATTGGCTCGACTCCCCGGTGGACACCATCCCCGCGCCGACCGCGGAGTTCGCCTCCCAGGAGCCGCGCACCTGGCCGCAGCCGTCTGCGGTGGTCTGCGCGCCCACCGCGCTGAAGGCGCCTAGGCCTCCGCGTATCCATATGGATACACCCACCTTCCCCATGCGCGTGCCCGAGCCCCAGCGTGAGAACTGAGCGCGCGAGAGCTGGGTATAAGAGCTGCGCGCATGAGCGCTGGGCGTATGAGCGCTGGGCGTATGAGCGCTGCGTGTATGAGCGCTGCGTGTATGAGTGCTGGGCGCCCGAGCTGAGCGCGTGAGCCTGCGCTGGTGAACTTCTTCGGACACCTGACGGTCGCCAGCTGGTACTCAGAGGAGCCTGCGCTGCTGCTCGGCGCCATGCTACCTGATTTCGCGGCGCTGCTCGGCGCCCCCGCGCCGAGCTCCAGCGAAGGGCCGCTCGCGCGAGGCATCGCGCTGCACCACGACACGGATCGCGCCTTCCACAGCGCCCCGAGCTTCGTCATGCTGAACCACGAGGCCTGCCGCGAGCTCACCCAAGCGGGGCTCCCGCGCGGCGCGGCGCGAGCGGTGGCGCACATCGGCGTGGAGATCCTGCTGGACGGCGTGCTCGCGGAGGTGGAGGGGCGCGTGTCGATGTACCGCGCGGCGCTCGCGCAGGCTCACCACCTCGCCCCCCACCTCAGCTGGCCCGCTCAAGCCAAGCACAGCACGGCCGGCGGCGACCTGAGCGTCCGCCTGCCCGCGCTGTGTAGCTGGCTCTCGGCGCGCGACATCCAGCAAGAGAGCCAGGACCCAAACATCATCACCCTGCGCCTTGAGCGCGCCTTGGCAGAGCGTCCGCGGCTGCGGATCCCACAGGAGGCGCTGCCGCAGGTGACCGCCTGGGTGGAGCGTGTGAGCGCCGCGGTGCGCCATGAGGTCGCGCCGCTGCTCACGCAGGTGGAGCGCCGCCTCAGCGCGGACAACGGAAGCTACGCGCGCGGCCATCTGCGAGCTTGAGCCGCCCGCCTGACGGGGGCTACGGTGGGCTCATGGCCACCACCTACTGGGACTACCTGCGCCTCGATCGTCTGCTCGATCTCCAAGGCGGCATCGAGGGCGATGAGTCAGCCCTGATGTCCGATGAGCTCCACTTCATCATCGTACATCAGGCTTACGAGCTGTGGTTCAAGCTCTGCTTGAGGGAGCTGCGGCTCGGCCGAGATCACCTGGCGGAGCCCAAGGTGCCGGAGGAGCAGATCCCCTACGTGGTGCACCACCTGCGCCGCGTCACCAGCATCCTTGAGCTGTGCGTCGCCCAGTTCAAGGTGATGGAGACGCTCACCCCGCAAGACTTCCTCGCGTTCCGCGACAAGCTGATGCCAGCGAGCGGGTTTCAGTCGTTCCAAATGCGCGAGCTGGAGATAGTGCTCGGCTTAGAGGAGAGCGTGCGCCAAAGCTACGGCGGGACAGATCCGCTCGAGCACGTGCGCACCCTGGCGGAGAGCTCGCCTGGCGGTCAGCACGCCTGGGGGCGCATCGAGGCCGCCCGGCGTGAGCCCTCGTTGAAGTCAGCGCTCGATGAGTGGCTGTACCGCACCCCGGTACAGGGCTCGAGCCCAGGGGACGCCGGGGACGAGGAGGTGGTGCTCGGTTTCCTCACGGAATACTATGAGCGGCTCGTGGGCATGAACGCGCAGAAGAAGGCCGACATGCTCGAGGCGCTCGGCAAGATCACGAGCAGCATCGAGCAGCGCTTCACCGACGCGGAGGCCTACGCCCATCGCTTCTTGTTCGCAGAGGACGTGGAGCCCGAGCGTCGCGCCCGCGCGCGGCGGATCCGCGCCGGCGTGCTGTTCGTGGAGGCCTACCGTGAGCTGCCGCTGCTCGCCTGGCCGCGGCTCCTGATCGACACCGTGGTGGCCACGGAGGAGGAGTTCGTGATCTGGCGCTCCCGTCACGCGCGCATGGTGGAGCGCGTCATCGGGCGCCGGATCGGGACGGGCGGGTCCGCCGGCGTGGAGTACCTCGACTCCACCGTCAACTACCGCGTGTTCAAGGATCTGTGGGCGGTGCGCGCCATCTTGCTCCCCAAGACGGAGCTGCCTCAGCTCCGTCGGCAGGAGGTCTACGGCTTCGCACAGTGAGCGCTCATGGCGTTCATCAGGTGGCGCACATCGGGTTCGGGGGGGGTTAGACGGCACCGCGCCGTGAGCGCTGCGCGTGATCGCAGCGCCGCTTGTCGCGGGCAGGTTGCGCTGTAACGCTTCATGAGCACCTCAGCTGAGCTCGCCTCAGGCTCTGGGGGTTTGGCAGCACGATGGACATCGCTGATCTCCCACTGAAGCTCGTGGCGCCGCTCGCGCTGGGCGAATCGCTGACCATCGCGCCCGGCGTCTGCGCGGAGCTCGAGGAAGTGTCGAGTGAGCTCGGGCTGCAGCTCCGCTTCCGGCTGCCCACCGCGAGCGCCATCGTGGAGATCGAGCCGCGCTCAGAGCGCCCCACCGCGGCGCGCGGCGAGCACTTTCAGTTCGCTTACCGCACCGGCGACAAAGATCGCCCACTCGACGCCGCGCTGGGCCGCGCGCTGTGCCTCGCTGTGGTGGAGGCGGCGCGCCCCAACGAGGCGCGCGTGATGGCGCAGCTCACGGAGGCGGCTGAGCGCGCCCGCGCGGCGGATCCAGGCGCTCGGATCCGCGAGGTGGAGGTGGAGCAGCTGCTGCAAACCTGGGGCTCGCTCAGCGAGCGCTACTACACCCTGAGCCCCTACGTGGGCTGCCTCATCGGCTGCCGCTTCTGTTACGCCCAGAGCCGCCTCAAGGTGCTGCGTCAGCTGCAGGGGCTCCCGGAGGCACCTTGGGGCTCTTGGGTGGACGCGCGGGTCAACGCGCCCGAAGTGCTGAAGCGCGAGCTCGCTGCCTCCAAGCACTGGCCGGTCAAGTTCTGCCCCATAGTGAGTGATCCTTACCACGCCATCGAGCGCAAGCTGAGGCTCACCCGGCGCTGCCTTGAGGTGCTGCGCGATCATGGCGCTGGGCGCTCGGTCATCTTGCTCACGCGCTCAGCGATGATCGCTGAGGACGCCGAGCTGCTCGCGGAGCTGCCGAGCGCCTTCGCCGGCGTGAGCCTGCCCACTGCGGATGATGACGTGCGGCGCGCGTTTGAGCCGCGCGGCGCGTCCATCCCAGAGCGCTTGACGGCGCTCAGACAGCTCCGCGAGCGCGGGGTGAACACCTTCGCCATCGTCCAGCCGCTCTTACCGGGCAGCATCGATCAATTGGCGGAGGCGCTCGCCAGCGCCGTCCGCTCGGTGCGCATCGACGTGCTCCGGGGTGTGGAGGGCGCGACGGAGGAGTTCAGCGATCCGCGCTTCGAGGCGGCCGCCAGCGACGCCTGGCAAGCGGCGCGCGCCGCCGAGCTGGCGGAGCGCCTGACCGCGCTCGGCGTCGAGCTGTGGGAGCGCGAGCTGCCTCCCGGGGTGCACTACGCTCAGGTGCGCTGACCACCTCGCGTGAGCGCCGGCGGCGAGCAGCGCCTGCCGCTCGGAAGCGCCGCTGACCCAACGCGGAGCCTCCGTGCGCCCGCTCGGAAGCGCCACTGACCGCCCTAGAGCGCCGATCAGTTTGCCGCCAAACGGACCAGGAAAACCGCCTAACCGGCTCTTCAACCCCTTGCTTAGGATTGAGGTGCTCTCCAAGGCTGCCAGGATCCTCCAGTAAGGTCTGGGACCGTGGCCTCGGTGCGTCACGACGCATGAACAACGCGGTCAGAGACGTTCATGACGCATCAGGAGGGAGTGAACCCCCAAACCCGAACTGTCTCACGACTGCGTAAAGTGACATTGCTCAATGTTTTCCATTGGTTACAGATTTTGTGCGTATTTTTGTTCACGGCCCTTGATCATCTGGTTCAACCAGCCATACTGGTTGAACCAGCTCAGCCATGAACGCCCCGCTCACCGCCGTTTCGCCCTGCGCCCTCACCGCTCCCGAGCTCCTCGGGGAGGCGGCGGCTCGGGGGTGGGCGCGCGTCACGGCGCGGGGCCCTAAAGTGAGCCGCATGGACGATCCGACCCCCAGCTCAAACATCGCTGACACCATCTTCCGCGACCTCCGCCGTCAGATCTTGGTGGGCGAGCTCATCGCGGGGCAGCGGCTGCCGGGCGAGCGCGACCTCGCCTCCACCTACAAGACGAACCGCAACACGCTGCGCGAGGCGGTGCGTAAGCTGGAGCAAGCGCGGCTCGTCACGGTGCGTCACGGCCAGGGGGTCACCGTCAGTGACTTCAAGAAGACGGGCACCATGGATCTGCTGTCGCCGCTGCTTGAGGCGGGCGGCCCGCTGCTCGAGGTGATCCATATCCTTGAGGATATTCTCCCGGCGCGCGAGCAGGTGCTCGAGTTCGCCACCCGCATGGCGGTGCGGCGCGCTGACCGCAGCGACATCGAGCGCCTCACCGGCATCACGGATCTGCTCATCACCGCCTTCGAGACTAAAGACGGCGCCTTGATCGGTAAGGGCTTCCACCGCTGGCTGGAGGCGCTGATCGACACCGGGCACTCCACCGCCATCCGCTGGGTCGCCAACCCCTTCCTCGACGCCTACCGCGACCTGCTGGAGAAGTACCCGGCGCTGTGGGTGCTTGAAGGCAGCTTCCCTGCCTATTTGCGGGAGACCATCAGCGCGCTCGCCGACGGCGATGAGGAGCGCGCCATCCTGGCCAGCCGCGAGTACTACCAGCGCGTCGATCGTGAGTTCGTCGGGCTGCTCAAGAGCGTGATCCAACCGGAAGCCAAACCCCAACCCTAGCGAGGCCCCATGTCCCAGCCGCCCAGCCCCCGCCGCGAAGCCCTGTCAGCTGACCTGCCTACACCCAAGCGGCAGCTCCCCATGCAGCGCGCGAACGATTTCGCGAGGCACCCCAAGGACGGCTGGACGTACGCGGACCCTTACCCGATGAGCCGCCGCTACCTCACGCGGCTGCACGCTATCATTGAGCGCCTGTGCCCGCCGCCGCCGGCGCCGATGAGCAGCGCGCTGCTCACTCAGATCGAGCTGCACGTGCGTGGCTTCATGATGTACATGCACCCGCTCGCCGGCCGCGGCCTGTGGCTCGCGTTCATCTTGCTCGACTGGGCGCCACGCCTGCTTTTCATGAGCTGGCGACGCCTGGGGGATCTAGATCGTCAGGCTGCCGATCGCGTCATCTCGCGCATCACGAGCACGCGCTGGATGCCGCTCCGCCTGCTGGTGGTGGGGATCCGCGGCTCGGTGCTCAGCGCTTACTTCGATCTCTCGGAGGTGCATGAGCGGCTGAACTACAGCCCGGTGCCGTTCCTGAAGGAGCGCGTGGCGCTGCGCGAGCGGCTGGTGGCGAGCCCCGCGCTGCTCGGCGCGGCGCTGGCCGCCGAGTGAGCGGACACCATCAGCTACCCTGACGATACCCCAAACGATCCCGAGACCCCGAGGCGTGACATGACCATCCTAGCCCACGAAGACTACAAGGCAGACCAGACCTTCGAGACGGACGTGGTGATCGTCGGCACCGGCGCCGGCGGAGCCGCGGCGGGCGCGACGCTGGCCGAGGCAGGCTACCGCGTGATGTTCATTGAAGAGGGTGGGTATCACCCCACCTCTTCGTTCAACCCGTACACCACGGAGAGCGTGCCGCGCCTCTACCGCGACGCGAGCGCCACCATGATCCTCGGGCGCGCACCCATCCCCTACGTGGAGGGGCGCTGCGTCGGCGGCAGCACGGTGATCAACGGCGGCATGGCCTACCGCCCACCGGACCGCGTGCTCGCCGATTGGGAGCGCATCACCGGCAGCGCGGACCTGGGTATGGAGGGGCTGGACGCCGCCTTCAGCGAGGTGGAGCGCCGCATCAGCGCCAACTTTCAGTCGGAGCTCTCCATCGGTGAAGACAGCCGCATCATGGAAGCCGGCGCCAAGAAGATGGGCTGGCACTACACCACCAACCGCCGCAACCAGAGCGCCTGCGTCGGCGCGAACAACTGCTCGCTTGGGTGCCCCACCGGCGCCAAGCAGTCCACCCTCGTCACCTACCTGCCGCGCGCCTTCGAGCGAGGGGCAGTGTGCCTGACGGAGGTGCGGGTGGAGAAGCTCTTGATTGAAGGGGGCCGCGCGGTGGGCGTCGTCGGGCGCGCCATCAACCCACGGACGCGCCGCGCCGATCGCACCGTCCGCGTGCGCGCCCGCGCGGTGATCGTCGCCTGCGGCGCGGTGCAGACGCCGCTGCTGTTAGCGCGGCACGGGCTCGGCAAGCCAAGCGGTCAGCTCGGCAAGAACTTCCTGTGCCACCCGAACGCGAAGGTGCTCGCCGTGTACCCGCAGAAGGTAGATGGCTACAAGGGCGTCAGCCAGAACACGCAGATCCGCGAGTTTCATGAGGACGGCATCCTGATGGCGGAGAACTTCGTCGCGCCAGGGGTGCTCGCCGCTTACCTCCCGTTCCATGGCGAGCGCGCCTGGGAGCTGATGAGCCGCTATGAGAACATGGTGCTGAGCGGTGTGCTGGTGGAGGACTCAGGCTCAGGCAGCGTGAGCCGCACCCTGCTCGGCATGCCGCTCGTGCGCTACGAGCTCACGGCGCTCGACCATCAGCGCTTCAAGCGCGGCGTGAAGCTGCTCGCGCAGATGCACTTCGAGCTCGGCGCGGAGCGCGTCATCCTCCCGTTCACGAACCAGCACGAGGCGCTAGGCCCTGACGACTTGGAGCGCATCGACAGCCTGCAAACCGACGTCAACACCCTTGAGCTCTTCACCGTGCACCTGATGGGCACCGCCCGCATGGGGGCGCGCCGCGAGGACTCCGTCGTCAACCTGAGCGGTGAGCTGTGGGATTTGCCTGGCTGCTACGTGGCGGACGCCAGCCTGTTCCCCACGGCCATCGGGGTGAACCCCCAGGTCACCATCATGGCGCTAGCGACCCGCGTCGCTGAGCGGCTCAAGCTTCACGCGAAGGCAGCGTGACTGCCTAACGTGATAGGGGGTTTGGGGGTTAGACGGCACCGCGCTTGCAAAACCCACACGCAAAACCAGAGTCGCTCAGCGCTTGGGCTGAACCGCGGCGCGCAGCTTGAAGCCGAGCGGCTCGCCCGCCGTGGTGAGCTGGGCGCCGCGGCGCTCCACCTCCACCTCAAAGCGCCGCTGAGCAGGTCGCCTGACGAATTCGGTACTGACGCTGAGATCGGAGCCAGCGCTCGAGCTGGCGCTCGTCCCGCTGCAAAGATCACAAATATCGCACGGCTCCTCGTCGGATAGACCCAGGTGCTGGTGCAGGGAGGTCAGGCGGCAGTCCATCCCCGTCCGCTGCGCCGCGAACGCCCCCACCTGAGCGCGCCGCTCCACGTCCTGCGCGCTCAGCGTCTCCAGTTGATCGAGCAGGAACTCACCGCGCTTCATCAGCTGGGATGGAGGCAGCGTGGGCCGCACCCAATCCCCCATGCGGATGAGCAAGCCAGCGTCGACTAACGTCTCCGCTAGCTCGGTGACGGTGGCGATGGAGGCGCTCATCAGCGACGCGAGCGAGCTCAAGGAGAGGGGCGCGTCGCCGTGGCCCTGGAGCAGCTCGAGCAAGGTGGTGAGCCCCGTCAGGCTGGAACGCGTGGGGTAACAGTTCAGATCTTCAGGGTTGAATAGCATCAGCGCCTGCGCTGGGACGCCATCGCGGCCCAACAAGCCGAGGTCGCGCACGTACTGCTCAAGCGACGCCGGCGCGCGGAAGTGGATCAAGTAGCGCAAGTCCCCGCGGCAGGTGCCGAGCCCATAGCCCCGCGGCGCATCGCGATCGTCACCCAGCGACGTGAGGCCTACAAAGCCACTCTCTGCCACCATGACCGCCCGCCGCCCCTGATGCGCGAAGGCGTGCTGCTCTGCGAAGCGCGCTGGGTGCGGCATCTCGCTGTGGTAGCGGTAGCTCTTGATGTTGAGCGCGCCGAGCGCCTGATGCACGGCGTCCACCTCGCGCGGGTTGCTGCAGATCACGACGCCCGGCAGATCGAGCGCCGAGAGCTCACTCACCAGGATGCGGCGCCGCGCCTCGGCCTCACACTGGAGCACCTGAATGCGAATGTTCCGTCGCACCACCGGGGCGTCGAACACCGCGACGTCGCGGAGCCTGAGCCCGTCGATCAAATCGGAGCGCACCGCCGCGGTGGCCACCGAGGAGAACGCGATCACCACGGGCCTCCCCAGCACCTCGAGCAGGTCATCTAGCGTTGCGCTGCTGGGCTCGAACTCAGGTGAGAACTCGGAGAACAACTGCGCCTCGATCAGCACCGCGAGGCTCACCCTGGCTTGCCCCAAGGCTTGGCACACGTCCGCTCGCTGCAGCATCCGCGGCGTGACGAGCACGACAAGCTCCCGCGCGAGGCGCACCTGCGCCAAGAGCTGCCTGCGCTCATCGGAGCTGAGCGTGCTGTCCAGGCAAACCGCGGGCACGCCGCGTGCCTTCAGGTGATCGTGGTGCACCTTGAGCCAGGTGGAGGATGGATGCACCACGATCGCCGGGTGCTCCATCATGGACGCCGCGATCAGCGCCGTGCCCACCTGACGAGAGCCAGATGGGAGCATCGTCAGCGTGTCTCGCCCCCCGAGCGTCATGCTGATGAGCCGCCGCTGCTCCTGACTGAGTCGGCGCCCGAGTCGATCCGTCGCACGATCGATCGCGGCGTCGAGCGCCGTGGGGCTCAGCGGTGGGATCGCCGCGGCCTCAAACGGGCTGAGCTCAAAGCTGCTCTGGAAATGAGCTGTGAGCCCACTTGGAGGCGCTGAGCGCTGAGCTCGGCTCACACCCTGAGCCCTCGCCTGCGCCCCTGAAGCGCCCTGCTCTCCTACACCGTAGCGCTCAGCGCTGAAGGAACGCTGCGCGGAGCTAGGAGCACCCCCCATGGACTGTAGATCGGGTGTGGACCGAGGCCGCTCATCCCCAGGGAAGCGAGCTTGAGCGGCGCGACGCTCAGGACGCTCAGCGAGCTCGGCCTCCGTCCGAGGGTAGCGCTGTCCTTCACTCCCGTAGTTGCCCGATCGCTGAGCGCTTGAGCCTAGATCGCGCGCAGCGCCTGCTTCACCGCGGCGCTTCACGCCCGTCGGGAGCGGACGCGGACTAGGCAGCACACCTGACTCATCCTCCAGCGCAGCCACCGCGCTCCCTGCAGCCTCACCCCACCCAGCAGCCTCATCGCGCGGCTCTGACGGAGCGGCTGAACGCCCGCGCGCTGCGGGCGGCTCCCAACGCAGCACCGCTCGAGGCGGCTTCACCGCCGCCTCCTTACCCGGCGACCGCCAAGGCAGCGTGGGCGTTGTGCCCCCGAAGCTCTCGTCGCCATACGCTGAGCTCGCCGTCTTGGGGGCGTCCCCATGACGCTCAGTCGTCAGCTCGGGTGTTTGTTTCGCTCGTCGCGCGCTAGCGGCGACGCGCCCCCCTGGGGTGCTGCTCTGGACCAGCTCTTGGGCCGCGCTGGTGTCCGTCAGGGGGACTGCCCTAGAGGCGCTCGCCACCTGGGCGCGCGTTGGCTTGCTGGCGCCGCGCGCTGCGTTGCTCGCCGCGCGTGAGGCGATGCTCCCGGCGCGCGGCGCTTTGCCCGCGGCCGGACGCGTGGCGACGCTGGCTTTGGCTGGCGCTGGTGGCCTGGCCCGGGCAGGCGTGGGGCTGGCGACGAAGAACCGCGGCAGCTCCTTAGTGCGAGCCGGCTTACTCGCCGCGCGCGTTGGCTTGCTCGCTGCGCGCGCTGGGGGTGCGCTGACCGCGAAGAAGCGTGGCAGCTCCTTGGTGCGCGCGGGCTTGCTCGCGGGCTGGCGGGCCCGCGTGCTCTCGGGCGCCTTCCTGACCGATGGGCGCGCCGCGGCGCGCGTGGCCTTCGCCGCTGGCTTGGTGGCCCTCGCCGTAGGCGCCGCCGCGGCCCGCGCCTTCGCGACAGCCGGCTTCGTGGCGCTCGTCTTCACGGCTGGCTTCTTCGTGGCTGTGGCCCTTGTAGCGCTCGCCTTCACGGCTGCGGCCTTCGTGGCGGTGGCCTTCGTGGTGCTCGCCTTCACGGCTGCGGCCTTCGCGGCTGTGGCCTTCGTGGCTGGCCTCTTCGTGGCCGCGGCCTTCGTGGCTGGCCTCTTCGTGGCGCTCGCCTTCGCCGCTGGCCTCTTCGATGCGGTGGCCTTCGTGGCGCTCGCCTTCACGGCTGCGCCCTTCGCCGCCGGCTTCGTGGCTGTGACCCTTGTAGCGCTCGCCTTCGTGGCTGTGGCCTTCGTGGCTGTGGCCTTCGTGGCTGTGGCCTTCGTGGCTGTGGCTTTCGCCGGCGGCTTCTTCGCGGCTGCGGTCTTCGACGCGGTGCTCTTCGCTGGTGGCTTCTTTGCGGCTGCGGTCTTCGCGGCGGTGCTCTTCGACGCGGTGCCCTTCGCTGGTGGCTTCTTCGTGGCTGTGGCCTTCGTAGCGCTCGCCTTCACGGCCGCGGCCTTCGCGATGCTCTTCCCCGGCGGCTTCTTTGCGGCTGCGGCCTTCGCGGCTGGCTTCGCGACGGTGCCCTTCGCGGCCGGCTTCTTCGCTGGCGCTGCGGCGGCGCGCGTGGCCTTCGCTGCTGGCTTCTTCACGCGCGTGGCGGCGCCACGCACCGATGATTTCTCTGCGGATATTCGCGCTGCGATCGCTCGCGCCATACCTGACCTCACTCGACGTGCCGCCTCTACTCAGCGGAATCCAGACCCAAACCCTAGGCCCAAAACCAGTGCCACCCGGGGGACGCAGCGAACCCAACGCCGCCTCACCCAGCGCCCTGAAGCTACCACCCCACACCCCACATGTGAACGGAAAAGCAGTGGTCTCCCGCGAGCCAGCTCTAGTCGCTGATTTGAGGAGCACGTGAGCGCATCAAGCTGACGCTGCGGCGCAGGGACGCGCGCCTGCCTCGGTGCCTCTGCTTCGTACGACTTCGGGCGCCTCTGCTTCAGGCGTGCGGCGCTACGCCGCGCGGCGACGCTGACGCGGACGGCGATCAATGCCGCTCAGCACGAAGCGCTCGAGCGTGCGCCCGAACCGATCCGGCTCCGCGCGGCCAGCCAGGCGGTACGTCGCCTCCACGTACGCCGGCTGGTGACGGAGCCGCCCAGGGAGCCGAGGGTAGCTGGTTCGGAGCGCCAACACGGAGGCCTTGAATGCCGCGCGATCGGCCGCGGACCAAGGTAGCTCGTAAGCCTCACGCAGCCGCGCGGGCATCAGCCCGGCGGTCATCGTCTTGATCCAACGAAACGCCGGCACGAAGCTCGCCTTGGGGCTCGAGAACAAGAAGCGGCGCATCTCGAGCGCGGGCTTCGTCACCACCAGCGTGTCTGAGTCCCACATGGCCTGGCAGTACGCCTGAAACGCGTGAAAGTCAGGTGGCTGAACTGAATCCGGGATGCCGAACAGCTTCGCGAAGCGCCGCGACCCTTGATAGTAAGCGTCCTTCTCCGCGTAGCTGAGCGGGCGCACCAGCAAATCATAGACTTGCAGCGCCGTGTCCACCAGGGCGGCGTGCACCCAGAACAGCGCCTCCTCGTCGTTAGCGTCAAAGCGGCTCCCCGCGGGGAAGCGGCCAGCGTCCTCCGTTATTTCCCCATGGATTTTCGAGTGCACCAGGTGCACCCGCCGCGCGGAGCGCAGCGCGTGATTCAGGTCGCCGAACACCATCGCAAAGACGTTGTCAAACGTGCGGCGAAAGCGACCGAGCGGGTCCGTCTTGGTAGCGGAGTACTGGTCCACACCGTAGGCCACGAACGGGTGCGCTGTCTGGAGCAGCGCGGCGCGCCCGCCGCCGACGAACAGGACCGCCTCACGCGCGATGTCCCAATTCACGCTCCCAGGGCCATACAAACCCATGTTGGGGTCCACGATGGTGCCCGACAGCTCCGCGAGACTCGCTTCCAGATCAGCTTTGGTGACGCTCATGGGCCTCCATGGGGCTCAGCCTCCCTTCAGCGTCCACTAAGCGCGCCGCCGCTGCAAGCGGCACCGTGACGCGACTGCCTGTGAAGCCCTCAACCCTGCTGCCGGGAGCGCTGCTCCTCCGCGCGATGAAGGAGAGCGGCTCGCCGAAGCCAAGTTCAAGACCGACGACCACTCGTTCTTCGCGACCACCCTGCTCATCCATCCCGAGGCTAAGGCTGGTGCGCCCGACTTGCAGGGTGCGATGCGTGGTGACGTGCGAGGTGTGAGGGTGGTGGGCGCCCCGCCCGTGCGTGGGTGGGTGCTGGCGGTGCTCGACGCAGGGCAGCGTGAGCGCCTGGCGGAGCGCCTCACGCGCGGCCATGATCGCGCTCAGGGCTTCAGTCGCGGCGGCCTTGGAGGTCACGCTGCTTGGGACGCTCGACTGACAAGAGCACGTTGAGCCCGGAAACGCGACGGCGTATCATAGCGCGCCTGGAGTCTGATGCCCGTTGCTAGCCGTACATGCCGTCGACTGTTCTACTGGTTCGTCGCCTGGCGGCGCCGAAGATGGAGCCCCGATGTCTGCACCGGGCTCATCGAGGCGTGGGGCCGTGGCTACGAGCGCATCGCCGAGGCGTGCCGTGAACAAGGCACACCCGAGCCCACGGTCGAGTCCGACGGCAACGGGGTTCGCATCCAGTGGGCGTGGGTGAACCCGACGTCCGACGCCGATCGAATTCGAGCGCGCGTCGAGGGACGGGTACAAGTCACGGGACAAGTCACGGGACAAGTCACGGGACAAGTCGAACGCCTCCTTGCCGTGATGGTTGCGGAGATGCCGCGCGATGAGATGCAGATGGCCCTCGGACTCGCCGGACGCGCAAACTTCATCGTGCAGTACCTCAAACCCGCGCTCGACGCTGGCCTCATCGAGATGACCATCCCCGACAAGCCGAGCAGCCGCTTGCAAAGGTACCGCATCACCGCTGCGGGCAAGGCGCACCTCGCGGCCATGGGAACGATGAGCGGTGGACCGGGGCAAGGATGACCCACTCCACCGCCCCCAGCGGCGAGCTGGTCCTCTACCAAACTGACGACGGTCGCACGCGCATCGAGTGCCGCTTCGAGAGTGACACGCCACGCGCTGACCGATGGACCAGCCCCGTCTTCAACGAGGCGTGCGAGCCATGTTGGATTACACCGGGACCGGATGCTCAGACCCGATGGATGCCTCCAACGCGTTGAGCGATGACTGCAGGCGCGCGTCGAGCGTATCCAAGATTCTGTGCTGTCGTTCGTTTTCCAAGGTTCCGAATACATCCGCGGCGTCGAGCCAGTGGACGGCAAGCACCGTAACGAGCCCAGTCCCAACCCCTGCCAGTACCGCTGAGATCAACGGGGCAAAAGGAGCCAACGGGGGGGCGACGAGCACAATCTTCTTCTCCACCGCCTCCTCGAGGATCACGCCTCCACTCACCGCAAGGCCGGCCGCTATGACCTTGGACGCCTCATGTGCCGCACGGTCGAGCGTCATCCCCTCTGGCCGCATCAGCAGGATCTTAACCGCGCGCAGCAACGAGAAGATCCCCTCCCGAATGATGCGGACGAGTCGTTTGCTCGTGGTGACGAAGAAGTTGATGAAAACGGTGACCACATTCGCGAGCGCGCCGGATAGCGCCCCCCCACCGAGCGCCTTCAGAAACTCCCACCACTGCGCCACGACCCGATCAGCGACTCTGCGCAGTCGCTGACCCAGCGCGTGCAGGAAGCTCTGGTCCATAGCCAGGCGCACCCCGTTTCGGTAGATATCCGCGACCTCATCGAAGATGGCGGCGGCGAGTTCGGCCAGAACTAAGCCGAAGGCCTGCTGAAGCCCCATCCTGGCGGCGTCTTTCGCGCTGCCCTTGAGGATCTCCTCCCCGTAGTACTTGATGGCGGCTGCGTCTTGCTGATCCTTGATGTGACTGCGCGCGGCTTCATCTCGGCTGCGGATGCGCTCCTCATCCAGCTCGAACTTCTCCCTGTTCGTCGACCCATCCTTACGGACCTTGTCGGCAAACTCGAGGAGTTTCTGGTCCTTTTTCGATTGGTTCAGGCCGGAGTCCGTCGGAACGACGTTCTGTGGCGCTATCGCCACCTCCTTCTTGCCCTCTGCTCCAAGATGGAAGGCGAGATCGTCATTATCGTGAATCTCCTTCGCTGAAACCACGTGATCGAGGTGCATCCGCCCATCCTTGGGCAGCTCCTTCCCCGTGTACGCGTCCACGATGGTCGATTCCGACTTGAACATCTCCTTCCGCCGCTTCTGGAAGCCCTCGGCGTACTCCTCCCGGTCGTACTCCAAGCCCCCCGGGCGGCCCAGTTGTTGAGCGCGCTCCGATCGGAATTTCGTTAACTTTTCCTGGTTTGCGAACTCGCCTGCATGAGGGCTATCAGCCTCCGTGATGGCATGGTTCCTCGTTAGGACGTTTCCTCCTCGGTGATCGAACTTCGCAACGATGGCCCCAAGACCAAAGGGACCCACTAAGGCCGCAATGATGCGGGTCCTGGCAGAACGGATCAGCGCTGCCATGCGCTCCGCATCAATGCGCTCCTGAATCTTGCGGAGATCCGTTTGCCACTCGTGCTCGATCTCGGCCCGCATCTGGGGAGTCAGCAGATCCCCGATGTCGGCTGATGCGTGTTGGTGGCGCTCCACGACAGCTTCCCAGGAAGGAAGGTCGGGGTTGGCAGCCGGGGCGGGGACGAGCCCGGCCACTGGCGGAACCTCCGCTTCGACCACCTCGCCGAGCAGGGCGCGTGCCCGCGCCCGGAGTTCCTCCATCTCGTGGTCATCCTCGAGCCGCCGAACCGCATCCTCGACGTCCTCCATCTCACGTGCCTGCCCATTGGCGATCCGAATCAGGTCCACCATCGAGAGCTTGTCGTCTTCGCTGGAGGCGCCCATCTCAACCACCCAGCCTGAGGGAGATTGTCTGAGTCTCGCTTTGGATCCTACTCCTCCGTTCAATCAGCTGGGCGATCAGCTTCTTGTCTGCGTTCCGATCGGCCTCAAGCTGCCGGATTCGGGCACTCAGTTCATCTGTCTCCTTCTGCTTGGCGCGCAGCACCCGCACGAGCTGCTCCTTCTGCTTGCGATCCTGTACCGCCCTGTTGAACTGGGACTTGTCGTTGCCCCGAACACACTCACCGCAGAACTCTTCATCATAGACCTTGCCGGAAAGCGCCATCCCCGTGCACCCAGGCCATCGACAGTTGAGGACCAGATGCCGGCAGCTGCGGCACTGGTACACGTTTCGGACCATCAGTGAGCTAACCCCGAGACCTGCGGCGCCGAGCAGGACCCCGATCGCGCCCATCCGCTGCCAGGTCATCCCCGATTCGTGGAACTGGTGGCTACAATTCTTCCCACAGTTGGTGCAGAAGCCCCGGAGGTCGGGATGATCAGCAAGCACGTCATGTGCTTTGCGGCTCGCGAGGACCGCGCCTAGGCCGATGATGATCGGAATCAAGGGGAGCGCCATGGTCAACCGCCTCGCTGTTCGGCTAGCGCTACCGCGGACGTCAGCGCTTCGTCGACCTGGGCATCCAGCGCTTTAACCACCTCCGCGGGCAGGACCCGGCTTAGGACGTGGAGGTGCTCTTCCAGCTTCTCTTCCGATGACATGGCGGCTTTTTGGGCGATCCGCATCGCGAGGTAGGTGTCATCGAGAAAGCCAAGGATCAGGCTGCCATCTACGGCCGGCACCAAATCGTCCCGGCGCCATGCGTAGGACGTCACGAGCGGGAACAGTGCCCTCTGTGCCATTGGCGAGGCCTCATCATAGAGCTTCGCCTCGAAGGAGGAGAGCAGCTTGGGCAAGAGCCTCAGAGCCTCTTGCGCTCCACCTGCTAGCTCCGGCGATAGCCCCCGATCTGCGAGGTGTCTCGCGAGGTCGTTGCCCCCTGCGGCGATGGCCGCGTCCACGCCCAGTTCGAGCAGCTTCGAGAGCCCCATGTTAGCCTCCTTCAGTACGCTATGGCGACGGTTTTGCCCGCTGTCGCCCAACGTCGCAGACAACAGGGCAACTGTCAACGGGCACCAGGTGCCCCGACGGCGGCTTGTCGATGTGGCATGTGGGGGGCCCTCCTGCCCCCCTCCACACTCAACCGTTCAAGCGCTCGATCACCGCCTGCACGAAGCCTTGGGTGCCGAGCTCACCGCCTAGGTCGCGCGTCTTCTGGCCGTCCTCCAGGGCGGCGCTGTAAGCGCGCTTGATCTTCTCTGCGACCTCGGCGCAGCGCGGGTCGTGGCGCGTGTCTGCCAGGCGATTGAGCATCATGGTGCCGCTCATCAACAGCGCGAGCGGGTTGGCCACGCCCTTGCCCGCGATGTCTGGCGCGGAGCCATGCACCGCCTCGAACACCGCGTCATCGTCGCCGATGTTCGCGCCCGGCGTGACGCCCAGGCCGCCGACCAAGCCGGCGCACAGATCGCTCACGATGTCGCCGTACAGGTTCTCACACAAAATGATGTCAAACTGCGACGGATCTTGCACGATCTTCATGTGCGCGGCGTCGATGATGACCTCCTCGTACTTGATGTTCGGGTAGTCCTCGTTGTGCACCTTGCGCGCCTCGTCGATGAACATGCCGTCGCTCATCTTCATGATGTTCGCCTTGTGGAACACCGAGATCTTCTTCCTCTGACGGTGCGTGGCGTACTTGAAGGTCCAGTGCGCGATGCGGTGACACGCGGCGCGCGTCGCCACCTTGAGGGAGGCCACCACGCCGTCCGTGATGAGGTTCTCGATGCCGCTGTAGAGGCCCTCGGTGTTCTCCCGCACGATGATCAAGTCCACGTCCTCGAAGCGGGTCTTCACGCCGGGCATGCTGCGCACCGGGCGCACCGCGGCGTACAGGTTCAGCTTTTTCCGCAAGGCAACGTTCACCGAGCTGAAGCCGGAGCCAATCGGCGTGGTGCACGGGCCCTTGAGCGCGACGTGGTGCTCACGGATGGCAGCGACCGTCTCCGCGGGTAGTAAGTCTTCCTTACCGCGGTCAAGCGCCGCGACGCCGGCGTACTGGGTGACGAAGCGCACCGGCGCCTCCGCCGCTTCGAACACCGCCTTGACGGCGTCGCTCACCTCGGGGCCGATGCCATCGCCAGGGATCAGGACAACTGTGTGGATCGTCATGGTTCTCTCTCGCTCGGGCCCGGGGCAGCTTCAGTGCGCCGGGCCGCAGGTTGAGCTTTACAGCTCCCGAGGGGGACGGGGGCTCTTCAGGGTTCTAGGGAACACGCCGAGCGACTTCAAGCGCCGCGCCCGGGCGAGCGCACAGTGAGGCCATGGCGGGGGGCCGAGCGACGATCTGAAGCCCTCGCGCACGGAGACGGTGGCGTGGAGACCAGGGACGATCCATAGCTGGCGCGCGGCGACTCGACATCGCGCCCCGGTGGCTCCAGGTAGCCAGCAGTCCCCTAAAAATAAGAGGAAGCGCGCTCGCGCGCACACGCCATGAGCTCCCCCGCCCCGGCCGCACGCCCCGTGCGGCTGCTCCCTGAGCCCCAACCCGCCTCCCCCGGGCGGCTCCCAGTCGAACCGGTCATCACGCCGCCGTTCGCGCTGCTCTTGTTCACGCAGGGCGTGTTCGGCCTGGCGTTCTCGCTGTTCTTCCTGCTCCCCAAGTTCCTGACGCGGGAGCTCGCCGCCACCGGGGGTCAAATTGGGTTCACTGCGGCGCTCGCGCCGGCCGCTGGGGTGCTCGGGATCCCGCTGATCGCCCTAGCCGTCGAGCGCTTTGGGCGGCGGCGCCTGGTGACGGTCGGCGCCATCGTGTCGGCCCTGGCGGCGTTCGGCTTCTTATGGGTGGATAGGGTAGGCCCCCTGCTCATCACGCTGCGCTGCGTTCAGGGGCTGGCCTTCTCCTTGGCGTTCAACGCCGCCGCCACGCTGGCGGCAGATCTCGCGCCGCGCGCGCGGCTCTCTCAGGCGCTTGGTTGGTTCGGTGTCTCGTTCCTGGCCACCAACGCCGCCGCGCCGCTCCTGGCTGAGCCCATCGCCGACCACTTCGGTTGGCATGCCGTGTTCCTGTTCTCCAGCGGCCTCACGCTGCTGGCCGCGCTGCTCAGCACGCAGCTGATCGAGCCAGCTCACGATCAACCCCAAGGCGCGCAGGCCGTCTCCCCAGCGGACGACACCATCCTCGCGGCGCTGCTGAAGCCGCGCGTGCTCTCGGTGTGCTTCGGCGCGCTGGTGGCCGGCGCTGGGCTCGGGGCGGTGTTCACCTTCCATCAGCCCTACGTGCTCAAGCTGGGCGCTGACAAGGTCGGGGGCTTCTTCCTCGGCTACACCGCGGCCGCGGTGGCGGTGCGGCTGCTGCTCGGTGGCCTGCCTGATCGTGTGGGGCGGCTCCGGGTCGGCGCCACGTCGCTCGTCGGCTACGTGATCGTGGTGGCGGCGATGGGCTCGCTCACGCCCGCGCTGCTGGTGCCGTTCGGCGTCGCGTTTGGCTCCGTGCACGGCCTCATGTACCCCGCCCTGAACGCGGTCGCCGTGGAGGACGCCACGGATCACCAGCGCGGCGCGGTGATGGCGTACTTCAACGGCGCCTTCAACCTGGGCGTCGCCAGCGCCAGCCTCGGGCTCGGCTACGTCGCCGACGCGTTCGGCTACCGCGCGCTCTTCTGGCTCACGGCCGGGGTGGTGCTGCTCGCCCTCCCGGTGCTCGCCTGGGGCCGCGCTGGCTCGCCGAACCCATAGTCTGCTTAGCTGACTTAGACGCGGACGGCGGGGCGTCCTCATACAGCTCGTCGAGGTCCTCCTCTGAGTCCAGCTCCGCGGGCGCTGCCTCCGCCGAGACCGGCACCAGCCCGGTGACGTTGCCCTCGATGCTCCAGCCGAGCAGCAGATCGTGCAGCGTGGGGTCGACGAACCAGCTCTCGGCGGCCACGGCGCCCTTCGGCACGACCAGCGCCCAGTGGTGGTGCGCGAAGCCCGCCCCAGGCAGCTTCACCCCGAACAGGCGCGGCCCAGCGCTCTCCACCGGGCGCGCCGTCGCGTCGATGCCCTGACCATCAGCCACCCTGTTGAAAATAGCGACGAACAGCGCGGCGTACTCCTCTGAGCCGCCGCTCTGCTCCGCGCCATCCACAGCCCTCGAGCCAGGCGTCGGGGCGCCGTACTTCAGGCCCTGACTGGTCAGCTCCAGCGCGAGATCGATCGCCTTGCGCGGGCTGTCCACCCGCCGCGAGGTCGCCAAGCGGTCGATCCGCCGCTCAAAGCTCGGGCTGAGCGGCGCGCTCAGGCTGATGAGCTCATGCGGCCCCCCAACGCGCAGCCCATGCCAACGTGTGACCAGGCCGCCGAGCACCGTGAAGAACACGGCCCACATCAGGCGTCGACGCCAGTTCATCGGGGCACCGCTCCGTTAGCGCTCAGCACCGCGAAACTATGGCAGCGGCCCGCGCGCGCGGGCCAATTTGGCGCCGAAGCGTCGCCTCAGAGCGCCCCCCAGCGTGAGCTTGTAGCGCGCCCCCGCGACGCTCGTCCAACCCCCCGATCCCCCCTCAACCACCGACTCTTGGCTAGCCACGCTCCGGGGAGCGCCGACGACGCCGCTTGCCGCGCGGCACCAAGATCGGCTGAGGCGCCGTCTGCTGCCGCGCCGCGCCCTCCACCGCACGCTTGGCCTTTGACTCCAGGGCGTCGAGCGAGCGCACCTCCAGGTGCTCCTGGTGAGCGTCGATGTCCACCTGCTCCTCCGCCACGTATAGCTCCTCCACGTCGAGCACTCCATCGTCGCGCGGGGCGTCCTCGAAGCTCAGGATGTGGTCGAATAGTTCGTCAGCCGTCTTAACTAGCTCGCCCTGCGCGCCTGCGCCGCCCGCCGCCAAGGCCTGCAGGCCGAGCCGCATCGACCGCGCGAGCGTCTCCCTCACCCCCGCGCCCGACGCCGACGAGGCCGGCACCACGGAGATCTCCGGCTGAAGCTTCAAGCGCCGACGCACCTGCTCCGGGCTCAACGCGCCCGCGACGTCCTGCTTGTTCGCCTGCACCACGAGCGGCACGTCGCGCCCCCGCTGCTTGATGGTGCCGCGGAGCCGCGCAAAGGTGCGGAGGCTATCCGTGAGCTGCTTCGGGGTGGGGTCGCACACGAAGACCACCACGTCCGCCATCTCCACCAAGGGGCGGCGCCGATAGTTTCGCTCAATCTGCCCCGGCACCGTGATCAGATGGAAGCGCACCTCCACCGAGGTGATGGGCGGCCCCAGCACCTCCATCCAATCGAAGAACATGGTGCGCCCCTTGAGCGCGGCGGGTGTGTAGAGCTCACTGCGCTTAGTGGCTGGCAGCAGCGCGCACACCTGCTGGAGGTTCGTCGTCTTGCCGGCGAAGCCTGGCCCGTCGTAGACAATCCGGATGATGTGGCAGCCACGCTCCGCGTCGTAAGAGGGCATAGCTAGGCGGTAGTCGATGCCGCTAAGCTTGGGAAGCGGGAACCGCCGCGGCCAACCGAGCGGCGTCCAGCGAGTCGTGTCCCAACGAGTCACTTCACCCGACTCAGCGACGCCGTCTGAGCCGCGCGCTGTCGTTCGGGGTTTGGGGGTTTGCCTGCACCGCGCCACAAGCGACGCCCAAGGCTGTGCTCCGTCGTCGCCAGGCGGCTGAGCGCGCCTCGGCGGCGCGCGAATGGCACCCAGACGCGCTCAGGACGCGCCCCTCCTCAGCGCCTGGAGCAGCAATGCAGCGCGCTAAAGCCCGATCGGCGCTGGGCAGCCCTGGTTCGTCCGCCTACTCGAGCTGACGTTGAGCACGATCAACGGTAGCCCGCGGCTCGTGCTAAGGGAGCGCGCTTGGCCGCCTCACCGCTCAAGAACACGCGCTTTCAGGCGCCAGCCCTGGTGACTCAGGAGCCGCCGAGCGGCTCACACCCGTCGCGAGCAGCGACGGAGCGCGGAGCGCCGCGGCCATCGCGAGACAAGCCGGCTGGCCGGCGGGGCGGGCCACCGGGAGGAGTGGACGCGCCGCGCCGCCGAGGTGGGCGCCCGCGAGGCGACGGTCCGCCGCGGCACGAGGCCCCAGCTCGCGAAGCCCTAGGTCGCGAGGCCCCGCGCCTCGACCGCGTGCTCCGGGAGCATTTCCACGGGGCAAGTTGGTCGGCGGTGCGCGAGCTGATCACGTCAGGCAAAGTGACGGTCTCAGGCGCGCGCGAGTTGGACCCAGGGCGGCCCGTCGCGGCGGGGGATTGGGTGGAGGTGAGGCTCACGGCGCCGCGCGGCGCGCGCGGCGCGCTGTCCCCCGAGGCGGTGGTGTACTTAGACGCCGAGCTGGTGGTGGTGGAGAAGCCAGCGGGTGTGGCCAGCGTGCCGTTCGAAGCGCCCGGTGAGGGCGCGCACCAGGCGCCGTCGTCCGCTGCGCGCGGGGACATCGCGCTCAGCGAGCTGATCGCCGATCGGCTGTTCCGTGAGGCGCGCCGTGAGGCGCCGCGCGCAGGCGCCCCAGCGCGCTCGGCGCTCGGCGTGGTGCAGCGCCTGGACCGTGAGACCAGCGGGCTGATGGTGTTCGCACGCACAGCGCACAGCAAGCGCCACCTCCAGCAGCAGCTGCGCCAGCACAGCGTGCACCGGCGCTACCTCGCCATCGCCCACGGTGATGTCAGTGATGCTGTCTATCACACGCGCCTGGTGCAAGACCGCGGCGACGGCCGGCGCGGCTCCACCCTGAACCCGAGCCTCGGGCGCGAGTCCATCACCCACGTGAGGCGGCGGAGCGCCCTCGCGGGGGCGACGCTTGTCGAGTGTCGCCTGGAGACGGGGCGCACCCACCAGATCCGCATCCACCTCGCCGAGGCGGGGCACCCCTTGCTCGGCGAGCGCGTGTACACCAAGCCCCCGCCGCCAGGCAGCGGGGTGCCCTGGCGCCGCAGCTGGGCGCTCGAGGAGCTGCTCCCCGCGCCGCGCGTCATGCTCCACGCCGCCGAGCTCGGCTTCATCCACCCAAGGACAGGCCGCGAGCTCCGCTTCAGCTCCCCACCGCCGCCCGACTTCGAGGCGTGCCTGGCCTCGCTGAGGTGAGACGCCACCCATCGGGCCGAGGCGCTTGGACAGTGTGGCTTACGGCAGCGCTTCAATCCACCGCGCGAGGCGTCAGCTCACCGAGCGGCACCACGTAGCGGTGCGCCCGGGTGAAGCGCGACACCCGCGCCAGATCTACCGTGGGGTCCACCAAGGCCTGACTCGGCCTGCCGTTGAGCGCCGCCCAAGAGCGCGCGAACACCTGCACGTCGCCCTGCCTCGTGGCTGAAGGTTCGTGCTGCTGACCTTCGTCGCCTCCCCTGGCGCGCGCCTGCTCCCCTTCCCTGGCGCGCGCCTCGTCCGCGAGGTGGTGCGCGTATTGGAGGATCATGTCGGGCTGGGTCGAGAGCATTTGATACTGGAGCCGCGTCAGCTCGCGCTCGGGGACCACGCGGTAGCTCGCACCGCTCGGCAGCTTGACGTCGTACTCAAGGCGCGCCGTCTTCTCGATCAGCATCACGCGCCACGCGAAGCGAAACCCCTCTTCGTGCCAATGGCTGCTCCCCGGCGTGAGCCAGGACCGCAGCGGGACCAGCGCCTGCGCCGCGAGGTAGAGCGCCGCGAGCGCGAGCACGAGGCGTGGGGTAGGCGCGGGGGCGCGCTCGTCAGCTTCATTGACTGCTGGCGCGGCGAGCGCCGCTTGCTTTTCGTCAGCTTCCTTGACTGATGACGCAGAGGGGCCCAGCAAGCGCTGAACGAGACGTGAGGCGCCGAGCGCCTGAGGCCACGCGGGCGGGAAGAACACCGTCACCACCAGCACCATCAGCCAGGGGAACACGCCGATCGGGAACAGCAGGCCGACGATGGCGTGGAAGCCGATGCAGGCTGTGAACGCCAGGGCCCGCGTGCGCCGGAGCGACAACCAGAGCGGCAGCGTGAGATCGTAGGCGGCGCCGGCCCAGCTCATCAGGGTGGCTGTCATTGGCAGCGCGAGCAGCGGGCCCACGAGCGGGGTGCCCTGGCGCGCATGGAGCCAACCCGCGAGCGGCTCCGCGTAGAGGAGCCAATCCGGATTGAGCTTGGCGAGCCCTGCGTAGAAGTACACGAGCCCCACCTGCACCCGCAGCAGGAGCTGCGTCCAGGCAGGCACCACCCTGCCCGTGGGCAGGCAAGCGAACAAAAGCGCCAGCAGGCTCACCAGGTAGTAGTGGTTCAGGTACGCCGCCTGCTCGAGCAGCTCCACGTAGCTGAAGCCGATGAAGAACACGAGCGCCGCGAGCCGCGTGCGGTAGCCGAGCGCCTGCGCGAGCGCGCTCAACCCAAGCACCCCAAACACCGCGTACAGGAGCGGCGCGGGCAGCGGCTTCACCCACCCAAAGCCGAGGTAGGTGAAGTGGTAGCTCGGCTCAAGGTACAGCTCCGCCACCCAGCCGCGCAGCACAAAACGCAGCGTGGAGAGCAGCATCAGCGCCCCGAACAGCCGCCGAAGCCAGCTGAGCCAAGCGCCCGAGATGGGGCGATCGAGTCGAGCCCACAGCGCCTCAACCGCCCCAGCCCGCGCACCGTACCCCGTCATTGAGCCTCACCAATCGGACGAGCTGGGGTCTGGCGCCGCGCGGATCAGTCGCCGTCGTTGTCGTTGAAGGTGAGCCGGATCCCGAGATCCCCCATCACGTCCACTTGAACGAACGTCTGGAGATCGTCCAAGGCGTCGATCGCCTGCTGAACGCCGGCAGGATCTTGCTCCACGGCGACGCCCAGCGGATGGACGCTGTCGAGCGCCGCGTAGCAGGCCCCGAGGTGCTGCCGCATGCCGCTGGTGAGCGCCTCTTGGTGCCGTGAGAGGGACACCAACCCCATCCCCCCCTCGGGCGAGACGAAATAGAAGCGCTCGACGCCGCGTAGGGTGTCCGCGATGTCCTCCGCGCTGCGCTCAACGAAGCGCGACTCCACCAGCTGAGGCTGCGGGACGCCGCCGGCCTTCTTGCCGAGCGGTGAAGACAGCTTATCTGACTGGGCGTTCTCGCTGATGAAGGCCATGCGATTGACCACCTCGCCGAGCGCGGCGTCCACCGTGCGAAACGCCGGGTTGTCCTTGCTCGGCTCAGTGAAGCGGCTGAGGTAGTCGCCGTGCGCCGGATCCCAAGCCTCACGCAGGCCACGCGCGCTGCTCGCCGCGTCGGCCGCCGCCGCCACCAAGTACTCACAGCGCCGCGGCGCCTGTGTGAACGCCTCCACCAGATCGATTTCAGGTTGAAACAAGAGGTACTCGAGCACCGGCAGGCCGCGCTCAGCGCTGCCCATGTTCGCCACCGTCTCCGCGCTGAGCGGCATGGAGCCGGTGAGCACGGCCTCGATGGTGGCGACCCGCGCCGGCCAGAAGTCGAGCTTGGGCCAGTAGCGCAGCGGCTCCTCCACCGCCGGCCCGAAGCCGATCAGCTCGGTCTGCTTCAGGTGCGCTCGCGTGGCGGTCCAGGCGCTCTGCGCTCGCGCGAGCTGCTCCTGACTCGGAGCGCGGCACAGCGCCTGGCTGGCGGTCGACAGCGCGCCCGCGCTCTGCTCCACGTCGCGGTACATCGGCATGATGACGTGCTCCCCCCAGACGCGCAGCAGCTCCCGCCGCCGGTCGGGCGGCGCCTCCTCCGTGGTCGAGCAGCCGAGCCCCGGCAGGCTGAGCCCGAGCAGGGCGAACGAGAGCACAAGCAGCAGCGCGCGCCAGGGCGCGAGGCGCTGGGAGGAGCTCACAGCCCGTGCTGAGCCCCTCCGCTCAGCGCTAATATTTTTGACATGGAAATGTCCCATTGAGACCCTAGCGCTCTACAAAGACTCGATGAAGCGCACCAAGGCCGCGCGCTCGCGCTCGCTCAGGCCAAAGAAGGCGTCCCGCGCCGGCGCGGCCTCACCCCCGTGCCAGGCGATGGCCTCCGCCACGCCACGCGCTCGCCCGTCATGCAGTAAGCGATTGTGACCATTCACGGTGGGGACCCGCCCCAGCCCCCAGAGCGGCGGCGTGCGCCACTCACGTGCCTCGGCCTGCGGCAAGGCGCGGCCATCCGAGAGCTCCTCCCCCAGATCATGAAGCAGGAGGTCCGTATACGGGAAGATAACCTGACCAGACACCTCCGGGAGATCAGGGTGCTCCCCGGTCACGTGCCGCGGCACGTGGCAGCTCTGGCAGCCGACGCGCGAGAACAGCTCCTTGCCCTCAAGCACCTCGCGCGCGCCGTAGCCCTCTCGCGCCGGCACCGCGAGCAGCTGGGAGTAGCGCGTCACCTTGAGGAACAGCGCAGGCGAG
>CAYQAC010000039.1:0-34890 GCA_964415255.1 uncultured Polyangiaceae bacterium | reverse complement strand
ATGTGGGTCACCGAGAACAGCGCGATGGGCAGCCCGCGCACCACGGCGCGCGCTGGTTCGTAAGCCTGACTGCCAGCCTCGCGGCTGGCTCCGAGGTACCCCACCCCGGCGCGCTCCAGGTTGGTGAACGTCTCAAAAAGCGCGGATTTACCGTAATCCCACGCGTGGTTATTGGCGAGCGACACCCACTCCACCCCCGCCGCCTTCAGCACCTCCGCGCCGCCCGGTGGCCCCGTGAACACCAGCGAGTTGTGCTTCGACTGCGTCTCCCCGCCTTGATCTGAGAGCTGACTCTCGAGGTTCATCACCCGAACATCGGCGGAGTCGAAGACCGGCTTCAGGAAGCGCAGCGGGGCGTACTCTGGATCGCGCAAGATGCGCTGCCCCGTGCCGCGCCCCAGGTTGATGTCACCGCCGAACAGCAGCACCACGCGCGCTGGGTCGCGCTCCGCGGCCGCGTCACTCACAGGCCGCGCGTCGCTCACAGCGGCGTCGCTCAGGGGGCCTCCATCGCCGGGCGCTGACGCCACGCCGCTCGCGCTCAGGGCGGGTACGCCGCTCGGCGTGGGACCGGCGTCACCCACGGGCGCCTCACGGGGCACTTCACGGCACCCCAGGGGTAGAAGGGCGAGTGGTGCGGTGCCAAACCCCCAAAACCCCTTGATGAGCGCGCCGCGCCCGATCAGCCCGCGCATCAGCGCGCTCCGGAGCGAACAGCAGAGCCCCCCGGCTCGCCCCGGAGCCCCCTTGAAGAACACGCCCGCTCGCACGCAAACAGCTTAGCAATCTGGGCCAGCGTGGCCCCCTTGTTGGCAGAATGCGCCATGCACCGCGCGGTCGCCTTCGGCTCCTTACTCGTGCTCACGGCGTGCGGCGCCGAGCCAGGCACCCACCACGCGCTCACCCCCGCGAGCGCGCCGGGCGAGTCGCGGTCAGATGTGGCCGCCGAAGGCGCTGAAGGCACTGAACGCGCAGTCACCGATTCGTCAGTTGCTCTCACTGACTCGGAGCCGGTGGATCCGTTCGGGCCCGGCTACCCAGCGCCGCTCACGGATGGGGGTGGCCACGGGCGCGTCGGTTCGCTCACCTGGGGCTCGTGGATCCACCCTAAGCCTGACTCACGCTCGCTGCCGCTCGGCGGGATCCGCATCGGTGACAGCGTGGAGGCGCTGGGCCCGCCGGTGCGCTCCGGGCTCGGGCGTTGTCAGGCTTACGTACCGGTCCTGAACGGCTACGCCTGCGCCGACCGCCGCAACACGCTCGACATGAGCCACGCGTTCATCGTCGCGAGCCGCTACACCGAGCCTGCGAAGGGGCCCTTCCCTTACCACTACGCGTTCTCGCTGGGCGCGCCCATGCTCACGCGCATCCCCACGCCAGAGGAGAACCGCTGGCCGACGGGGCCGCGTGAGCACCGCAAGCTGCGCGGCTGGGAGGTGGGGCACGATGAGCTGACGGAGCAAGCGCCGATTGAGCCGAACGGCCCCATCCCCGAGTTCTTGCGAGACGGTGGGCACGCGCCGTCGCTGTGGGGGAAGAAGCCGCACCTCTACTTCAAGAAGGTCCCCTTCGGCTCGATGATCGCCTACACGCGCGCCTTCGAGGCCAACGGCGAGGTGTGGGTATTGTCAACTAACATGACGATTGTGCCCGCCAAGGGGCTCTTGCGCTTCCGGCGCTCGACGTTTCAAGGGGTGGAGCTAGGAAAGGACGTTCAGCTGCCGATCGCCTGGATGCGCAAGCGGCCGCGCCCGAAGTATGAGCTCCGGGGTGACCGCCTGGTGGACACCGGTGAGGCCTGGCCGCTCCGCTCGTGGGTGGCGCTCACGGGCGAAGAGCGCAAGCAAGACGGCGCGCGCTACCTTCAGACGACCACGCCGGGCGTCTACATCGCGCACGCCGACGCCAACCTCGCCGAGCGCCGCGCGGAGGTGCCGCGCGAAGCGCGGCGCGCGCCCGGTGAGCGCTGGGTGCACGTGCGCGTGAACCGCGGCACCCTCACGCTTTACGAAGGCGACCGCCCCATCTTCACCACCTTGATGAGCCCAGGTAAGGACGGCGCCACGCCCTACGGGCGCTACTGGGTGGAGTCCAAGAGTCAGGTGAGCACCATGACCACGGAGATGGGCGAGCCACGGAAGTTTTGGATAGCGGACGTCCCGTGGACGCAATACTTCAAGCGCCCCTACGCCATGCACGCGAGCTACTGGCACGAGGACTTCGGCGAGACCAAATCTGGGGGGTGCGTGAACCTGTCGCCCATCGACGCCGAGCGCGTGTTCCGCTTCACGGCGCCCGAGGCCGAGCCGACCTGGGGCACCACCCAAGCGTACGGCATGGGCGGCGGGACCTTCGTGTTGGTCGAGGGGTGAATAGGCTGGCTTACTGTCTATTGCTCGCGGCGCTCGGGGGCTGCGAGCAGCCAACGGGCTCGGGAGGCGACGAAGCCCAGCCCTCGGGCTCGGCGCTCAGCCCGGCGAACGGCGATGGGGCGAGCGTGGCTGCCGACGAACTATCCATCTTGGGGGTGCGCCTGGGCGATACGCGCGCCGTGGCGATTCAGCGGCTCGGGGCTTGCCCCTTGGAGGATCGTTGCCTTTACCCGGAGCGTGGTGTGGAGCTGGGCCTCAGCCACGGGCGGGTGGAGCGGCTGGTGCTGCACGCGGCGGGTGAGCGCGAGGTGATTATTCCCGGTGGAAATACTGTGTTCCAGGGCTACGCCGGGGAGGTGGCGGGGCTGAGGCTGCTCAGCCCAGCACAGGAGGTGCTCCGCGCCCTGGGTGAGCCCGCGGCAAAACTCCGCCCGCTGCGGGCGCCCGAGCAGCCAGCGACGGAGCGCGAGCTGTGGGAGTACCCCGCGCGCGGCTTCGCCCTGGAGCTCGAGCCGAGCGAGCGAGGGCTCCGCGTGGTGCGCGTGCACATCCCGCTCGCCCCGGCGCGGCCGCTCCCCCCCGAACCGGCGCGAACCCCCGCGCCCTGACTGCTCTCAGAAGCTGATCGCCACGGCGAGCTTCGCGGTCACGCCGCGGAGCGCGACATCAGGCAAGTCGAGCGGCGCCACGCGCGCTGGGGCGTTGGACGCCTCATCGCCCTCCACCTCAAGCGACACCGGGTGCGCGCCGGCCCAGCCGTAGCCGAGCTCCGCCACCAGCCAGCCGCGCGGCCTGCGATCCGCCCCGCTCTGATTGCCCAGCAGCTCGAAGGCGCCGCCCAGCATCACGTCGAAGCCCCCGCGGTAGCTCGCGTCGCTCAACAGTGCGGTGGCCGCGGAATCCGTCAGCTCAAATGACGCTCTGGTGAGCGTCGCGGCGACGCGCCCGTGGAAATAGAGGCGCGGCAACAGGTGGTAACGCACCTCCGGGCCAAGCGCGAAGCGCGCCATGCTGAGCGAGCTCTCTTGACCGCGCACATGCGCCGAGGAGCCGCCTAGATCCACCCCCAGCGCGCCAGCCACCGACCAAGGCCCGAAGAAGAGCAGCGCGTGCGAGCCGCTGAGGCTCACGAGATCGAGCGCGCGCGTGTCCGAGAACAGATCAAAGCCCGCGCTTTGGACCGCCATCCCCCGCATGCCAAGCGAGATTTGGATGTGCTCCTGGTGCTTGCCGAGGCTGGTGTCCTCCGGCAGCGCAGGGCCTGCGTCGCGCGGCTGAGCGGGCGCTGCCGCGGGGGCTGGCGCGGGTGTGGGCTCAGCTTTGGCTGGCGCCTCGCGCGCCGGCGGGGGCGTGACGGGGCGGTAAGGTGGATCGTCAGGATCCGTGTCCAGCGTGATCTCCTCAGGGAGCTCCTTGGGCGCCTCATTCGGTTCAGGCGCAGGCTCTGGATTGGCTGGCTGCGCCACCGCTGAGTTAGTCAGGGTGACGACTGATAGGCCGCCGAGCAGCGTCAGCAGCGCGCTCAAGGCGCGGCTGCGGCGAGGGGCGTGCGTGCGGCGAGGGGTGAAGGTGCCGCGAGGGGCGTGGGTGCTGCGAGCCATCACAGATCTCCCAAGTAGAGGGCGGGGTAGAAGCGGGTGTGGGCGCTGTCAGGGCGCAGCCCGTCGAGCCAGGTGGCGCCCAGGTTGCCCACGGCGTGCAGGGCGATCAGCGCGCGACCGCCGTCGCTGCGCGCGATGTCGAACACCTGGGTGACGTCGCGCTCAAGCGTGAGCGAGGTGGGGTGCAGGGTGCTCAGATCCACCTGCGCCAAGTCGGGGGTGCCGGTGCGCACTGCCCACGCGCGGCGGCCATCTGGCGCCACGCTCAGCGCGAAGCCCTGGCTGTTGGTGAGCATGGGGTAGCTGGTGCGCTGGTTCAGATCCAGGATGTAGAACTGGCTCGCCTCCGCCCCCACCAAGATCTTCTGGTGGCCGTGCTCTTGACCGGGGATGTCCTTCACCTCGGTGACGCGGATGTCGATGCCGTACTGCTCCACGCTACGATAAGGCTTGCCCGTGGTCTGCCCGAGTGACCAAAACGCGAAGTTTGAAGACTCACCCCAGAGGAGGGCAACGTCCGCCACGTTGGGGCGGTCCGTCACGGCGTCCGTGACGCGCGAGAGCTTGCCGTAAGGCCGAGGGAGCGCCACGTGCTCCACCACGGTGGTGTCGAGATCGATCAGCGCCGCGTGGCTCCGGTTCGGGACCAGCGCCGCCAGCCGCAGCCCGCCGTCGGTCATCACGAAGTCGAGCGCGCTTGGGATCCCGCCGACCTCCGCCACGTTGACCCGCGCGCGGTAGTCGAGCTCCGGATCGCCCGACGGGCCAAGCTCCACGATCACCACCTCAGGCTGGCTGTTCATGAGCACCGCGATGCGGGCGTCATTCGGATCTTCCGGGTCGCCGTCGTGGAACGCGATCTGCGCGGGGCCGGTGGTGTAGCTTGAGTTCACGCGCGGCAGCTCAATGGTGACCTCGGAGCGCTCTGGGTACGCGAGATCCACCAGGGTGATGTTCTGCTCCGTCTCCACCACCAGCAGCCGCCGAGGCGGCCCCGATGGCAGCGTGAGCTCGCTCGTGAAGGTGAGCCGCTGGGGGCGCCCGCCGAAGCTGCGGATCGTCTTCTCAACCGGCGCGCGCTCCGGCTCTGACACCGGCACCAAGATGAGCTCGTTCGGGTTCACCACCACGCCGCCGGCGTCGTACAGCACCACCCACTCCCCCAACGGATCCACCGCGATGCCGCCGAGCGGATCCGTCAGCTCATAGCGCTTGAGCCGCTCAGGACGCTCGCCGTCAATGACGGTGAGGCTCGGGCGCTCGTCACTCGGCTGGCGCCGGGGGTGCACGCCGCGGCTCAGCGCGTACAGCGTGCGCTTGTCCGCGCTGGGCACCAGCTGCGCCAGGTTCCGCCCCACGCCGACGCCCGTTGCGACGACCTCCTGACTACTGGGTGAGGTGAGCATGAGCACGCGGTTCAGCGGGCGGTCATACAGCGCCACCGAACCCGTCAGCCCAACAGACTTTGGGGGGTAGTCGTAGGAGTCGAAGCTGGCCTCCCACTTCGGGTCCCGGTCGTCGCAGTCGACCGCCGTGCACAGCGCCTCACCGCAACCCGTGGCGCCGCCGAGCAGCGCCCCTCCTAAGAGCGCGGCTCCCGCCACGCTGAGCCCAACACGCTGCGATCTCATCACTGCACCACCCGTGAGCCGAGCTCGAAGCCGGTGAGCGTCCGCGCGCTGCCGGTGTCGAGGTCGATGAACGTGATGCGCCCCTCAGGGTGCTGCTGTGACACGAAGGCGCGCCCCGCGGAGGGCACCACGCCGACGGAGAGCGGCGCGCTGGCGAGCGTCAGGTGATCCACCTGGAGGCTTGGCATGCGCGCCAGGTGCACGCCGTAGCGCTTGAACGCGTCGTCGCGCGTCGTGACCACGGCGCGTGTGCCGTCCGGCGCGAGCGCGACTTGGTGCACTGGCGCGTCCGTCGCCACGATGCGCGGCGCGGTGGTGGCGCCGAGCGGCACCACCGCGAAGGCGCCCGCCTTCTGGCTCCCCTGTGGCGGCGACATCAGCGCGATGCCGTACTCCGCGTTGTCCGTCCCCAGCGCCGCGAAGATGGGCGCCTTGAGCTCGACGGTGCGGTGGCTCAAGTAGGTTAGCGACAGCGTCAGATCCAAAATCGTCAGTTTGTCGCTCTGGAGCGCGGTGCTGTAGACCATGGCGCGACGCGGCGTCGCCGGCAGCGAGACGCTGCCCACCGCGGCGCCCTCGAGCGTGATGCGGTTGAAGTCCTCGGGGTTCGCCAACACGCGGCTCACGTCGAACACCACGACCTCTGAGGTGGCGCGCAGCGCCGCGATCCCGCGGGCGCCGTCCTCCGTCATGTCCAGATCGGTCACCGGCGCGCCGAGCTCCAGGGTGACGCCCGGGGCCCCTGAGAGCGGCAAGATGTCGATTGTCTCCTCGCCCTCCTGGCGCACCAGCGCATACTCACCGCTCGGCGTGACGGTGACGTCGCGCCCAAGCGGCCCCACCGCGCCCGTGGGCAGCGCCAAGAGCGCCGCCACACCCGGCGCGTCCCCCAGCTCCACTATTGAGATCCCCGGCTCCGTCACCACGTACAGCTCGGACTCATCCTCTGCGAAGCTGAGCCGCGTGGGCCGGAAGCCCACCGACACGCGGGTGACCTCGGGCGGTGAGCTGTCTAAATCCATCAGGGTGAGGTCTTGGTAGCCCTCCACTGGATCTGGGCTCGTTACCTCACGGAAATCACTCCAGGCGACCGCCCAGCGCCCGCTGGGGCTGACCGCCCAGGCGTTGGCGCCGGGGTGGAGCTTCGCGGTCTTCGCCGCGACTCCATCCTCCGTCGCGGTGAGCACGGTGGCGTCCCAGCTGCCCGAGTTCAGCACCAACGCCACGTCTCGGTCCTCCCCTGGGCGCGACACCGCGGCGATCAGCGTGGGCTGAAAGCCAGCCTCCACCACCCGCACCTCAAGCCGCGCCGCGTCGATCAGCGCGACGCGCCCGCTCTCCGTGTTGGCGGACCACACGTAGCGCGTGGTCGCGACCGGCGCGCGGAAGCTGCCCTCCCGCTCCTCCTCCGGTGGGTCACCACCGCTGCCGCCGCTGCCACCGCTGCCACCGTTGCCAGCGATGCCATCAGTACCGCCGGCGCCTGGCATGTTGCCGTCCTCGTAGCTCGCGTCATCACCCATGGCGCCGCAGCTCACCAGCGACGCCGTGAGGACGCCGCCAACGAAGAGCCAAGCACCCACCTGCGCTAAGGTCAGTTTAACTGCCATTTTACCCTCCCGGAGGTTCCGCACACCGAGCGCCGCACAATGCAAGGCATGGGCCAAGCCCATAGTCAGGCCTGAAGTGAGTGTCCGCCGCGCGGTGGTATGACATCCCTGTCGGTAGCCCGCCAGCGCCGGGTCTCGGGTTTTGGGGGTTGGGTCACAGCGGGCGGCGCTGGGTGGCGCACCCCAGCCACACCGCGTCACTCACGAGCGACACCTGCGTGACGCCAGCTTGAGCCAAACCCCCTCACGACCAGAGCCTCCATCTGGTGAAAACGCGAGCAGCGCGCTAGACGCGGGCTCCATCCCACCTGCTTGCCGTGTCAAAGCCCGCCTCCGTCCTCCTCTTCTGCCTGCTCTTGATCGCCGGATCGAGCTACGGGGTGATCAACGTGCTGCTGGAGCCCGAGGAGCCGCCCGCTTCGAGCTATCAGCCCAAATTATCAGCCCCGCTGACGAATCACCTGCTGTTCGTGATCGTGGACGGGCTCCGCTACGACGTGGCGACCGACCCCGCGCGGATGCCGCGCTTCAGCGAGGCGATGCGCCGCCACAGCAGCGGCGAGATTTGGGCAGGGAGGGTGTCCATGACCACCAGCGCGGTGCTCTCGTACGGCACCGGGCAGCGCGGTCAGCTGGAGCAAGCGGTGCGCAACCTGAACCCGGCGGCGCCGCGCGTGAACTCCTGGCTCGCGAACGCACGCGACGCGGGCCGCACCGTGATGGCGGTGGGCGACCCCGCCTGGGGTCAGATGTTCGGCGCCAGCTTCCATGAACTCCGACCGGACCCAGCCGGCGTGGCGATCGACATCGACTTCAACCCACAGACGTTCCGCGACACGCGCGAGCTGCTAAAACGTCAGCCCAACGTACTGATTTCGCACTTCGTCACGCCCGATCACCAAGGGCACGCGTTCGGCATCCACACGGAGCGCTACCGCGCGCACATACTGGACTACGATCGTCAGTTGAGCGAGCTGCTCGGCGAGCTAGGCCCTGAGTGGACCGTGATCGTGACGAGCGACCACGGCGCGACGGACACGGGGACCCACGGAGCGGACACGCCGCTCCAGCGCCGCTCGCCCATCTACGCCTATGGCCCTGGCATCTTGCCTGGGGTGAAGCTTGAGGAGCAGCTCGACCAGATCGATCTGCCGGGGACGTTCGCTGCCTTGCTCGGCGTGGCGGCGCCACGCGAGAGCCGGGGGCACCTGATCGCTGCGTGGCTCGCGGTGCCCGAAGCACAGCGCGCGGCGATCGCGTGTGAGGACGCCGAGCGCAGCCACGCCTATGGGCGCGCCAAGTTCGGTGACGCGCGGCTCCGGCAGGTGCAGGAGAGCCGCGCGCTGTGCGCCCAGCCAGGGGCGGCGCCGAGCCAGCGCCTCACGGCAGCGGCGACGATCGCGCGCTTCGTGGACACCGAGGTGGAGGGCGCGGGGCTCACCTCTGGGCGGTCGCTGTCCGTGTTCATCGCGATGCTGCTCGCGGCGCTAGGGCTTGCGTGGTTCGCAGCGCGAGGCGGTGAGGCCTTCGGGTTTTGGCGCGTGCTCCCGGGGGCAGCGCTCTTGCTCGCGGTGGGGACGTTCTTGGTGCTTCAGGTGGAGCGGCTGCCGGGGCAGTGGCCCAACACGGTGCGCATCGCGATGTTCGCTGCGCTCAACCTGATCGCGCTCATGACCCTGGTGCGGCCGCTCTTGGCAGCGCGTTGGGCGCGGAAGCTCGGGAGCCTGGCGCCGCTCTTGGTGCCGGGGCTGCTCCTGGCAAGCTACCCAGCGAACACGCACCCCCACGCCTTCGTGGCGGTGCTGGTGACCTCCGTCGTGTTCTGCGTGCTCGGCCCCATCGGGCGGCCAGAGCGACGCTCGAGCGGTTGGAGCCGGCTACGTGGAGGGCCACCCGCGCTCAACCTGGCGCGCCTCGGGTTCGTGCTCTTGGCGCTCGCGTTGCTCTTCATCCCCGGCACCAGGAAGGACGGGCACCTGCCTGCTTGGATCGCGCGTGAAGGGCTGGGGGCGCTCTTGGCGGCGCTCGCCGCGCTCAGCGCCTGGGCCGTCTCCACCCGGGTGGATCCGCACGGGCGGCAGCTCGGCTCACTACGCGCGTTGCTCTTGGGAGTGCTCGGCGTCGCGCTGTGCCTGGTACTGCGGCGCTACGTGCCGCACCAGGTGGGGCGCGCGGCCCTCCTGTTGTTCCCGCTGCTCGCGCTGGTGCTGGCCTTCCGCGGGCGCATGCAGCTCGCCACCCTGGCTGCGCTGGCCGCCTTCACCTGGGTGTCGCGCGACCGCGAGTGGATCGGCCTCATCGCCACCTTGATCCTCGCGGAGGCAGCTGGAGACGCCTGGCGCGCGCGGCGCGGGGAGGCGCGCGACTCGGCGCCGCACGGCACCCGCTTCGAGGTGGAGCGCCACGCTCCAGGTGGCTATGACTTGCTGCTCGCCGCTGCCTTCGTGTTCGGGCTGCTGTTCGTCCAGCGCATGGCGATCCAAGGCAACCTGGACTTCACGGGGCTCGACCTCGCCGCCGGCGCCTTCCGCGATCCGAACCCACCGCTCGCCGCGGTCGCCGCCGCCATCGGCTGGAAGTACATCCTGGCAGAGCTGCTGGTGCTGGTGGCATTCGTCAGTCGCCTGGACCATGAGGCACGGCGCGCGCTGCTGCCCGCCTTGGTGGTGATGTACCTCATGCGCTGGGTGGCGCTCCTGCTACAGCTCTACTTCTGCCACGGGAGCTACTGGACGGCGCTCCGCGTGATCAGCGATATGCCGTTCAGCCTGACGGGGCTCTTGGTGGCGGCGCTCACCTGGTGGGGCGTCACCCGCTGGGAGGCGCGGCGGGCGGCCACAGACAACGCGTAGACAGCGCGGCTGACGGCGCTGGGAGACGTCGGGTAGACAGCGCGACTGACGTGAAGGCGCGCAGCAGCGCGGTGCCGTCGAACCAGCACTTCAACTCCCCAAGGCTCCGCGCGACGTTCTTCAAGGCCGCCCGAAGACGCCCATGAGGCCTGGGACCGTGACAAGAGTGACGTGCGGCGCATGAACAGCGCCTCCCAAAGGCCACATCACACACTGGGAGGGAGTGAACCCCCAAACCCTGATCACGAAGCGGAGCTGGAGGCGCTACGATCGGCGTCCAGCTGCTCCAAGATGGCGCGCACGCGCTCCTCAGAGATGCTGAAGGCGCCGGCCAGCTCGCGCATCAGCGCGCTCTCCTCGGGCGCCACGCGATCGTCAGCCAACGCGACCGCCGCCGCCAAGGCGAAGGCGCCCTCCGCCTCCTCCACGCCCGTGAGCTGCGACGCTAGGTCCGCGAGCCGCGCGGCGTGGCCCTCTTCATCTAGCCGTGCCTGGAAGCGCTCGAGCATCACCCGCACGGTGCCATCTTGCAGCAGATCCCCAGTGAGGCGCCGCACCGCGCCGCGCAGCGCGTCCACCTCCGCGTCGGCGACGCGCCCGTCAGCGGCCATCACCAGGTACATGACCTCCGCCATGGGCGACACCTGAGCGATGGCTTCATTCTCAGCCGGGCTCAAGAGCCCCTCCCGCGTGAGCACCTCTTCAGCGCTGGAGACCACCTCGGTGCGCCGCCGCCCGCGCTGAATCAAGGCGTCCCGAAGCCGAGCGATGGTCGCCGTCTCGATCTTCATGCTCCGACGGTACACGGCGCCTCAGCTTTCGGGTAGTGGTCTTGACATGCCCACCCCACGCTGGCTCGCGGCGCTGAGCGCGCTGCTCCATGGCCTGGGGAGGCTGAGCGCGGGGCGCCTGACGCTGCTCTGCGCGCTCACCGGCGCGCTCTGGGTGCTGCCCAGCGTGTTCACCGGGCTCCGCACGGAGGATTTTTACCACCTCACCGCGGTGAAGGGCGGCGCACTCCAGCTGCCGTGGCGGGTGAACCTGTTCAACTACATCGACGGCAACGTCGGCAGCATCTACGGCCTGAAGGACTTCGGCACGGTGCCGTGGTTTACCCTGCAAGATTACAAGGTCGCCTTCTTTCGGCCGCTCGCGTCGCTCACCCACTTCATTGATTATCGCTATTTCCCCGAGGCGCCGTGGCTCGCGCACCTGCACAGCATCGGGTGGTACCTGCTGCTCATCTTCGCGGTGACGCGTGTTTACCGGCGCCTGCTCAGCGTGGCCTGGCTCGCCGCGCTGGCGGCGCTGCTCTACGCCTGGGATGACGCCCACGCGCACCCCGTGAGCTGGCTCGCGAACCGCAACGCCGTCATGGCCACCTTGCTCGGTGTGCTGACCTTATGGGCGCACGACGCGTGGCGGCGACCGGTCGCTAAGCTCACTGGTCGTCAGCTTAACTGGCTTCCTGCCCTGCTGGCGCCCGTCTGCCTCGCGCTCGGGCTCTTGGCGGGGGAGTACGCGGTGGGCGCGCTCGGCTACCTGGTGGCCCACGCGTGCTTCCTCGACGCCGGCGCGGCGGCCAGGGCTGGGCTCCGGCGCTGGCTCACGCGCGCGCTGGTGCTGCTGCCGAGCCTGCTGGTGACGGCGCTGTGGCTCTTCATGTACCGGCGCCTCGGGTTTGGCACTTACGGGACCGACTTTCACCTGGACCCACTGCACGACACGGGCCGCTACCTGCTTGAGCTGCTCTGGCGCTGGCCGGCGCTCATCAGCGCGCAGCTGTTCGGGGTGGACTCCGAGGCTTGGTGGCGGCTCAGCACACCCACCTTGATAGGCGCCGCCGTCGTCGCGTGGGTGGCCTTGCTCGTCAGTTTGTATTACTTTCGCGCGGCCCTGCGTGACCGCACGGCGCGCTTCTGGCTCACCGGCATGGCGCTCTCCACGCTGCCTGCCTGCGCCGCGCTGCCGCAAGATCGGCTGCTGTTCTTCACTGGCTTGGGCGGTTTTGCGCTGGTGGCGATGGCGGTGCAGCGCTGCCTTGTGGCGGGCGGCGCTGACTCGTCAGGTGATGTGAACGAGGCGCAGGGGGGCGCTGGGTCATCAGCTGCTTTGACGGATACGGGGCGCGCGGCTGGGGACGCTGGGGGCCTTGAGCACGCTGGAAGCGCTGGTTCGTCAGTTCGCCTGCCTTCGCGGCGAGGGGCGGCGCTGGTCTTGGCGCTGCTGCTCTTCGTGCACGCGGTGCTCGCGCCGATGACGGCGCCGCAGCGGAGCCTCATCATGCACCGGTTCGGCAATGAGCTCAATCAGGTGGGGGAGGCCATCATGCGAACTCACCCAGACCACTCAGAGCACCTGGTGCTGCTCGGTGGCCCGTCTTACTTCTACGTGGCGAGCACGCTGGGGCTGCGCGCCACCCGCGGCGAGCCAGTGCCGCGCCACCTGCGCATGCTGCACGCCGGGCGCGGGCCGCTCATCGTGGAGCGGGAGTCGCCCACGCGCCTGGTGCTCACCTTTCCGCGCGGACTTTACAACGACCCCTTCGACGGCACCTACCGCGGCACGCAGTACCCCATGAAGCCCGGTGAGGGGCTGCAGCTCACCTGGATGCTGCTCATCGTCAGGGAGGTGGACGCGCGCGGCGTGCCGACGGTGGTCGAGGTGAATTTTCAGCGCGAGGTGCGGCGCGGGCATTTCCATTTCGTAGCCTGGCAGCCGCCGCGCGTCGCGGGGACGCCAGGTCACTTCAGGGAGTTCAGCTTGCCGGAGGTGGGCGAGCGGGTGGAGCTGCCGGGTGGCTCCTAGCGCGAAGGAGGAGCGCTGCGCCGCCGACTTAGGCAGCGCCTCTGACAGTATCCGACCAAGCGCCCCGGCCGAGGCGCTGTGGCGGCGGCGCTACCTCACGCGCCTCGGGTTCGTCGCCTTGGCGCTGCTCTTCGGCTACGTGGTGTTCTACCCGCAGAGCCTGGTGCGCTACCCACCCATCACAGACTTACCTTTCCACGCGGCAAATACCTCCATCTTACGCCACTATTTTGACGACGCCTTCGGCTTCCGCGAGCAGTTTCAGATCGATCCGCTGCGCGCCCCTTACATGACGCACTACCTGCTGGGCGCCGCGCTCAGCCTGGCCCTGCCGCTCCACGTCGCGGTGAAGCTCGCCAGCGTCTTGATGCTCAGCCTGCTGCCCGCGGGCCTCATGCTCCTCTTGCGCGGCCTCGGCAAGCGCCCCCTAGGCGGCCTGCTCGCGCTCGGCCTGTTCTACTCCACGCTCACTCACTGGGGCTTCATCAGCCACGTGGCGGCGCTCGGCTGCTTCTTGGGGAGCCTGGGCGCCGCCCTGCTCACGCTCCAGGCGCGTGAGCCCAAGGCCATCCGGCGCCGCGCTGTGCTCTTGGCAGCTTTACTGACGTTCACGCTGCTCACCCACGTCTACCGTTACCCCTTCGCCGCTGGCGGCGCGCTGCTGCTGCTCGTTTTTTCGTGGAAAAGTGGCGTCACGCGGCGCGCCCAGCTGGCCACGGCGCTGGCGCTGCTCCCGAGCCTCCTGTTCTTCATTGGCTTCTGGTTCACGCGCGATCATGGCCTGGGGGATGACCTCCAGCTCAGCTTGGAGCCGTCACGCTATGAGGAGCTGCCGCTCCACCTGTTCGGCGGCTTCAAGGGCGCCTCGGGAGCCCATGAGCAGCAGCTTGGGCTCACCTTCACGCTCCTGGCGTTAGGTTTGGGGGTTGGTAGCGCCTTCATCCGCCGCGCGCACCGCAGTCGCTCGGAGGCCGCCCAGCGCGAGGCCGAGCGCACAGCCAACGAGCCAGCCGAGGCGCGCTCAGGGGTGTCAGAGTCAGAACCACTGACTATAACGCAAGCCGCTCAGCGAGGTGCCAAACCCCCAACCCCCGAGCAGCTGCTCACACGTCGCGCGCACTACGCGCTGGGGCTGATGTGCGCTGTGGTGGGGCTACTCTACTTTTGCCTGCCGCTCACCTGGGGCAGCTGGTTCTTCGTCTACCCGCGGGAGGCGCTCACGCTGGCGGCGCTGGGCCTAGCGCTGCTGCCCGGCTTGCCGCGGCTGCCGCTCACGCCGCTCGTGCTGGCGCTGTGTTTGAGCCTGACGGCGGGGCGGCAGGCGTACCAAGTGGCCGTGGAGTGGAGGCGCTTTGAGGCGCTCAATCAAGACTTCTACAGGGTGGAAGAGCGGCTGCCAGCGCGGCCCAAACTCCTCTATTTGATCTACGACCACACCGGCACTGAGCGCTCCACGACGCCCTTCATTCACCTGCCCGCGTGGGTCCAGGCGGAGCGCGGCGGCGCGCTGTATTTCCACTTCGTGCGCTGGGGCCTCTACCCCATTCGCTACCGTGAAGGCTCACCCCAGGTGCCCCCCAGGCTCCCTTACTTTTTAGAATGGCGCCCTGACCGCTTTCAAGTGCTGGAGCACGGCGCCTGGTTTGACACCTTCCTAGTGCGCCACACGATTGACCCGAGCGTCGTCTTCGCGGCAGATCCAAGCATCCGCCTGGTGGCGCGCGAGGGCACCTGGTGGCTGTTCCGTAGGGAGTGAGGCGGGGGGCTACGCTCGACCACCCCGCGCTCCCAACGCTCGCGGCGGTCCGCCTCCAATGGCGGGGGTTGGCTTCAAGCGGCAGACGCGCCAGCGCGGGGCCTCTGTGGGACTTCCCAGCCGTCCTCTGGCATGTCTGCCACCACTTGAGCTAGCTCGGCGCGGCTGGAGACATGAAGCAGGCGATAGGCTTGCCTCAGGTGGGTGCGCACGGTCTCCGCTGAGCAATTGAGCATCTGCGCGATCTCGGGGGCGCTGGCGCCTGCCGTGGCGAGCTTGGCAATGACGCGCTGGGTGCGCGACAGGACGAAGCCTGGGTGCAGCTTCATGGGCTCTGGGCGCTCGAGGTGGAGCAGGTAGCGAGCGCCCGAGTCACCCTCAAGCCGTGACCACCGCACGTGATAACCCTCAATCACGCGCGGCACCTCCGTCACCTCGCCGAGCGGGCCGCGCCTCATGTCCGCTCGGCGCGCCCAGTCGACGAAGGCGTCTTGAATGCCGGGCATGCTCAGCAGCGCCTTGCACGAGGCCGAGGCGAACTCGACCTGGCCCTGGGGCGTGAGCAGCAGGTCGCAGGCCTCCTCCGGATCGCTCACGCGCTCCACGCGATCCGCCGTGATCAGGGCGTCCGCCAGGGCGTCTGCCAGTTGGTTCACTCGACTGACGTCTGCCCGCTGAAACAGCGGCTCGTGGAGGCGGCGGTAAGCGCCGATGAACGCGATGAAGCGACCCTCATGGTGCACCGTCATGCGCACCTGGTCTTCAATGCTCGCGTGGCGCCAGACCGTCTCGTACAGGCGTGAGGCGTAGAAGTCGCGCTCCACGTCCTTGATCACGCTGCGCAGCGGGACGAAGCGCCGCAGCAGGCGCGGGTTGGGGAGGCGCGGATCGCCGTTCGGGTAGGGCAGCGCCTGGGCCTGCCGGTAGAGCAGATCTGGGTCAGCGCCGGGCATCCGCCAGCGCACCGGCACCGGCTCCCCCTCCACCATCCCCACCTCGAACCAGAGCGCGATGTTCGCCTCGGCCAGCTCCCCCACGAGCGTTAGCGCGTAGCGCCGCAAGCCAGCTGGGTCCCGCGTGAGCCCGCCTCGGAGCGTGTCCAGAGCACGCTGAACCGACCGCGAACGCTTCATAATACGCAAGGGTGCCAGCTATTGTCAGGTGGAGCAAGCCAGCGGGGGGAGCGGCGTCAGCTGCGGCGTGAGGACGCACTAGTCAGGATCGCGAATGGTTAGCTAAGCTTGAGCGAGCCTACTATCTCACCCTTGAGCCTCACGATGCACCAGCGCTAAGGCGAACCCCCGGAGCGCAACCCATGAACATCCACGAATTTGGCAGCGCGGCTTCGCCCGCCGTCGTGCTGCTCCACGGCACGCCCTCCGCTGCGAGTGACTGGTTCCCGGTGGCGAAGCGGCTGGCGCCTTCTTATCGCGTCTTCGTCCCGGAGCTGCCGGGCTACGGTGCGTCGCCGGCGCCTGAAAAAGCGAGCTATGAGGCGGTCGACAGCGAGCTCGTGGCGGCGCTCATCGCACGTGGCGTCGAGCGGCTCCGTGGGCTCGTGGGGTTCTCGAGCGGCGCCTACCGCGCGTTTGAGATTGTCCTGCGTGGGCGCCTGGTGGCGGACGTCATCATCGCGCTCGGCGCCATCGCGGCGTCTGACGAGGAGGCGAGCGCGGGGCGCCGTCAGCTGGGTCACGCCATCGCGTCGGACGCCCAGTTCGTGTTCGGGCCCGAGCTCCGCAGCCTGGTGCCTGAGGTGATGCTCTCCCCTGCGTGGCGCACAGCGCACCCGGAGGACGCGGAGCGCGTCATCGGCTGGCTGCACCTGTCACCACCCGCCGCGCTGGCCGCTGAGCTCATCGCGCTGGCTGACATGCCGGATTTGCGCCCTGAGCTCCCTCAGCTCACCGCCAAGGTGTACCTGCGCGTCGGGGAGCACGACGCGGCGGCGCCACCTGCCCTGAGCGAGGAGATTTGCCGGCTGGCTCCGAACGCCACGTTAGACATCGTCCCCGGCTGTGGTCATTCGCTACTCATTGAGGACCTCGAGGCCACCACCGCCGCGATCGTCCGAGCGCTCGCCATGTGAGGCGCCGCGGAGCCGTTCGTTAGCCTGACGAAGCTCCTTTAACGGGCGCGGCTGAGCTATTCGTCAGCTTGACGAATCTTCTTCAGAGGGCGCGCTGAGCCATTCGTCAGCTTGCCGGAGCTTATTTGGCGGGCTCCGCGGTGCGCTTCGGTGGCACCACGGCGAGGTAGAGCGCCGCGAGGAGGAGGCCGATGACGACGATGCCTGCAACGAACAACTCCGCGAGACCAGCGACCAGCGCAGTTCGCGGCTCTTGAGGTAGGTAGTGGACTGTCACCTCCTCACCTCCGGAGGATCTACATTGGTGCCTCACCCAGATGGTGGCGTACTTCACACCCTCGACATGATATTCAACGAGCTGCTCGCAGCCTTTACTGCTCTTCAATCCCCAGCGATCCGCGGTAGATCTTGAGGCTGTGGTGTCCCAAGCTCCAAACTGAGGCGCTTGGGCGCCCGCCCTGCGAGCGCGCTGGGCGACGAGCAGGCCAGTAGTGGACTCGCCCAGCACGTAAATATGGCCGAAGAGCGCGTAGGCCAGTATCCCCGCCACCACCGCGCCCAACACCAGGCACACCGCGATCCCTTTCCTGGTCATGGCGAGAGTCTACAGGAGGGGGCTACCAGGTGCAGGGCAGCCACACAGGCGCCTACGGCGCCACCGCCTGACTGACGCCCGCCGTGTCCTCCGTGAGCAGGAACAGCACCGCTTCGGGTGAGTCTTCGGGGTGCAGCAGCTCGGCGAGGGGCTGTATCAGCTGGCCCAGGGTGAAGTCGCCGGGCGCGCCCACCACGAGCTCGCAAGCGCGATCCTCAAAGCCCTCCGCCGTGCTGGCGGCGCAGTGGAACGAGCGCCAACCGTCGCGCACGCGGCGCCGGGGCGCACCCTCGCCGCCCAGCGGACCCAGCACCACGCCGCCTTCAATATCCACAAGGTAACGTCTCACCTCGGCGCTTGGCAGCGCGCTCACGGCGCCGGTGAAGCGCACCGTGACCGCGCGGGAGCTGGCGGCGAGCGCTAAATCATCCTTACGGGTGACGCGCGAGTCGCGTAAGAGGAGCGCGAGCGGCGACTCGCCCGCGGCGCCCAGCTGCTCCCGGAGCGCGCGCAGGGTGAGTTCGCGCGGGGCGATCACCAGCACACCGGGCGGTGGGCTGACGAGCATGCGCTCTGAGCCGGGCAGCATCGGGAGCCCCGCCGGCCGCCGGGAGAGCGCCTTGAGCTGGTCGGCGAGCGGCGACTCCTCATAGTGTGGCGGCTCCGCCCAGGTGGAGCTGCCCGATCTCAGCACCAGCACCGGCGTCTTGGGGAGCCACCCCATGCCACGCAAGGGGGCGCTCGGCGCCGCGCGCCCCTCCGTCGCGATCAGGCGCTTTAGCCCATCGCGCTCAGCGACGGCGTGATTGATGTAACGCTCCGCCGCGAACAGCCCCAACCACCCCGACGCCAAGATCACGAGCCGACGTCGGCGCCGCAAGAGCTCCATCAACCGCGCGCGGAGCGACCACAAGAGCAGCAGCACCGCCGAGATGGAGGCCGCCGCGTCGAGCACCACCAGGCGGTCACGCCGCGCGCGCTCAAGCCCACCGTCTAGCCCTGGCTCGTACAGCGCGTCGAGGCCGTTCTGGATCCCCACCGTCGCGTCCACCCGCACCCACACCAGCACCACGAGCACCAGCGGGGCCCACACCACGAGCGAGAGGCTCGAGCCGGCGCGCACCAAGAGCGCCAGGCACGCGATGCCGACCACCGCGAGGGTGTCCTCGAGCAGCCAGGTCATCTCCAGCTCCACCCGACCAAATGTCAGGGCGGCTGCCCATGCCGCCAGCGCCACCCAGGCCTGCGCGCCGCAAGGCGCCGGTGGCCGCGGCTGATGCCGGAGCAAGACCAGCTCAATCCCCAGCGCGGTGATGAGCGACACCCCTGCGCCGATCACCAACACGCCGCGCGCGTCGGCTGAGGCTTGCGACAGCCCGACCATCGCCAGCGCTTGATCATCAAGGATTTGGATCGCCTCAAGCTCGCGCGCATGGTCGTAAATAGCGAGGCCTAGCGGCAGGAGCAGCGACACGCCGAACCCGAACCAAACCCGCGGGATGCCTTGCCGCGCCGCGGTCAGCGAGACGATGAACGCCAACACCGGCAGCGCGATCCAAAACCAGATGGGCGCGGCGACGTACTGCGACAGCGGGTGCAGGAGCCCGTAGGCCACGCCGACTAGTAAGGTACCCAGGCCAATCGTGAGATCCGCGAGGCCGAGCTTGGGGGCCGCAGGAGGCGGCAGCACGGAGGGCCCAGCGAGCGCCGACTCACCCTCATCGGGCTCGTCGCTCGTCAGCTCAGGATCACTAGGCTCCGGCACGCCGGGACTCTACACAGCTCCGCCCGGGCTGGCAGCACCTGCTAGCCTCTGCCGCGCGCCCATGCCGCACTTAGGCGGCGAGCGGCGCGCCTTTGTCACAAAGTCCCAAGCCATGGCCCTCCCCGCGACCCTCCACCGTGTGAACCTCACGCTCTCCGACGTGGACCGCGGCGTGTACGAGCAGCTCGAGCTCCGCTTGGCGCGGCACCCCTCGGAGAGCACCCGCTACCTGCTGACGCGCCTCTTGGCCTACGCCCTCTGTTACGAGCCGGGCCTTGCCTTCAGCAAGGGCGGGCTCTCCGACGCCGACGAGCCACCTGTTTCCATATGGGATATGACGGGCGCGCGCCTCGCCTGGGTCGACGTGGGCGCGCCCTCCGCGGAGCGCCTGCACAAGGCGAGCAAGGGAACGCCGCGCGTGCTCCTCTACACCCACCTCACCCTGGAGCAGCTCAGTCGTCAGTTAGGTGACCTAACCGCCATCCACCGCGCGGAGACGATCGAGGTTTGGCACCTCGACCCTCAGCTCTTGAGCGCGCTTGAGCCCCACCTGAGCCGCAGCTTCGATCTCGAGCTGGTGCGCTCCGACGGACGCCTCTACCTCACGGTGGATGGTCAGGTGCTCGAATCCGCGCTCGAGCAGCGCACGCTGGGCTAGTCAGCGCGACTGACTCCGCGGGTTTTGGGGGTTTGGCACCTCACCTCACGGCTCAACCCTGGGCGCACCGGCTCCCTTGGCTCATCAGCTGCACGAAGCGGCTCATGGCGACGCCGAGCTGACGCTCCAGCTGCGGGAAGACGCCCTCAAAATCTCGGTGGCGCTCCAAGAACACCCCCGCGCTCGCCCACACCCAACCGCCCAAGGGGTAGAGCTTGGCGAGGTGCGTGCGCCGCATCACCCGGATGGCCACCAGCTCCACCGAGGAGAGCTCCTCAGGATCCTCCAGCCTCCAGAAGTCCCTCACCACGATGGAGAAGTACGGCTCACTGTTCTCCTCAACGTACAGCGTGTGCACCGGGTCGTCGCCATACACAACGTGCCCTTGGCGGCTGAGCCGCCCCTCTCTCCCGCGCCGACGCAGGTAGCTCAAGTACAGGTTCGCTAGCTCGTCTCGTCTCATCGCTCGCTCCTCTCGGTGAGTGTCCGCGTCAGGTGATCGGCCCCTGAGCGGACCCCCCTCAGCATGTGGGAGAGCACCCGCGTGAGGCGCTCAGGTGACGTGAGCCACGCCTCCGCGCGCACGCTGAGCCAAGGGCCGATGGGGTAGACCCTCAGCGCCTCGAAGCTGCGGTTGGTATAGATCGCCGACCTGACCCACTGGGGGACGCCGCCGCTCAGCGACCAGACCCGCGGGAGCACCACCGCGACGTAGCGCTCCTCTTGCGGATCGAGCTCAAGGTAGTGCTCCTGACCTAGGTAGCTGAAGTAGATCCGCCCCCCCGGGCCGATCCTCGCTGAGAGCTCCCGCTCTTTCAGGAGCTTGACGAAGACTCGCGCTCGCGCTGCTTCTGTCATAAGCACCTCAGTTCAGTGAAGAGGAGCCGGGCGCGTTGGTCCGGATGCGCCTGCGACCGAGCCGCAGACGGACCTCGCTGACCGCCCGATCGATCGCCCTCAGCAGCCGATCGAAGACGAACCTGAAGTCCCCCGGAGAGACCAGGTGCGCGCCCGCCCCAGCCGAGATGTGCCGCACATCGAAGCAGACCCTCACGCCCTCAAGATCGCAGGTCACCTCGTGGGCGACCCGCATCGCGCGGGCGTTCTCGTAGCGATCAGCTTTGTAGAAGCCTAGGCAGATGATCTCAAAGTAGTCTGGATCCTGCACCCCCGAGTTGATGAAGTGGGTGCGCCCGCGGTGCTTGAACTGGATGGTGCCGTCCCTGCCGACGAAGGTGTGAAACCCCCGCTCCACCAGGAAGTCGAAGATCCTCTGCTTTCGTTGCCCTGAGTCGTCGTTCCGGCGCTCCTCTGAGTCGTCGGTCATGCGTTTGTCTGAGTCGTCGTTCATGCGTTCTCCTACTGGTTGCCCTGGGTGGCCTCACGCCGCCTGGCGTTCGTGAGCCCCCACCCGAGAGGTGTTGTTCTCTGCGTGTCGTCTTGGTTGTGCGAGCTCGCGCAGCCGCGCTGAGCCCCTACCTAGGGGGCACAGCGCGCGGCGGCGCTGAGCGCATCCCTCCGCTCGTGGCGGCTCAGTTCAACAAGGACGAGTCCGACGTCTTGGATCCGACGGGCTCACGGATGCACCTCTGGGTGGCCATCACCAGGCCGCCGATCACCGAGAGCAGCCGGTGGAAGATGAACCTGAAGTCCTCCGGGTGGGCGAGCAGCACCTCAGCCGACGCGCTCAGCTGGCGGCGGGAGCTGCGGAACACCTTCCCCACCTTGATCCTGCTGGTCACCTGGAAGGCGATCCGCTCCACGCGGGGCGTGTCCACCGGGTTGAATTGGTGGAAGTTGGGCAGGACGATTTGGAAGTACTCCTCATCCCGCTCATCCACATGGATGTAGTGCATACGCTTGCGGTGCCAAAAAGCGATGTCCCCATCCTCATCCACGAAGGGGCTCCTCCGCTCCGCCTCAAGGTAGTCCAGATACATGCGCGTGCGCTCTTCTGTGGTGTCGATCATCTGATGCTCCTCAGTTCAGGGCCCCCAAGTGGGCCCCCACCCACCCGTGATCACTAGACCATCTAGGACAAATCAGCCGTTCGTATGCGAACGCGAATGCCAAGCCAATATGGCATAACACGTTGATTTTATTGCTCTTTAGAGCCGCTTCCCGGACATTCCGCCCCAGCTTGATTCCACTGAATGTGTAATATTTCTTCTCTCTGACCCTCTACACCCAGCTGAAGAGCGCTCCTTCACCGCTCAGCCATTACCGTCGTGGAGCCAAGCCAGTGTCTGCCAGCGCCCACCTGAGCTCGTCACTTCACCTCCATACGTACGGTCCCTTGCCTAACTGACGGCTCCCTGAATACACCCCAAGCAGAGGTCGCCCGGCTCACTGGCCGGTCTCTTGCAGTTCGCTCACCTGACTTTTAGCGACCGTGTGACCTCGCTGCTACCCAACCAAGCAGCTCGCCTGGCCTCAGTGCCTAACCATGAGGAGCCAACCCTCGGGGTGCTCTGACGGCGGCGCTGGGCCCTGGCGAAGCGTCGGAGGCGCGCGCTCAGTGGAGGCGCCGAAAGTTCACCCTCAAAGCGCTCCTCAGGTTGTGCGTACGGCTGGTACCCTCACCCCATGGGGTTGCTATCGGCGCGTTGGGAAGGGGTGTACCAAGGCCACCGGGTCTCGGTGCTCCGGAACGAGTTGACCAAGGGGTTTGCCCTGGCGTGGGACGGCGAGGTCCTGGCGGAGCGCTCTTGGTCGTGGATCGGGCACGGTGAGCTGACCGCCACGATTGAGCTGAACGGCGAGTCGGTGGAGATCCACATGGCGCTCGGCTGGGGCGGCGGCTGGGGAGGCCTAGCTGGCAAGTGCACGCTCCAGGTCGGCGACGCCAACGTGCTGATGGAGCGCACCAGGTAGCCTGACCACCAGGTCGGCGACGCTGAGGTGCCGATGACCCGCGCGACGTAGGGGCAGGCCCCCGTGCCTGCCCTTCTGGTAGGAGCCTGCCCTTCTATAGGCGTACCCCAGTTCGCTGTAAGAGCTGGCCAGGAGGCGCGCCGCGGCGCATGATGGCCGCCTCATGGCCAAGAAGGCGAAGCAACTCACCAAGCGCCAGCGCAAGGCGCTGAAGCCCACCGCTCACCAGCACGAGCACCAGCACATCCACTGCATCGCCTGTGGGCGCCACATGGATCCTGAAGAGTTCACCGCGCTCGGCACCGCGCGCATCATCCAGTGCGACCACGGCTCGCGCTTCCCCGCCTGCGTCAGCTGCGCTCCCCAGGCAGAGGCGCTCATCGCCGAGCACGACCGCACGAATCAGCCGGTCAAGGCCGCCGCCGCCTGGCACTGAGGGGCCCAAGCGCCCGCGAAGCGCCTCGGCGCACTTTCACAGGTACCCTGACGGGTTTGGGTTTGGGGGTTAGACGGCACCGCGCCGCGAGGCGCGCCGCGAGCTAGCGCTGCGCGTCACTTGGGTGCGATGGGGCAGACGATCGGGAGGCAGCGCTGCTCATAGCGCCAAGCAGCGACTGCCTGTCTAACCCCCCGATCGAGCCCCCCACCCAGCGGCTCAGCGTCAGCTACGGCTGACTGACCTCACGCTGGCGAGCGCGGCGGATTGCCACGCCCGAAGAGCCGCCCTACACCGTTTGCGATGAGCACCCGCAAGAACCGGCTCGCTGGTGAGACCAGCCCCTACCTGCTCCAGCACGCCACGAACCCGGTGGATTGGTACCCCTGGGGGGAAGAGGCGCTTCAGCGCGCGGCGCGCGAGGACAAGCCCATCCTGCTCAGCATTGGCTACGCGGCGTGCCACTGGTGCCACGTGATGGAGCGCGAGAGCTTTGAGGACGAGGCCACCGCGGCGCTCATGAACGAGCACTTCGTGTGCATCAAGGTCGACCGCGAAGAGCGGCCTGACATTGACGACATCTACATGAGCGCCACCATCGCGATCAGCGGCAGCGGCGGCTGGCCCATGACGGTGATGCTGACCCCGGCGCAGGAGCCCTTCTTCGCCGGTACTTATTTCCCTCCGGAAAACAAGTATGGGCGCCCCGGCTTCCCCACCCTGCTCCGGCGAGTGGCGGAGGCGTGGCGCGAGGAGCGCGACGACGTCACCGCGCAAGCCAAGCAGCTCACCCAGGCGATCCGTGAGGGCTCCAAGGCCCCCGCGCCGGCCCCGCTCCCGGAGGACGCGGCGGCGCGCGCCATCGGCGATCTGGCGCAGGCCTATGACGCGCGCTTCGGTGGCTTCGGCGGCGCGCCGAAGTTCCCACCATCGCCTGCGCTGCGCCTGCTGATCGACGCCCAGGCGCGCACGCCTGACGCCGGCGTGCTCCGCATGATCCACGGCACCCTGCAGGGCATGCAGCGGGGCGGCATGTATGACCACATCGGCGGCGGCTTCTGCCGTTACAGCACCGACGAGCGCTGGCTCGTCCCCCACTTCGAGAAGATGTTGTACGACAACGCGCAGCTCTCCCGGGTGTACCTCGCCGCGTACCAGCTGACGGGGGAGGCGTCCTACGCGCGGACGGCGCGTGAGATCCTCGACTATATCTGCAAGGAAATGCAGCACGCGGAGGGCGGCTACTACAGCGCGACGGACGCGGACAGCGAGGGCGAGGAGGGGAAGTTCTTCGTGTGGACACCGGCGGAGGTGGAGGCCGCCGTCCTGGCGGCAGGGCTGCCGCCCGAGCTCGCGAGCTGGCTCTGCCGCTATTACGACATCACGGAGCAGGGGAACTTCGAGGGCAAGAGCATCCCCAACACGCCGCGCCCCTTGGAGGAGGTGGTCGCCTCACTTGAGATCTCGGGCGCGGGGTTCGGCGAGGCGCTGCGGCGCGGCGTGGAGGCGCTCTACACGGCGCGCGAGGCGCGCGTCCACCCGCTGCTCGACGATAAGATTTTAGTCAGTTGGAATGGCTTGATGCTGGGCAGCATGGCGGAGGGGCACCGCGTGCTGCGCGAGCCGCGCTACCTTGAGAGCGCCACCCGCGCCGCGCGCTTCCTGCTCTCGCGCCTCACGCGGGAGGACGGCGGCCTGCTGCGCACCGCGCGCTTCACTGAGTCTGGGCTCCACGCGCACCTGGCTGGGTACCTGGAGGACTATGCCTACCTAATAGATGGCTTGATCGACTTGGTGGAGGCGGGCGGGGCTCCGTCGCTGCTCCGGGACGCCGAGCGCCTGGCTGTGCGGATGCTGGCGGACTTCGGCGCCGAGGAGGGCGCGCTGTTTCACACGGCGAGCGATCACGAGGCGCTGATCGTCCGCACCCGCGAGGGACACGACGGCGCGCTGCCCGCGCCCAACGCCGTCGCGGCGCGCGCGCTGATTCGTTTGGCTGACCACCTGCAGCGGGAGGACTTTCGGGCTGAGGCGACGCGCGTCATCGAGGCCTACGCCAGCCAGATCGCCCGCGTGCCGCGGGCGTTCGCCAGCACCCTGTGCGCCGCCGCCCGGCTCGGGGGCCCCGCCGTGGAGCTCTGCATCAGCGGCGCCCCAGAGGCGAGCGAGGCCCTCGAGCGCGCGGTGGCCCGGGTGTACCTGCCCAATCAGGTGATCGCCTACGCCCGCCCGGCAGAGGCCGATCCGCCGCTGCCGCTCGCGGAGGGGAAGCCGCCGGAGCGCGCCGCGCTCTACGTGTGCCAAGGCTTCGTGTGCCAAGCACCCGTCAGTGATCCAGACCAGGTGGCGGAGGCGCTGCGCCAAGCGCTCGCGGCGTCGAGCCCTCACCTGAGCGCCGCGAGCGTGCGATAGTGACGCCGTGGCGGCGCAGCCCAGCACCCAACCGAGCCGCGCAGGCCAAGCTCTAGCCTGGCTTAGCCTGAGCGCGCTGATCGGCGCGCTCGGCTGGAAGCTTTGGAGCACCCTGCTCCTAGTCATCAGGCGCCTGAGGTTCCCCTACGACCTCATGTACTGGCCGGACGACTACTACCTCAGCATGGTGCTCCGCTTGGAGCTCGGGCTCGGCGCCTACGGTCCGCCGAGTGACGCGAGCTCCTGGATTTACTCGCCGGGCGCGCCCGCGCTCGGCTGGGCGCTGCTCTCCCCGCTTGGCCTCGAGCGCAGCTACCTCGCGCACAAGTGGCTCGCGCAGCTGTGGTTCTGGCTCGCGGTGCTCGCGGGCTTGTGGCTGGGGCGTCAGGTGCTGCGCGGTGAGCGCGCCGCGCGAGGTGACAAGCGGCGCTTGAGCGCGCTTGAGCTCAGCGTGCTCGGCGCGGTGCTGGCGCTGGCGGCGCTGATGAGCCCCATCGCCGACTCACTGCACCCCACCAACCTCGAGCTCACCTGCCTCTGCCTCGCGAGCGTCGCCTGCGCGGCGCTCCCGCGCCTCACGCCAGCCAAGCGCCTGCTCGTCTGCTTCACGCTGCCTGCGCTCGCCCTCTGGTTCAAGCAGACCGGCGCCGTGGCGGTGACGGCGAGCCTGATGACGAGCTGCCTGCTCACGCCCCAGCTCAAGCGGGGCGAGCGCCTGCGCCTGATGTTAGCGACGGCCCTCGGCGCCGGCTGCCTGCTCGGCGCGCTGCGTCTCTTGCATGGGCCGTATTTCATCGCGTGGGTGTGGGAGATCCCGAGCGCCGCGGGCTTTCAGAGCTTCAAGACGCGGGACCTCAGCTCTGGCCTCGGGATCTTGGTGTACCCGATGCTGCTCCTGGTGCTGCTGCGGCTGTTTTGGCGGCCGAAGCCGCCCGCGGCACAGGCATCGCCGCCCCATCAGGCGCCGTCAGACCATCAGCATGAGGTTGAGCATGACCAGCCCCGCTCAGCGAGCCGCAGCTTGAGCGCTGGAGCCCCCTTCGCACCATCAGAGCCCCTGACCGCTGTTTTTCCATACGGGAATTATCTGCGGCTGTGCCTGCCTACGCTCTTTTACACCCCGCTCGCGCTGCTCGCCCTGTTCAAGACCCTCGGTGGCCCCAACAACCTCACGGCGCTGCTCTTCCTCTACACCGCGCTCGGCGCGCCGCTGCTCATCGATGGGCTACTTCGCGGCGCGGCTTGGCGGCGCGCGGCGCACGCCGCCGCGCTCACGCTGTGCGTCTTCGCGCTGTGGTCTCCTAAGAAGCGGCTCCCCACCACCGCGGACTACCGCTACGGCGCGCAGCTGTGCGAGCTGGTCGCTGCGCGTCAAGCCTGCGGCGAACGCGTGTACCTGGGGCGCGGCATGGTGTGCTTCATGGAGGGCAGCGAGCTCCCGAAGGATCGCGTGATGGCGGCGGAGGATGTCTCTCAGTCGCGCTACCCGCTCGGCTACGGCGAGCGCCTGCGCGCCGAGCACTACGACGTGGTCATCGGCGCCTCGAGTGACCTCCTGAGCCCCTGGCTTAAAGAGGCGCAGTGGCCGGTGCTCAAGGAGCGCTACGTGGCCTTCGGGCGCCTGGACGCCGGCCCCCCCGGTGACGTGTGGACCGAGGGCTTCGCCAACCACATGGGCCCCACCGTGCTCTTCGAGCGCCTGAGCCAAAAAGGCAGCCACGACCTAGCACAGCCGCGCCGCTGCCCACGCCCGTAGCTCCTACGCCTGAGCCAGCGCCAGCAAATGCTCGCGCCGGGGGCGCGTCGCGAACGCCTGCTCGGCGCCGCGCAGGAACAGCGGGCGGCGCTGCGACGCCACCGCCACCTGCCGCAGCCCCACCTTCGGCGCGAGCTGCGCCAGCGCCCGATCCGCGTACCACGCGCGCTCCCCCAGCACGGTGTCCGCCACCACCAGCACCACCACGCCGCGCGGCGCGAGGCCCCGCGCGAGCTCATGCAGGCACGGCGCCATCTCACGATCCCACCCGCCGGCGGCGCGCGCGAAGTCTTGCCCCTTCGCGCGCCGCTGAGCGCCGATCTCCGAGCGCGCGAAGCCCTCTGTCTCGAGCCCTAGCCAGCGCATGCGCGTCTCGTGGTGCTTCACGTAGTCGTATACCCCGGGATAGGGCGGTGAACTGACGACCAAGTCGACGGTGCCGGTGCGCACGTAGTCGAGGCGCCGCGCGTCGCTCACCTCCAGGTGCGACTGGAAGGCGCCGCGCGGCAGCAGCTCTTGAAAGCCGTGGAGCCGCTCCGCGAGCTCCTCCGCCTTCGCCTGGAAGCTCTGGATGGTGAAGCCCGAGGCCAAGCGGCGCTTCATCGTGGCGCGTCGGGTGTCCCCGGGGCTGCGGCTCACCTTGGTGAGCAGGGACGTCAGCACGAGTGACAAAGCGCGCCGCACAAGCGGCGCTGGCTCCTTCTGGATCGCCGCCTTCAAGCCGTCGAGCTCGAGCAGCACGTGCACGTCGAACAGCTCCCTGTCCACCTCCCCGTAGCGCTCCGTGGGGCCCGCCTTGCGCTCGCGGCGCTCTTCGGCTTGCTCAGTGACGCGCGTCGCAGCCTCCACCAAGCCCTCGACCACGCCGCCCGTCTTCAGGCGCGCGAGCTCCACCGCGAAGGGGTTCGCGTCCGAGGCGCCCACCCGCGCCCCAGCGATTCGCGCCTCCACCGCCACCGTGCCGCTGCCGCAGAACGGATCGAGCACCCGCCGCCCAGCGCCCGCCAGCTCCTGCACCAAGATCCGCGCGGTGACGGGGTGGAGCCGCGCAGGGTAGCTGTGGAAGCCGTGCACGTGCGCCCGCACCTCGTCCTCCTCCGAGGTCACCTGGAGCGCGCGCCGGAGCACCTCCCCCAGCGCCTCGTCACCGCTCAGCTCCACGTCGCCGCCCACGTGGCTGAGCGCGCGGCGCGTGAGCGGCGGCGGCGCGAGCGGCTTGGGCGTGAGCCCCAGCTCCTCCGCCATCAGGTTGGGCGCGAACTCTGGAGACAGGAACTGCTTACCCCGCGCGCGCCGCGGCGCCTCTTCAGCCTGCCCGCGCTGCGCCGTGCGTGTCGCCTCAGCGGCCCGCGCGCGCAGCCTGCCTCCCCGCGCCTCCAATGAGCGACCGGGCGCCTCACCACTCAGCTGACCTGACTTACCCCGACCCTCCTGAGCCGAGCCTGACCTGCCTCGCACCTCCTGCGAGGACCTGCCCCCACCCTCTGGCGCGCGACCCCCAGTCCGCGGCGCCGCCTCAGCGCGCGGCCGCGCCGAGCGCTCCATGGTCACCTCCACTGACTTCAGCGCCTCGAAGCGCGCTTTTCCGCGCGGCTTCTTCGCTGCGGCGCGCAGCGCCTGCGCATCACGCTCCGCCGAGGCCAGCAGCGCCGCCGCAGAGCGCCCCGTAGGGGCGCCTTGAGCTGAGCGCGCCTTGGGAGCGCCCTGAGCCGGGCGCTGAGGCTCCGACCTGCGCGCCTGAGCCGCCCGCTCCGGAGCCGCCGCCGTGGGCCGCGACCCCTCCTTCGCCTCCGACGCAGCCTTCCCCGCAGGCGCTGCGCCCGCCGCGCGCCTGCCTGCCCACACCCCGCGCGTCCGTGCTCGCCCCTTCGGTTGCTCGCCGCTCATCAGGCCCGGCTACTACCACACCGCACAAGCGGCGCCCGTGCGAGCCTGCTCTGGGCGCTCGAGCGCCCGGCTTTCAGCGGCGCGACCACCTAAAAAGTTCGTTTAGCTGACTTTAGCCGCGCTCAGTCGAGGCGCCGGAGCTCAGCCCACTGAAACGGCCGAGGCCAGAACGGCGTCTGCAGCGGCTCATCTGCCGCCACCACGAACCAACCGGGGGGCGCGCCCTCGAGCCAATGCTCAGCCGGCGCGCGGAGCACGTGGAAGCTCTGCGCTGGCATGTAGCTCTGACCGAGCAGCAGCGCGCGGCGCCCATCCACCGCGCGCGCCTCATCCAACACGAGCACCGCGTGCCCCGGGTTACCCCCCTGCACCACGAAATCCCCTGGGACAAGCTCCTCAAAGCTCACAGCCTTCGCCTGGCGCCCCAGCGCCACCGTGTTCGTCCACGCGAACACCGCGTCCAAGAAGCTCCTGAGCGACGCGTGATCCGCCGGGCGCGCGCGACCGCTCGGCACCCAAGAGAGCTTGGGCCCCTCCGCCACCAGCCGCTCGCCGCGTTGCCACCTGGAAAATTCTAGGCTCAGCCCGCTCGCGGCGCGGTAGCGGTGCTCGCGCGCCCCAGTGTGCCAGCGCCACTCCGCGTGGAGCCGCATGATGGCGTCCGCGCACTGCTGTAAATCTGCCTTGCCCACGTCCAGCGCCACCACCGCCGCCACCGAGCTCGCCGCGCGGATGGTGTGCCCCGCGTAGCTCTTGACCACCGCCCCCTCCGGCTCCACCGGCAAGCCGCGCAGCCAGGCGCCGAACGTCCCCGCCTCGAGCGCCACCCGAGAGAAGCCCGCCGGCGCCGCGACGCGCTGCTCCAAGCCTTCGGCAGGCATACTGACGAGTCCCGCCGCCACCCAAGGGTAGGCGCTCGCGTCCCAGCTCACGGGTTTGGGGGTTGGTCCCGCTTCGGCGTCACTGCGTGGCGCTGCCTGAGGACCGGAGACGCCGTTCGGCGCCCCCTCTTCAACACCCGGCGAGTCCCCGCGCGGCGCCCCCTGAACGACGCCCGGCGAGTCCCCGCGCGGCACTGAAGACGCACCCGAAGGCTCCGCGCTGGGCGCGCTCGGGGTGCACCCGAGCGCACACACTGAGAGCGCACACGCTGAGAGCGCACACGCTGAGCGCATCAGCGCCGAGAGCCCGCGGCGCGGGCTCTGCGCCACGCGACTCACCTCAGCCGAGGCCACGTAGGTCGGTCGCCTCTTTCACGCGCTGCACCGCGAGCGCGAACGCCGCCGCGCGCATCGAGCAGCCGCCGTATTGCTGCATCGCCTTCACGATCGCCTGGTGCGCGTTCACCATGTGCTCTTCGAGGCGCTGGTTCACCTCCGCCTCAGTCCAGCGCAGGTTCTGGGTGTTCTGCACCCACTCGAAGTAGCTCACCGTGACACCGCCGGCGTTCGCGAAGATGTCAGGGATGCAGGTGATGCCGCGGCTGTTCAGCACCGCGTCCCCCTGAGCGGTGCAGGGGCCGTTAGCGGCCTCCAGCACGTACCGCGCGCTGATTTGTCCGGCGTTCTCTGCGGTGATCACGTGACCGAGCGCCGCCGGGACCAGCACGTCGCAGGGCGTGGTCAAGAGCTCCGCGTTGGAGATGTCTTTTGCCCCAGGGAAACCCCCGACGCGCTTCGTCTCCGCGAGGTAGTGCATCAGCGCGGGGATATCCAGGCCCTCCGGGTTCGCGATGCCGCCGTGCACGTCGCTCACCGCCACCACGCGGCCGCCCGCCTCGTGCACCAGGCGCGCGAACCAGCTGCCCACGTTGCCGAAGCCTTGGATCGCAAACGAGGCCTTGTTCAGCGGCTCACCGTGGGCGCTCAGCGTCTCCCGAATGGCGAACAAGCAGCCGCGACCGGTCGCCGCGTCACGCCCCAAGCTGCCATGGAGCCCCACTGGCTTCCCCGTGACCACCCCCGGGCTGTAGCCATAGCGGCGGCTGTATTGGTCAAAGATCCAGCTCATCACCTGGGCGTTGGTGTTCATGTCCGGCGCCGGGATGTCGATGCTTGGTCCGATGAACTCACCAATTTGCTCAGTGAACCGCCGCGTGAGCCGCTCGAGCTCGCGCGGGCTGAGCTGAGCTGGGTCCACCTGAATGCCGCCCTTCGCCCCGCCGAACGGCACCCCGATGAGCGCCGTCTTCCAGGTCATCAGCGACGCCAGCGCGCGCACCTCGTCGATGTCGACCTCCGGGTGATAACGCAGGCCACCCTTGTAGGGACCGCGCGCGTTGTCGTGCTGCACGCGGTAGCCGATGTAGTTGCCGATGGCGCCGTCATCCATCTCAATCGCCAGCTCCACCCGGAGCTCGCGGCTCGGCGTCATCAACAGCGCCTTGTACCTTGGCTCCAGCTCAAGCAGCGCGAAGCCCTGCTCCAGAAAATGGTTGGTGGTCTGATAGGGTGTCATCGACTCCTCCTGAAACTCTCAACTGATAGGCGATGCTCGGCCTCGGCGAGCGCTCATCCGTTACTGGGCAGCGTGACTGAGCAGAGCGCCCACGCGACGCGAGGGGAGACGCGCCGCCACCCCCCTCCCGAGCGCCCATATTAACTGAGGGAGCCGAGCGCCGTCATCCGCCTTGCGCTAGCGAGCCATGACGCGCCGTCCCAATGGGTGGCGCGCTGGTCAGCGCTCACCAGTGGACGCCGCGCGGACAAGCGCAAGCCGCGCCTGGCTGGTGGCTCAAGGCGCCGCGCGACGGAACCCAACCCCCAACAAAAAATCCGTCGATGAGCGTCCTCGTGACGAGCTCGCCCCGAGGCCACCGACCGTCCGCTTCAGGCCTGGCCCTGGATCACGCCGAGCACCTCGTCGTCCGTGAGGATGTGCTTGGATTCTTTGGCGCGCGCCAAGATCCCCTTCACCAGGGCCTCCGTCGGCTCGATGTCGCGCTGCCGGAGCCAGTAGTTCACGTTTGAGGCGCCCGACATGTAGCCAATGCAGATCTCCTGCTGGCGCCCGAACATGCCGGCCGGCACCCCGGAGTAGATGCGGTCAGCCAGCCAGTCGTCACCCTTCTGCTGCGCCTTGATGATGGCGGCGGCGTGCACGCCGGTGGCGGTGCGGAAGGCGTCGTCCCCCACCAGCGGGTAGTTGATGGGCACCGGGAAGCCCACCGCCTTACCCGTCAGCTGACAGTACTCAAGCAGGTTCGTCAGGTCTTGACCCTCAAGCAGGCCGAGCAGCTTCAGGTTGAGCAGGATGAGCTCCATGGGCGCGTTGCCCACGCGCTCACCGATGCCCAAGGCGGTGCCGTGCACGCGATCTGCCCCGACCTCCAGCGCGTAGATTGAGTTCACGAGCCCCAAGCCGCGATCGTTGTGGCCGTGCCAGTCGATGCGCACCTGACAACCCATGGCGCTCACCAAGGAGCGCGTGAAGGTGATCAAGTTGCGCACGCCGTCGGGTGTGGCGTGACCCACGGTGTCGCACAGGCACAGCGAGGCGGCGCCATGGTCCACTGCCACGCGGAAAAGCTCCGCCAGCACCTCGGGGCGCGCGCGCGTGGTGTCCTCCGTGACGTAGCAGACGGACAGCCCGTTCTTCACGCCGACGTCCACCGCCTCCGCGGTGAAGCGCTTGATGCGCTCGAGATCCCACTCCTCTGCCAAGGCGCGGATTGGGCTCGAGCCGACGAAGGCATACACCTCAATCGGGATGCCCACGCGCTGCGAGAGCTCCACCATCGGCGTGATGTCGCTCGCCACGGTGCGGCCGGCGCAGGCGAGCTGGATGCTCAGCTTGCTCTTGACCACCTCTTGACAAATCCGCAGGCAGTCATCGAAGGCGCGCTTCGAGCTGCCGGGCAAGCCGATGTCCGCCGCGTGGATGCCGAGGCCGTCCATCAGGTGGACCAGCCGCAGCTTGTCCTCAATGTCAGGATCTTTGACTGACGGGTTCTGCAGGCCGTCGCGCAGCGTCTCGTCGAAGAACTCGATCCCCTTGGGGATCACGCGACCCTTACGGGCGATCTCGTTCCAGTCGTAGATCAGCTCGGACTCACCGTGACCTTGGGCTGCCATCTTCGAAGTATAGGCCACGGTTCTCGCGGCTTGTCCCGCAAAGCCGGCACCACGATGTCGCAGCTCACAGCGGCGCGCTGCGTAAAAGCGCGCGCGCCGCGCAGTAAAGCGCCAGAGGAGAGGGCGCGGGGGAGCGCCCGCGCGCTATAGTGCAGATCTTGGCTTCTAACGCGACGCACAAACTGATCCGCGAGCGGCTCGCCGCGGAGGTCGGGCGCATCCCGAAGCAGGCGCCGATCCGCGTCGGGCTCTGCTACCCCTCGCCTTACCACGTGGGCATGAGCTCCCTCGGGTTTCAGCGGGTGTACCGGCTGCTGCAAGAGATGCCGGACGTGATGTGCGAGCGGCTGTTCCTTCCGGATGGCGGCGACCGCGCGGGGCTCACCCAGATTGAGCCGGCCATCAGCTACGAGGGGCTGCGGGGCCTCTCTGATTTCCCCATCCTGGCCTTCAGCGTGGCCTACGAGCTCGAGCTGGCGGGCCTGGTGCGCATGCTGGACGCCGCCAAAGTACCTATTTTTTGGCGCGACCGTAGTGATCGGGACCCCTTCATTTTATGCGGCGGCCCCCTGACTTTCTCAAACCCCTGCCCGCTGCTCCCGTTCGCGGACGCGGTGGTGATGGGGGAGGCCGAGGAGATAGTCAGCTGGGCTATCGATGTGATCGCCGGCGCCAGCAGCCACGCTGAGGCGCGCGCGCGGCTGGCGGAGCACCCGAGCATCACCGTCGGGGAGCACCACGGGGAGGCGCTGCGGAAGATCGCGGCGTGCAGCAACGCGCTGCTCCCCGCCTACAGCGCGATCCGCACGCCGCACACCGAGCTCTCGAACATGTTCTTGATCGAGACCGAGCGCGGCTGCTCCCGCAGCTGCCAATACTGCGTGATGCGCCGCTCCACCAACGGCGGCATGCGGCTCGTCCCCCAAGAGACCATCCTCAACACCATCCCCGAGGACGCGCGTCGGGTGGGGCTGGTGGGCGCGGCGGTGAGCGACCACCCGCGCATCATCGACATCGTGAACGCGCTGGCGGATCGTGGCGCGGAGGTCGGGCTGAGCAGCCTCAGGCCCGATCGGCTCAAAGAGGAGTTCGTCGCGGCGCTGCGCCGCGTGGGCTACCGCACGCTCACCACGGCGCTCGACGGCGCGAGCGAGCGCCTGCGCGACATGATCGAGCGGCGCGGACGTGAGCGCCACTACGAGTACGCCGCAGAGCGCGCGCGCCGCCACGGCTACGACCGGCTCAAGCTCTACTTGATCTTGGGGCTCCCCACGGAGACAGACGCTGACATCGACGAGTGCGTCGGCTTCGTCACCGAGCTCTCCCGGCAGATCCCCATCGCGCTCGGCATCGCGCCGCTGTGCCCCAAGCGCAACACGCCGCTCGACGGCGTGCCGTTCGCCGGCGTGGATGTCGTCGCGGCGCGCCTTGAGCGGCTGCGAGCGGGGCTCCGTGGCCGCGCGGAGGTGCGCTCCGTCAGCCCCAAGTGGGCCTGGGTGGAGAGCGTCTTGGCGCAGAACGGCGCGGAGACGGGGGAGGCCCTAGCGCGGGCAGTGCGCGCCGGCGGGCGCTATAGTGATTACCGCAAGGAATTTGGCGCCTTGGGTCACCTGCCCAACCCCAAGCGCCAGAAGCCGCTGCGGCGGCTCACGCTGGCGCCCTAGAGCGCCGATCAGTTTGCCGCCACACGAGCCCGGAAAAGCGCTCCCATGCAG